>CAMYJI010000036.1:1747-26154 GCA_947258545.1 uncultured Ectothiorhodospiraceae bacterium
GACATCCTGCTGATGGACATCCGCATGCCGGGCATGGACGGCCTGGAGGCGGCGCGCCACCTGCTGGCTCTGGAACAACCACCCGCCATCATCTTTACCACGGCCTACAGCGATCATGCGCTGGAGGCCTTCGAGATGCATGCCGTCGATTACCTGCTCAAGCCCGTGCGCCGGGAGCGCCTGGTCGAGGCACTGGCAAACGCCCGACGCCTGACACGCGTACAGGCCGCCGCGCTCCAGCAGGCCGGCGAGCACGGCATTGCACGCAGCCGTATCTGTGTGCGCGTGCGCGGCAGTCTGCAGCTGATACCCATCGAGGAAATTCGCTATTTCCAGGCGGACCAGAAATATGTCACCGTCGCCACGCCCGAGGGACAGATGCTCATCGAGGAGACCCTCAAGTCACTGGAGGATGAATTCCAGGAACAGTTCATCCGTGTGCACCGCAACGCACTGGTCGCGGTGTGCTACCTGTGCGGGTTGGAGAAGGATGCCGGCGGCCGGTTCAGGGTGCAGCTCGACGGGATCGACGAGCGCCTCGAGGTCAGTCGCCGCCATGTCGCGGAAGTGCGTCGGCGCATCAAGTTACTGCAGTCCTGATCTAGCCCGCATTTCTCACCGGGCGGCGGTAGAGTCACATAAGATACTGAGAAAATGAATAAAGTACAGATAGTGAACAAGACAGTGTGTTTTCGGACATTGCCCGCGCCCGGACTTGCGATGTACAGGGCAAGGCTGCGAAGTGGCCTTGTACACCAAGTGCCGCGGGAGGCAGGACGACATACAGGGAAGTATAAGTGGTCGCTCTGGCGCATCCCTGTGCTTCGCGACACTCGGACTTCCTGTCCATCGTCGCGAGAGGGCACGACTGCAGGGATGCAGGAGGTAGAGCAATGCAGGAGCAATTGCCGAGGAGCCCGAAGCGACCGCCGGGAGCGACCAGCATCCGGGATCCCGGTAAGAAATGCGGGCTAATCCTGGCCCAGGCGGCAGGGCGAACGTGCGGACAGCTGCTGTGGTTCCCTCAGGTTCAGCAGGGCGGTATCGATGCAGCCGTCCAGATAACCGCCGAACATCTCGAGGGTGTTGATGCCGATCATGCGTTCCGCGAGTTCCCTGCCATCGGCATCGACAAACAGAATGGTGGGCGTGACAAATACCCGGAAGGCATGCGCCAGATCTGCAGCTTCCTGGGACCGGCCCGAAAAATCCCTGACCCGGGAGCCGTTGTCGAGGACCAGCTTGCGGATGATGACCTTGTCCGCGTAGTCGCCGCTGAGCAACATCGGCTCGAGGAATTCCTCTTCCAGGTCATCGCAGTAGGAACACTCGATGGCGCTGAAGGCGAGCAGGATTGGCAGCCTGTCGGTACGAGCGCCCTCCCCGTCCTGCTGCAGGTCTTCCGCTACGGGCACTTCGACCTCGGCGCTCAGGGTGATGCCGGCCAGCCACAATAATGCACATCCGTAAACAACAGACTTGTATAATAGTTTCATGAACCGCTCGCAGTTTCGACTCGATTACATCCAGATCCTATTAATTGGACACTAACAGGCCTATGTCAACCGAGTTATTACGTATCGCCACCCGTAAAAGTCCGCTGGCCCTGTGGCAGGCTGAACATGTACGCGACCTCCTGCAGGCGGCGCACCCCGGCCTTGACGTCGAACTGGTCAGCATGAGCACCCAGGGTGACCGGGTGCTGGATAGCCCACTGGCCAGGATCGGTGGCAAGGGCCTGTTCGTGAAGGAACTCGAGCAGGGCATGCTGCAGGGGGATGCCGATATCGCGGTGCATTCCATGAAGGACGTGCCGGTCGAGTTCCCGCCCGGATTGGGCATCGGCGCGATTCTGGAGCGCGAGGACCCGCGCGATGCCTTCGTCTCGAACCGCTATGCCGCGGTCGAGGCGTTGCCGGAGGGTGCACGGGTCGGCACCTCCAGCCTGCGTCGTCAGTGCCAGCTGCGTGCCCGGCGTCCCGACCTGGAGATCCTTGACCTGCGCGGCAACGTCGGCACCCGCCTGTCCAGGCTCGATAACGGCGACTACGACGCCATCGTATTGGCCTGCGCGGGCCTTAAACGCCTGGGTCTGGAGGCACGTATCACTGCGGCACTGGAACCTGAGCAGAGCCTGCCGGCCATTGCCCAGGGCGTGATCGGTATCGAGTGCCGCGTCGATGATGCGCGCGTCCAGGGCCTGATCGCACCGCTTAACCATCCCGATACCCGCCTGCGTACACTGGCTGAACGCGCCATGAACGCCACGCTGGCCGGTGGCTGTCAGGCACCGGTGGCCGGGTATTCCGAGTTGCAGGGCGACCGCCTCGAGTTGCATGGCCTGGTGGGTTGGCCGGATGGCAGCGAGATCATACGCGGACACATCAGCGGGCCGGCAGCCGATGTTGAGTCCCTGGGGCGCGAGCTGGCCGAGGACCTGCTGGCGCGCGGGGCGCGACCCATCCTTGAAAAATTGCTCGGTGATGCATGAGACACTTCGGCGCCTGGCACCTGGCGCCGAATGACGCCTGAGGAGGCATTGCAGGGCCTGCGTGTCCTGGTAACGCGTCCCGCCGGTCAGGCGGAGCACCTCTGCCGGCTGATCGAGGCCGCCGGTGGCACGCCCGTGCGCCTGCCGGCCATCGAGATCCTCGATCCCCTGGACATGACACGGCTTGAGGCCGTGACCGCCTCACTGGCCTGCTGTGACCTGGCGGTGTTCGTCAGCGTCAATGCGGTCCGCAAGGGTCTGGATTTCATCCTGGCCCGGGGTGCATGGCCTGATAACGTCAAGATCGCCACCGTCGGCGCCCGTTCGGCGCAGGCGCTGGAACCCTATGGGCTGGGGGTAGATCTGGTACCGCAACACCAGTTCAACAGCGAGGCCCTGCTGGCACTGGCTGAGCTGCAGGACATGTCCGGCAAACGCGTGGTTATCTTTCGCGGCAATGGCGGCCGTGAACACCTGTTTGAAACCCTGACGGCGCGTGGTGCCGCGGTCGAGTATGTCGAGGTCTACCGGCGCGCCTGCCCCATGGTCGATGCCACAAGCCTGCTGCATCACTGGCAGCCGGGTGCGCTGGACGTGATCACCATCACCAGCAATGAGACCCTGCAGAATCTTTTTGATATGGCGGGTGCGGCAGGCCAGTCGCTGCTGCGCCAGCTGCCGCTGGTTGTGGTCAGCCAGCGCCAGGCCCTGCTGGCACAGCGGCTGGGATTCAGTCAGGCGGCGCGAGTGGCCGACAATGCCAGTGATGCGGCGCTGGTGGCGGCGCTGCAGCAGTTCCGTGCCGCACGGGACTGCTGATACCGCGCCGGTCCTGCCGGTGCAGTCAGGCGTCAATCGACGGGCGCGGCGTATTCGAAGGAATCGGAGTAGAACTGCGTCTCTTTCATACCGTGCTCGATGAACAGCCGGTGGCCGGCCTCTACCATGGCCGGCGGGCCACTCGCATAGACGTCGTAGTCGGCCAGTTCCGGGTAGTGGCGCACCACGCTGTCGGTGACAAAGCCGGTCTCGCCGGACCAGTTGTCCTCGGGTAGCGGTTCCGACAGCACCGGGGTGAACTGGAAGTTATGGTGATCCTGCAGCCAGCGTTGCGGCAGTTCCTCGAGGTACAGGTCACGCCTCGAGCGTACCCCCCAAAACAGGTGTAGAGGGCGCTGCATCCCGGTGTAGAAGGCGTGCTCCAGCATGCCCTTGAGCGGAGCGAAACCGGTGCCGCCGCCGATCAGGATCAGCGGGCGTTCACTGTCCTCGCGCAGGAAGTAGGTACCCAGCGGCCCCTCGAGGCGCAGTAGCGCCTTTTCCTTGAGGTCGTGAAAGACCTGGCCACTGAAGTGGCCGCCCTCGACATAGCGCACGTGCAGCTCGATGAATTCGTCATCATGCGGGGCGTTGGCGATGGAAAAGGCACGCGGCGCCTGGTCTTTCAGCAGCACATTGATGTACTGGCCGGCGAGAAACTGCAGCCGGTCACTGCTCGGCACCTTCAGGTAGATGCGGATGACATCGTGGGCCAGCTGTTCCAGGCGGTCGACCCGGCAGGGCTGTTTCTTGATTTCGATATCCTTGACGGCATCGACCTCGCGTACCTGTATGGTCAGATCGCAGGTCGGGTGTGCCTGGCAGAACAGCGCCTTATTGGCGGCCGCGTCTTCAGCGCTCAGCGCGGGCGGCAGGCCCTCGGTGTAATCCACGGAACCACTCAGCATGGTCCCCATACAGGAACCGCAGGCCCCATTGCGACAGCCATAGGGCAGTATAATGCCCTGGCGCAGCGCGGCATCGAGCACCGTTTCATGTGCCTCGACGGTGAACTCGTGTCCGCTGGACTGGACTTTGACTTTATATGACATTCAATTACTTACAGCAATTCGAGCCGGAGCGGCATTGTCGCTGATTTCACCCGGGAGATAAACCGATGGCGTCTGTGTTAATTGTCGGCTGCGGGTATATCGGCCAGCGGGTGGCCGCCCGGCTGCGGGCACGCGGTGCCGCTGTCACCGGGCTGGTGCGTACCGATGTGGCTGCGCAAGACCTGCGCAACCATGCTATCCGGGCACTGCAGGCAGACCTGGATGCCACGGACCCGCGCGCCCTCCGGGTGGGCGGGTTTAGCGACATCTTCTATTTCGCCCCACCACCCCCGCAGGGCGAGACCGATACGCGCATGGCGGCCTTTCTCGAAGCGCTGGACGCGGGATCAGCACCGCGGCGCATCGTCTATATCAGCACCAGTGCCGTTTACGGTGACTGCCAGGGTCGCTGGATTACCGAGGCCGAGCCGGTCAAACCCGTCACGGCGCGCGGGCAGCGCCGCCTGGATGCCGAAAACCGCCTGTGTGGCTGGGCCCAGGACCATGGCGTGGAGTGGATCATCCTGCGGGTGCCGGGTATCTATGGCCCGGGAAAACTGCCGCTGGCACGGCTGCGTGCCGGTACACCGGTGCTGCGTGAAACGGACGCACCCTACACCAACCGGATCCACGGGGATGACCTCGCCGCGATCTGCGTGGCGGCCATGGACGGGGCGCAAGCCAATACTCATTACAACGTCAGCGACGGCCATCCCAGCAACATGACGGATTATTTCTTCCGGGTGGCCGACGCCGCGGGTCTGCCGCGGCCGCCCGTCGTCGTGCGCGCCGAGGCCGAGCAAGTATTTACCCCGGGCATGCTCTCCTTCCTGCAGGATTCACGCCGCATGAAGAATGGAAAACTTATAACGGAGCTGGGGATCCGGCTGCAGTACCCGGACCTGGATGCCGGCCTGAAATCCTGCTTCGAATGACAAGATGGGGACAGCAGTATGCCCACTTTTTTGGTCTTCTAGGCTTCGACATTGATTGGAAGTGCGGTTGTAAATTTCATCTGTTCCATGGCAAAGCTGGATGTCACATTGGATAGCTCGATACGGTCAACCAGCTTCTTGTAAAACCGGTCATAGGCCTCAATACTGCTGACCACAACACGCAGCAGATAATCTATTTCTCCGCTCATTCGATAAATTTCCATAACCTCCGGCAGGTCACTCACCGCCCTGTTGAAGCGTTCTATCCATTCGCTTGAGTGTTGGTCAGTCTTGATAGCCACGAAGACCGTGACATCGGCATTGATTTTTTTAGCATCAAGCAGGGCAACCCTGGCCCGAATGATGCCGTCCTGTTCCAGTTTCTGAATTCGCTTCCAGCAGGGCGTCACCGAGAGCGGTATCTGCTCGGCGATTTGCCTGACCGTCTGATCGGCATCCGCTTGCAGGAGGTGAAGAATTTTCCTGTCCGTGGCATCCATAAAATATATTACTCATCATAACCCTAAAAAATAGTAATTATTTATACAATAACAACAAATATAGACAATACAAATATTATTTTTCTACAAAAAGTAAATATAGGAAAAAATAATATAGACTGATCTTGTCGAAAATAATTTGGCCAGAGCAGGACAGGAACGATGAAATCAACCCCGACACAGCTGGAGATCCTGGAGCAACCGACGTATGTCAGCAGCTGGAGTGTGGCAGGCATCCCGGGCTTCATATCCGCGGCTCTGGATCGCTGGCAGCGGGAGCATGGGTCACTGCCCGATCGATTCATACTGGTTGCCTGCCCGCAGGCTGAAATCAACGCCTCGGGGGGGCTCCCTGACCAGGTCCGTGAATTGACAAATCCTCGCCTGCGTTTCCAGCACTTCACCGGCTGCCACAAACCCTACCTGGTTATTCTGCTGGTTGACGAAGATGCCGGCGCGTGCCGTGAAAAGCTGCAAAAAATGCTTTCGTGGTCTGAGGGGTACCTGGTGGAAAGCGTGGACAGGACAACGCGGTTACGATTTATAGAAGCGACCGAGGAGTGCGAGTACATAGCCTGATAGTAACGGGCTCGGCCCGCACCGATTATTCAGCACTCTAAAATCAGAATGCACCCTTACTATATTCAGAGCTCCAGGCGCAGGCTGAGATAGGCCTGGCGTTCGAACAGGTTGTTCCGCTGCGTGTCTTCTGGGTCATAGCGAAAATCCCGATAGTCATCGAACAGGTTCTGGACCACTCCGGACAACTCGGCCGTTTTACCGCCGAGCCGGAAGGTGTAAGCCAGGCGCAGGTCGATGCGGTCGTAGGCCGGGATCGGGTCGCCGGTGCCGAGCCACTGCTGGTCGTCAACGTAATACCAGACGGCACTACCATTGAAGCGTTCCGAGAACCGGTAGCTGCCCAGTAGGCTCAGGGTATGCCGCGGGGTGCTATCGACCAGATCTGTGGACGCGCTGTCCACGTCTGCCCAGGCGTAACCCAGCATCACCAGGCTGCGCGGGACGGGGCGCCACTGTAGTTGGGCCTCGACACCGGTCACGCTGGCCTCCTGTTCGTTGATGAAGGTCCGGGTGGGTGGAATGGTGTTCGGCGGCGGTGCCGGGGGGAGCGCCATTTCAGTGATCAGGTCGTCAAGGGAATCACGGTAGACACGCAGGTCCAGGGCCAGGCCGGCACGCGGGAATTCCCCGACGTAGCCCAGTTCAACGGAGCGGATCCGCTCCGGATCCAGGTCCCCGGACCCAGTAAACAGTTGTAATTGCGTGCCAGGAGGAATAAATGGCGGCAATGGCGGTGCCGGTTCGATCCTGAGGTCCGCGTCCTGCTCGAAGAACACCGGAGTCCGGTAGGCCTGGGAGACCGCTGTGCGCAGGGTTTGTGTGGGGCTCAGTCGGTAATTCAGGGCAAGGCGCGGTGACAGCGTGGTGCCGCTGATCTCGGTGTCCTCCCACAGCGCGCCCAGGTTCATCAGCAGTGCGGGCGCGATGCGCCACTCCAGATTGCCGAACAGCCGGTAGGTGTTGTTCGTGAAGGTGTCGGTGGTGCCGAGAAAGGCCTTACTGGTGAACTCGTCACGGCGCGCGCCCAGGCCCCAGACCGAGCGCAGTGCCGGGGTATGGCGCTGCGTGCGGTAGAGTTCGAGGTCATATCGCTCAGGTGTCCCGCCCGCATCGAAGGGGACGAACAGGGCGCCGTTGCGGATCTCCGAGCGTTTCTCGTAATTGTGCGAGAACTGCAGCGACCACTCGTCTTCGCTTGTTGTCACTCTGCGCCAGTGGATCTGCTGGAAATGGTTGTGCTTGTCGACGGTGTTACGCTCTTGTAACAGGTCATCCCGGAAGCCCTCCTGGCGCGGCCCTTCGCTGTAACCGAGCTGCACCTCCAGACGGTCGCGCAGATTGAGTTGGTAGTCGGCCGCCAGATTTGCCATGCGCACGGTCTTGGAGTCATGACGCGTCTCGAAGCCGTCATCCGCCAGTCGATTCAGGGTCAGCCGGTAGTCGAGCCGCTCGCCGCTGTGGCCGAAGCGGTACAGCACATCGGTGATGCCGTTGTTGCCCTTGTTGACCCGAACGGTATGTTTTGGAACCACGCTCGGGTGCCGGGTGATAATGCTGATGACACCGAAGAAGGCATTGGGGCCGTGGGTAGCGGCGTTGGGTCCGCGGATGACCTCGATGCGTTCGATGTCGTCGATTGCGAGTGGCAGGTCGGTCCATTCCACACCGCCGATAGCGGTATTGTAGGCCGAACGCCCATCCACCAGGACCTGCATGCGTCGGGAAAACTGGTCGCTGAGGCCATGGTGGGTGATGGTGTGGGTGTGTCCGCTCTCCGAGCCGACCTGGAAGCCGGGCACCAGTCGCAGCAGTTCCCAGATTTCACGTGCACCACTGGCCTCGATCATCTCGCGGTCGAGTACCGTGATCGCTGCGGGGGACTCGTGCAGTGACTGGTAGAGTCGGGTGCCGGACAACACCACCGGCATATCGGAAAGGAAGTCTTCTTCGGTCGGTAGTTCGGCAGCCAGGCAGTCCACCGACAACATGCTGCAGGCGAGCAAGGCCAGGCACTGAATCAATGATGGTCTTGATGGGTATGCGCTGCGTAGCATTTTAAAGTTCTAATTATCGGGTGCGACGGCATGGGAGCATACCATCTAATACGAGGCGATATTACTAGGAATGTAGCTAATTGGCATCATTCCGAGTCGATCCCCGGCGCATCCCGGTTGGCTTCGATGCGCGCCGTGGCCGCATCGTCAACTCGGACCGGACGGCCCAGGTACGCCCGGTCTTGCCCTGCCACCTGCCGGTCGCGTCCAGGCGAAAAAAGGGTACATTCCGGGATTCGGATGATTCAAACTCAGGAATGCTGTCTCTATGCCAGTCAAGGGAAGTCGCAACCGGATCGCAGGGGTTACGAACCGGCAGGAACAAGGATTCAGTCAATGCTGCTTAAGGGTCGCATAATCACCCAGCGCAGCTTGCATCGCCTGCATGTCGGGATAATCGGCATAGAAGGGGTGATTATAGGCGCCACCACAAATCAGGGTCGGCACTTCATCATGCAGATCGGATTGAAGTGTCATGTGATAGGCGTGCATGTACCACTCTGATGAGGAATCCGATGCCAGGTTCAGGTCCCCGAGCGCTGCCAACATGAGTTTCTTGTCCGTGCGTATGACATAGTGAGTGATGCCACGGACCTTGCCAATCCGGTATGTGCCTGAAGGCACGATTTGCGGTTTGTCCATGATGTGCCTTACTTCGAGTTCACAGTGCGGCTGATACTCGCTGGCAGCGGGCGACAACACACCCTCCTGGAAAATAACCCGGACTCGACCAGGGTTGATCGTGATGTCCTGGTGCAGGATAAATTCAGCACCGGCGAGTACACGGAATAAAGTGCCTCCCGTTCTTGCATTTATACCTGTCTGACAGGCCGTCAGGCTCAGTACTGTAACCAGAATCGGAAAAACGAGACGGATCATCATAACCTGAAGTTTAGCAGTTGCTTCGTATTGGCTGGCCCTGAAAATCCCTGGCAATACCTGGTTTAATTAGTTTGCGTCGATACCCAGTTCATCCCAGATGGCGTCGATGCGTGCCTTGACGTCGTCGTCCATGCGGATCGGGCGCCCCCACTCGCGCTCGGTCTCGCCCTTCCATTTGCCGGTCGCGTCAAGGCCGATCTTGGAGCCCAGGCCCGACACCGGCGAGGCGAAGTCGAGGTAGTCGATCGGGGTGTTCTCGATGATGGTGCAGTCGCGCGCCGGGTCCATGCGGGTGCTGATGGCCCAGATGACGTCCTGCCAGTCGCGCACGTTGATGTCGTCGTCGGTGACGATCACGAACTTGGTGTACATGAACTGGCGCAGGAACGACCAGACGCCGAACATGACGCGTTTGGCGTGGCCGGGATATTGCTTTTTCATGCTCACGCAGGCGACGCGGTAGGAACAGCCCTCCGGCGGCAGGTAGAAATCGGTGATCTCGGGGAACTGCTTCTGCAGGATGGGTACGAATACCTCGTTCAGGGCCACGCCCAGCACGGCCGGTTCATCCGGCGGCCGGCCGGTATAGGTGCTGTGGTAGATCGGGTCCTCGCGGTGGGTGATGCGCTCGATGGTGAACACCGGAAAGCGCTCGATCTCGTTGTAATAGCCGGTGTGGTCGCCGAACGGACCCTCGTCGGCCGTATCATTCGGCAGGATATGCCCCTCCAGGATGATTTCCGCGCTGGCCGGGACCTGCAGGTCGCTGCTCTGGCACTTGACCAGCTCGGTCCTGGAACCGCGCAGCAGGCCGGCGAAGGCATATTCTGACAGGGTATCCGGTACCGGGGTGACGGCGGCGAGGATGGTGGCCGGGTCCGCGCCCAGGGCCACGGCGACCGGGAAGGGCTCGCCCGGGTGGGCCGCGCACCAGTCACGGTAGTCCAGCGCACCGCCACGGTGGGCCAGCCAGCGCATAATGACCCGGTTGCGGCCGATGACCTGCTGGCGGTAGATGCCCATATTCTGGCGCGGCTTGTGCGGCCCGCGGGTGACCACCAGTGCCCAGGTGATCAGCGGTCCGGCGTCCTCCGGCCAGCAGGTCTGGATCGGCAGCGTGGCCAGGTCGACGCCACCGGCTTCGATCACCCTCTCCTGGCAGGGGGCCTGCTTGACCAGCTTCGGCGCCATGTCCAGCACCTTCTTGAACAGGGGCAGCTTCTGCCAGGCGTCCTTCACCCCGAGCGGCGCCTCCGGCTCCTTCAGCGCGGCCAGCAGGGTGCCCACCTCGCGCAGGGCCGCGACCGAGTCCGCGCCCATGCCCAGGGCCACCCGCTCCGCAGTGCCGAACAGGTTGGCCAGCACCGGGATGGAATGGCCGGTCGGATTTTCGAACAGCAGCGCCGGGCCGCCGGCGTGCAGGGTGCGGTCGCAGACCTCGGTCATCTCCAGGCGCGGGTCGATTTCACGACGGATGCGCTTGAGTTCACCGCGTTGCTCGAGTTGCTGGATAAATTCGCGCAGGTCTTTATAGGGCATGGGAGTCCACCGGGAGCTAAATGAAATATTGTTATAATTCAGACAGGTATATTTTTTATGGTTGTATAAATAATTAGTGTCTTATCTAAATATCGAATTCGGCCAGCACCGGGGTGTGATCAGAGGGCCGTTCCAGGCGGCGCGGTTCCTTGTCGATGCTGCAGGTACTGCAATGGTCGGCCAGGCCGCGGTTGGCGAGGACCAGGTCGATGCGCAGGCCCCGGTTGCGGCGGAAGGCGGCGGCGCGGTAGTCCCACCAGCTGAAGCTGGCCTCCTCCTGTTCGAACAGCCGGAAGGTGTCGACCAGGCCCAGGTCCTGGATCCGCTGCAGGGCCTCGCGCTCGGGGGTGCTGCACAGGATGCGTTCGTGCCAGGCCTCGGGGTCATGGACGTCGCGGTCCTCGGGCGCGATGTTGAAATCACCCAGTACCACGAAACGCTCGTTGTGTTTCAACTGGTCCTTGATGTAGTCGGTCACCCGGGCGAGCCATTCCAGTTTCCAGGCGTATTTCTCGCTGCCGACCTCCTGGCCGTTGACCACATACAGGTTGAGGACACGCACCCCATCGATGGTGGCGGCCAGGATGCGCCGCTGCGGGTCGTCGAGGCCGGGGATGTCGGTCAGCACGTCTTGCGTCGGCTGTTTGCTGATGATGGCCACGCCGTTGTAGGTCTTCTGCCCCGAGAACACGACCCGGTAGCCGGTGGCCTCGATCTCGGCGAACGGGAAGTTCTCGTCGGTCATTTTGGTCTCCTGCAGGCACAGGATGTCGGGCTGCGCCACCGCCAGCCAGTCAAGCACCTGCGGCAGACGCACCTTCAGGGAGTTGACGTTCCAAGTGGCGATCTTCATGCAGAGGCCTCCGCCAGGCCGCTATGGCGCAGCAGGGCGTCGATGGTCGGCTCGCGGCCGCGAAATTCCACGAACAGTTCCAGCGGCTCGCGGGAACCGCCTTGCTCCAGGATGCTGCTGAGAAATTTTTTGCCGGTATCTCGATTGAAGATGCCGGTCTCCTCGAAGGCGGAGAAGGCATCGGCGGACAGGACCTCTGCCCATTTGTAGCTGTAGTAGCCGGCCGCGTAGCCGCCGGAAAAAATGTGGGTGAAGCCGTTCTCGAAGCGGTTGAAGGCCGGCGGCTGGATCACGGCTACGTGGCGGCGCACCTCTCCCAGCAGGTCGTGGATGCGTGCCCCGGTTGCGGGATCGTATTCGCGGTGCAGGCGAAAATCGAAGATGGCGAATTCCAGCTGGCGCACCATCTGCATGGCGGACTGGAAGTTCCGCGCCTTGCGCATGCGCTGAAACAGCGTATCGGGGATGGTCGCTTCGCTTTGGTAGTGACGGGCGAACAGGTCCAGCGCCTCGCGTTCCCAGCACCAGTTCTCCATGAACTGGCTGGGCAGTTCCACGGCGTCCCAGGCCACACCGCTGATGCCGGAGACACCTGCGTAGTCGATCTGGGTGAGCATGTGATGCAGACCGTGTCCGAACTCGTGGAACAGGGTGATTACCTCGTCGTGGGTGAAGAGTGCCGGGTCGTCACCGATCGGCGGGGTGAAGTTGCAGGTCAGGTAGGCGACCGGGGTCTGCAGCCAGTCTGGCGACCGGCGCCGGCTGATGCATTCATCCATCCAGGCGCCGCCGCGCTTGTGCGGCCGGGCGAACAGGTCCAGGTAGAACTCGCCTCGGAGTCGGCCCTCGGCATCATGGATGCGATAGAAGCGCACGTCCGGGTGCCAGGTGTCCACACCGCTCACGCTGTCGATGCTCAGACCATAGAGGCGCTCGACGATGGAGAACAGGCCCTGCACCACGCGCGGTTCCGGGAAATAGGGCTTCAGTTCTTCCTGTGAGATGGCGTACTTGTCCTGGCGCAGTTTTTCCGAGTAAAAGGCGACGTCCCAGGCCAGCATTTCGTCCATGCCATGGTGTTCGCGGGCATAGGCACGTAATTCCTCGAGTTCCTGTTCGGCGGCGGCCTTCGAACGATCGGCCAGGTCGTTGAGAAAATCCATGACCTGGTCGGTCGACTCGGCCATCTTGGTGGACAGGGAGCGCTCGGCATAATTGTCGAAGCCAAGCAGGCGTGCCGCTTCGTGGCGCAGGCCGATGATCTGTTCCATGAGCGCGGCGTTGTCCCAGTGTCCGGTGTCCGGCCCCTGGTCGGAGGCGCGTGTGACATAGGCGGTGTACATCTCCTCGCGCAGCTCGCGGTCGTTGGCGTAGGTCATCACCGGGTAATAGGACGGAAACTCCAGCGTGAACACGAAGCCCGCCAGGCCGCGCTGCTCTGCTGTTTGACGGGCCAGTGAAACGGCGGTATCCGGGAGGCCGCCCAGCCGGGATTCGTCGCTGACCTGCTTGTGCCAGGCATTGGTGGCATCGAGCACGTTGTCGCTGAACCTGGAGGTCAGCTGCGAGAGTTCCTGCATGATTTCCTTGTAGCGATCGCGCGCCGCCTGGTCCAGTTCGATACCGGACAGGCGGAAGTCGCGCAGGGCGTTGTCGATGATCTTCTTCTGTGCCGTGTCGTAGTCCGGGTAATCCGGACCGTCAGCGATCTGCTTGAAGGCGTGGTACAGGCCCTCGTGCTGTCCCATCTCGGTGCTGTATTCGCTGAGTTTGGGCAGGCAGGCGGTGTAGGCGGCGCGCAGTTCCTCGGTATTGACCACCGAATTCATGTGACTGACCGGTGACCAGGCGCGACTGATGCGATCGTCCATCGCCTCCAGCGGGTCCACCAGCCTGTCCCAGGTATAATGGGTGTTCTGTTCGATCAGTTGCTTGACCTGGGTACGGCTCTGGGTCAGCAACTCATCAATTGCCGGCTCGACATGCTCGGGCCGTATTTCAGAAAAAGGCGGCAGTCCGCGCAGTTCCAGCAGGGGGTTGGACATCCGGTGATTTCCTCTTGGTTTAGCCCGGATTTCTCACCAGGCGGCGGTGGATCCACATAAGGCACAAGTGTAAAGAACTGTGTATAGATCAGAAATAATACAGAGTGTTTTGGGCGTTTACTCTAGCATGGCCAGACATGGCTGCATATGAGCCGCCGCGTGTGTCAACTTGTATCTTGAAACTGTAATCATTATCTTGATTTGCCATGACAGTCCGTGACTTTGAAAACAGCACGCCGCGTATTGCGGAAAGTGCCTACGTGGACCCGACGGCACTGGTGGTCGGTGATGTCACTATCGCTGCAGATGCCTCGTTGTGGCCCATGGTGGTGGCGCGCGGTGATGTGAATTCCATAGTCATCGGTGCGCGCACCAACATCCAGGATGGCACGGTACTGCATGTCAGCCATGACAGTGAGTTCGCAACGGGTGGCTTTCCGTTGACCATCGGTGCGGATATTACCGTCGGCCACCAGGCCATCCTTCACGGCTGTACTGTCGAGGACCGTTGCCTGATTGGCATGGCGGCCACGGTCATGGACGGTGCCATCCTGCGCAGCGGGGTACTGCTGGGCGCCGGCAGCCTGGTACCGCCGGGTCAGGATCTCGAGGGCGGTTATCTCTGGATTGGCTCTCCGGCCCGCAAGGTGCGGCCGCTGCGTGACCAGGAACACGCCTTTCTGGATTATTCAGCCAGGCATTATGCCGAACTGAAAGACCGCCACCAGGCAGGCCAATGATTGTTTTAATCGGCAACCTCCCGCCGGCGTTCTCGAGCAGCCACCTGGAGGAACTGACGCATGCAGCCTCGGGTACGTATCACCGTATCATCAAAAAACAGGACCAAAACGGTGATGTCTTCCGCTATGGGCTGATCTACCTGAAATCGGTGCATGACGCCGAACAACTGATCAGCAGCCTGAACGGTTTTGTCTATCAGGGACACGCCCTGGAAGTCAGGGAATACCATCACCGCGCGGCATCCAATGAGCGCCGCCGGCTCGACTGGCGCGCACTCCCCTGGAAGGGTGTGGAGCGTCGCCGCTGTGAGCGTCGCGCCCCGGTTTCGTCTACTTCGGAGCGCGCAAGGCGGCGATGACCGGGCCGGTTTCCGGCCTCACTTCACGCCACAGGTAGAAGGATTCCGCCGCCTGTTCCACCAGCATGCCGAGGCCGTCCAGGGCCCGGGCCGCACCGCGTGCGCTGGCCCAGTGCACGAAGGCAGTCGGTTCATCACCGTACATCATGTCGTAGCACCAGGTTTCTCCACTTACTACGTCAACCGGAAGGTCAGGCACCGCGCCGGACAGGCCGGCGGCCGTGGCGTTTATAACCAGCTCGAATTCCTGACCCTCGAGGTCGTTGAAGCCACAGCCCTCCACCCTGCCGAGTTCACAGAAGAGGCGCGCGAGTTCGACGGCCTTGGAGGGCGTGCGGTTGGCAACCACCAGCAGCTTTGGTTGTTCATCCAGTAGTGGTGAGAGCACGCCGCGTGCCGCACCTCCGGCACCAACCAGTAACAGCCGCTTCCCTTTGATTATGGCCCCGTGATTATGCAGCAGGTCGCGCACCAGTCCGGCGCCGTCGGTGTTGTCACCGAAATGGTTGCCGGAGTTCTCCAGCAGCAGGGTGTTGACGGCACCGGCGCGTTCGGCGCGTTCGCTGCGACGGGCCGCCAGTACCCAGGCGTCCAGTTTGAAGGGCACGGTGATATTAAGCCCCTTGCCGCCGCTGGCGTGAAACTCCGCCACCGCCGCTGGAAAGCAGTCGGGTTCAACCAGGATGGCGCTGTATTCCAGGTCCTGGCCGGTCTGTTCGGCGAACAGGGTGTGGATGCGGGGCGACTTGCTGTGGGCAATCGGGTTGCCCATCACCGCATAGCGGTCGGTCATTGCGCCGCCTGCAGCCAGCGGGCGGCCGCCTTGGCGTAGTAGCTGAGGATGGCATCCGCACCGGCACGCTTGAATGCGAGCAGGGACTCCAGTACCACGGCCTGCTCATCCAGCCAGCCGTTCTGCGCAGCGGCCTTGAGCATGGCGTATTCACCGCTCACCTGGTAGGCGAAGGTGGGCACACCGAAGTGGTCCTTGACGCGGCGGATGATGTCCAGATAGGGCATTCCCGGTTTGACCATGACCATGTCCGCGCCCTCTTCCAGGTCCAGCGCTACCTCGCGTAGTGCCTCGTCACTGTTGGCCGGGTCCATCTGGTAGCTGTACTTGTCGCCCCCGCCGAGGTTGGCGGCCGAACCGACGGCGTCACGGAACGGGCCGTAAAAGCTGGAGGCATATTTGGACGAGTAGGCCAGGATGCGGGTGTTGCGGTGTCCTGCGTCTTCGAGTGCAGCGCGCACGGCACCGATGCGGCCATCCATCATATCGGACGGTGCCACGATGTCCGCACCGGCCTCGGCGTGCGACACGGCCTGCCTGACCAGCACCTCCACGGTCTCGTCGTTCATGACATAGCCGCTGGCATCGATCAGCCCGTCCTGGCCGTGGGTGGTAAACGGGTCCAGCGCGACATCGGTGATGATGCCCAGATCCGGCAGCTGTTCTTTCAGGGCACGCACCGCCCTTTGCGCCAGTCCCTCGGGGTTGAAGGCCTCGCTCGCGTCCTCGGACTTGTTCTCCACCGGGGTCACCGGAAACAGGGCCATGGCCGGGACGCCCAGCGCGTGTATCTCGGCCGCTTCATTCAGCAGGAGATCGATACTGAGGCGGTCGACGCCGGGCATGGACGGCACCGCTTCACGCTGGCCCTGGCCCTCGAGTACAAACACGGGATAGATGAGGTCGTCGGCGGTGAGCCGGTTTTCGCGCATCAGGCGCCGGGAAAAATCATCCCTGCGCATGCGCCGCATCCGGGTCTGTGGATAGCGGCCTGTTACTGGGTCGGGTTTTGCCACGTGCGGGCTCCTGCAATGAACAAGGGCTACAGTGTACCGTGCATGGCGTTTGGGGTCAGTCCCCACTGGGTTGGCCGTGCGCCTATACCATTCGATTCGAACGCCGTGTAAGCTGAACCGATGCAGGGTGCCAAGGCAAAACAGACTGTTACAGATTTCGATTCCATAGGCCCGCTGGCCGCGCTGCTGAATGGTGCACGGACCGCGCTGGCCGCCTGGTATGCCGATCCCTTGCCGTTGCGCGAGGCGCGGTTGCTGCACGAGATGGCACGGCGCAAGCGCCAGGCCTGCCTGCGCCGGGGCGAGTCCTGTTTCCGGCTGGAGCTGCTGCAACTGGTATGCCGTTACTGGCTGGAGGCGAATGCCGGCGTGGCGTACCGGCAGCTGGCCTCGCTGGCCAGGGATGACGCCGAGCATGCCCTGCTCGAACTCGTGTACGGGCAGCTGCTGATCAGTCGCAAGTTGCAGACGGCTCGCCGGCACCTGGAGCGCGGTTTCTCGCTGGCAGCACAGCGGTTGGACTCGGCGGATTATTTTGCCCTGGTGAGGCGGCATGAACAGCTGGATTGGCTGCATCTCACCCAGTTGCCGGCACGGCCGCTGCCATTACAGACGTTATTGAACGAGGCCGCCGTTATCGCGCGACTCGCGGGGGGTCAGCGCAGCACACATGTACGGACACACAACGATACCGTTGGCTGAACGGTTGTCGGCTGGCTGTGTGCGCATCGGTGCCGGGGTCCCGGCATGAAGGCCGTCATCGCCCTGTGCCGTTTCATCGCCAATCAGTTGGCACCCATTACCCTGCTGGGGGCGGTGGCTGCCTACCTGTATCCACCCCTGTTCATGGTCTTCAGGGAAAGCTTCCTGTGGTTTTTTGCCGCGACCATGTTTGCCCTGGGGGTGGTGCTGGAAGCCGACGAACTGCAGGACACCCTGCGCAGGCCAGGACGAATCGGCCTCGGCGTGCTGACCCAGTACACGGTCATGCCGGTGCTTGGCTTCGCCGTGGCCATGCTGAGCCCGTTGCCGCCGGCCGTGGCCGTCGGATTCATTATCGTGGCCTGTGCACCGGGCGCCATGGCCAGCAACGTGATCGTCTATCTCGCCGGCGGTGCCGTGGCCTTCTCGGTCGCCATGACCACGGTGGCCACATTTCTTTCGCCGCTGCTGACCCCTGCGCTGGTCAAGCTGCTCGGGGGCGTGTTCCTGGAGATCCCCTTCTGGCCGATGATGAAGACCATCCTGTTGACGGTGGTTCTCCCGCTGGGCGCCGGGATGCTGCTGCGTCGCTACCTGGGCCGTCACCTCGATGTGGCGCGCAGCCTGGCACCGGCCGTCGCGGCGCTGGCCATTGCCATCATCTGCAGCTATGCCGTTGCCGCCAATCAGTCGCGTATCGCCGAGGTGGGCGGCTGGGTGATCGCCATGGTCGTGCTGCTGAATGCCGCGGGCTACTTCGCCGGCTGGGGCTTGGCGCGCATGTATGGATTCGATTCACATCATCGCCTGACCCTGGCAATCGAGATCGGCATGCAGAACGCCGGCCTGGGGGTCGCGCTCGCGCTCAAGCACTTTGCGCCCGAGACGGCCCTGCCGGGGGCACTGTTCGCGGTCTGGTGCATCCTCACCGCCGCCGGCGCCAGCGCCTGGTTGCGCAAGCACCATCTCGAGACCCCCGCCAAAGCCGCCGGCCCGCTCATTTAGTTTCATAAATCAGCCGGTTATATCAAGCCAGGTGCACCGACGCCTGGTTGGCCATCGCGCTAAAGAAATATCCCCGCACGCCGATAAGTTCATCAGACAGTGCAGCAACAGGGTGCAGTGACATGTACCCACCGCAGGATTCATTTTTGAGACGTTTGTTCTTAGTGTTGTTCATAAAGGCTCCTCCGACGCTGAAAAGCGTTTTCCCCCGCCAATAGGCGGGGTTTTTTTTGCCTACAGGGATGGTCGCTCCCGGCGGTCGCTTCGGGCTCCTGCCCTCTCGCGACACTGATACTTCCCTGTATGGCGTCCTGCCTCCCGCGACACTCGTGCATCTCTGTACATCTCAGGTACGCCCGGGGAGGTCGGATTAGCGGGAGCGCAATCCGACGCTGTGATCGGGATGACGACAGGTTATTGAACCGGGCTGCCGGCTTCTCAGTCGTCGATCAGCACCGGATTGAGCCGCCCGGAGACACCGCTCCTGATCGACACCCGGGATTTGCACACGCCGAAGTGGGCTGCAATGAGTGTAACCAGTCCCGGTTCGCCTTGCCGTCGACTGGCGGGGCCTTGATCCGCGCCATCCAGCTGCCGTTAGCCTGCTCTTCAAGCGCGCTGAGGCGTGAATTCGGCTTGACCCTGACCTTGGGTATTTTCAATCAATCTCCCTGGCGACTTTTGGCATCAATTGGAGAGACGCTGTCTACCCTATTGTGCCGGGCTGTTCCTTCAACCAGTCCCTGGGTTTGAGGAAGACCTCGTAGAGTTCGGCCTCTGGTGTGCCGGGATCCGGGTGCCAGTCATAACGCCAGGTTACCATTGGCGGCAGGGACATCAGGATGGCCTCTGTGCGCCCGCCCGACTGCAGGCCGAACAGGGTGCCGCGATCGTAGACCAGGTTGAATTCCACGTAGCGGCCACGCCGGTAAAGTTGGAACTCGCGTTCCCGCTCCCCGTAGTCCATGTCCCGGCGCAGCTCCACGATGGGCAGGTAGGCCGGCAGGTAGTGGTTGCCGACGCTCTGCATGAAGGAGCAGCAGTATTCGAAACCGCCCTCGTTGAGGTCGTCGAAGAACAGGCCTCCGATGCCGCGCGGTTCCCCGCGATGCCTGAGGTAGAAGTAGTCGTCACACCACTGCTTGTAACGTGGATAGACATCATCGCCGAAGGCGCTGCAGGTCTCGTGCGAGATCCGGTGCCAGTGCACGGCATCCTCCCGGAAGCCGTAATACGGGGTGAGGTCGAACCCGCCGCCGAACCACCAGACCGGTTCAGCCCCCGGCTTTTCGGCGATAAAGAAGCGCACGTTGGCGTGCGAGGTGGGTACATAGGGATTGCGTGGGTGGATGACCAGCGAGACCCCCATGGCCTGGAAGCGCCGCCCGGCCAGCTCGGGCCGGCTTGCCGTGGCGGAGGGCGGCAGCTCGCCGCCGTGGACATGCGAAAAGTTGATGCCGGCCTTCTCGAAGACGGCGCCGCCTTCCAGCACCCGTGAGCGCCCGCCGCCGCCCTCCTCGCGCGTCCAGCGGTCCTCGCGGAAACGGCGGTCGCCGTCGATCTTTTCGAAGGCCTGGCAAATCGTGTCCTGCAGGTTGAAAAGATAGTCGCGGACCTGGCGGACATGTTCCTCCCCGATGGTTTCAGTGGACATGGTTGTTATCTGGTCGTCTGTTTATCGGGCGTATACATTAACAGTTATTCACCGCAAAGGCGCACGACCGCAGGGGGAAGGTGAGACCGGAAACCGGTCGAGAGGCTGGCCTGGGCCATGCAGGAGGTAGGGTAACGCAGAGAGCAGTTACCGAGAGGAAGCTGAGAAAAAAGAAATAAAAATAAAATGTAGTAGTCGGTATGCGATCTGACAGGCATTGTCAGAACACAGCTACCTTCACTCGCTTGTATGAATTACCGGAGACCGCAAAGAGTACCGTTACCCGGACCCGGAAAGTCCCGCTGACGCGGGATTCCTTACTTCCTGGATCAGCCGGAAGGTGGCGTTTGCCAGAATCCGTCGAAGGTCTTAAATGCAGCAGAATCCGCCAATTGCATCTGGAGGCCTGGATGACCTGGAACGGCCTGTAGTTGCCTTTGATCCGATATAGAAAATTCTTAGTGCGGCGCTTCTGAGCTGTAGTAATCGACTTGAAAGGCAAGACCTCGGAAGGAGGCATTTACGCCGCCGGCCCTGTAAGCAAATCGTCATCCATGGGCGAGGGAGCAAAGGCCGCACTGGCGGCATTCGAATACCTGGTGCCGAATCAATCAAAGAAACGGAAAACAGGCAGCCTAGACTCCATTGCAGGCTGATATTGCAGGCATCCTGCGTTAGTCGCCCCACCTCACAACATATCGAGGGAGACCTTATCCGGGCCGCTGTGCGAATTCGTTATTCCAAATCTGGATGCAGCGCATTATTTCAGCGGCGTAATTGATGATTCCATGTTCTGTATGGTTGAATATTGCTATGTATTTCAATGGCATACCATTCGTCCTCCAGAATAAATGATCTAGACATGATCTACGACAATGTTTAGACTCAGTCTTAACAATCTGCCAATCACTTGAGGAGAGCTACCAAAATGCCAATGAATGCAAAACTCGCTGCTGCGTTGGTTGCAGCAATACTGTCAGCACCGCTGACCTCTAACCCGGCAAATGCCACCGGAATGGCCAAGTCGAACCAGTTCTGGTGGCCGGAACTGCTGGACCTCGGGCAATTGCGCGCACATGACGCGCGATCCAATCCTTACGGCGATGATTTCGATTACGCGAAGGCCTTTGAAAGTGTCGATCTCAAGGCCCTGAAAGCTGACATCGAGAAGGCATTGACGACATCACAGGATTGGTGGCCGGCCGACTGGGGCCACTACGGCGGCCTGATGATCCGCCTGGCCTGGCACAGCGCGGGCACCTACCGCGTGCATGACGGCCGTGGCGGCGGCGACGGCGGCCAGATTCGCCTGGAGCCGCTCAACAGCTGGCCAGATAACGGCAACCTCGACAAGGCGCGCCGCATCCTGTGGCCAGTCAAGCAGAAATACGGTCGCAACGTGTCCTGGGGCGACATGATGATCCTCGCCGGCAACGTCGCGCTGGAGTCGATGGGTTTCGAGACCCTGGGTTTTGCCGGCGGTCGCGCGGATGACTGGGAAGCGGACCTGGTGTACTGGGGCCCGGAAACCGAGATGCTGGCCAACGACAAGCGCTACAGCAAGGAAGGCGAACTCGAGAAACCACTGGCCGCCCTGCACATGGGCCTGATCTACGTGAACCCGGAAGGCCCGAACGGCAATGGCGACCCGGTCTCTGCCGCCGCGGACATCCGTGAATCGTTCGGTCGCATGGCGATGAATGATGAAGAGATCGTTGCGCTGATCGCCGGCGGTCACACACTCGGCAAGGGGCACGGTGCGCACAAGGGTGATTGCGTCGGACCGGAACCTGCTGCGGCGGCGCTGGAAGAGCAGGGATTCGGCTGGAAAAACAAGTGCGGCAAGGGCCATTCTGAAGACAGCATGACCAGTGGCCTGGAAGGTGCCTGGACCCAGACGCCGACCGCATGGTCCATCCTGTTCCTCGATAACCTGTTCCGCTTCGAGTGGGAGCAGCAGAAGACTCCGGCCGGTGCCACGCTGTGGTTACCGAAAGATACAGATGCGCATACGGCGGTGCCGGACGCCCATATCGAGGGTAAACGTAACCCGCCCATCATGCTGACCACCGACCTTGCACTGCGCGAGGATCCCGGTTTCCGCAAGATCTCCGAGCGTTTCCTGAAGAATCCGAAGGAGTTCGATGCCGCTTTCGCCAGGGCCTGGTTCAAGCTGACGCACCGTGACCTCGGTCCGCGTGCCCGCTATGTCGGCAACGAGGTGCCGGAAGAGGTGTTCGCCTGGCAGGACCCGGTGCCGGAAGGGAACAAGATCAGTGACAGCGAAGCCGACAGCCTGAAAAAGAAGATCCTGGATTCCGGCCTGACCGTGCCTGAACTGGTCCGGGCGGCGTGGGCATCGGCCTCATCCTTCCGAGGTTCGGACATGCGCGGTGGCGCCAATGGCGCGCGCGTACGCCTGGCCCCGCAGAAGGACTGGACGGCCAACGATCCGCAGGAACTGGCGAAGGTGATTGCAGTACTGGCGAAGGTGCAGGAGGGCTTCGGCAAGAAGGTTTCCATGGCTGACCTGATCGTGCTTGGCGGTGCCGCGGCGATCGAGAAGGCCGCCAGCGATGCCGGTCACACGATCAAGGTGCCGTTCCAGCCGGGACGCGGCGACGCCTCGCAGGAGATGACCGACACGAAGTCGTTCGAGGTACTTGAGCCAAGTGCGGATGCCTTCCGTAACTATTACGATGACGGTGCGTATGCCTCGCCGAGCGAGATGCTGGTGGAGAAGGCCGACCTGCTGACCCTGACGGTGCCAGAGATGACCGCACTGGTCGGTGGCATGCGTGCACTCAGTGCGAATGCCGGCGGCTCGGTACACGGTGTGCTCACTGGCAAGCCGGGTACACTGACCAACGACTTCTTTACCAACCTGCTCGACATGTCGACGAAGTGGGAGAAGTCGAAGACCGACGGTGTCTACAACGGCGTTGACCGCAAGAGCGGCCAGCTGAAGTGGACGGCCACGCCCGTTGACCTCATCTTCGGTTCGCAATCCGAGCTGCGCGCAGTGGCCGAGGTCTATGCATCCGAGCAGGACAAGTTCGTCAAAGACTTCGTCGCGGCCTGGACCAAGGTGATGACCCTCGACCGGTTCGATCTGAAGACCTGATCGAACAGCACAGACGCTGGGTAGTAGCCATCAGGCAGCGTGGCCTGGTAAAGCGCCCCCGGTAACGGGGGCGTTTCCTTATCAGAGTCTGGACAGCTACCTGTCCGGTGAAAACCTCCTGCTTATATTCTTTCATCGTTGCTCTGATCATCCAGGAAATTATCTATCCAGGATTTCTATGGCATAACATCCCTAATTCGTCTGGCAGACCGCATGGTTCGTAAACAATTAGCCGGAGGCAAGTATTAGAAAGCTATAAATGTCCGTGTTGGGTTAGATGTGAACGTCTGGGTAAATCAATCAGATATTAGGCCAGGAACTTCCGAGTCCGGCCGAACCCGGTCATTCCCAAGATTCCTGGGAATGTCGCGAAAGCAGCAACTTCGGACATTCCCATTATGTGATGCCTTCTTCCGGAAACGGCCATAGAACTTGTCATTCCCATATGTGTTGCGAAGGTTTCAAGAGCATGATTAGACATTGAGAGAATCAAAATGGCCCCGAAGGGCCATTTACAATATTGCTCTGCTTAAATCGTTTTCTTTCTTCTTGCTATTCCAATTAGAGCGAACAAGCCAGAACCAAAGAGGTAGACGGGCATGGGCAGTGGTACAGATGTTAAGTTAAGAGATACAGTCGAAGGTACAAATTGAACATAACCTCCAGTCTGGGGTATTCGTAGATTAAATCCAGCATAATTGGTGCCTACTGAAGTGCTTCTGCGAGGGCTTGCGTCGCTTGCCGGAAAACTGGGGGCTGCGACGATAGCGGCGTCGAAAACTGTGGAAATTTACGCCACGCTGCTCACAGAAAACACCCTGGGTTAAACCTGAAGCATTGAACTCCTTGATCAGCTCCTCCCACTCGCCATCCGTGCGATTGATACGTTTGCTGGTACTCATGCGGCCTCTCCGATTCATGAAAGACTACATCACAACAGTTCCGCAAAACTCGGACAAGCATGTGACGCATAGATCGCTTACTTCGGATTGCCCCGCGGCCCGAGAATGGCTATGCTATATTGCGGAATCGCGAATCGGCGATACTGGTATACAGTAGGTATAGAAAGTTTGCCCGGATGATTCTTGTAGGGTTAATACCAGGAGCAGATCATGAACAAAACGAAACTTATTGGCGCAATTTTGTTGACGTTGGGTATGACAGGTACTGCCCTCGCACAGAATGGCTTCTATGCGGGTGCGAGCATCGGGCAGGCTACCATCGATGCGTGCGACGGTGTCACCAATTGCGACGATGAGGAC
>CAMYJI010000036.1:26183-43769 GCA_947258545.1 uncultured Ectothiorhodospiraceae bacterium
CGAGCATCGGGCAGGCTACCATCGATGCGTGCGACGGTGTCACCAATTGCGACGATGAGGACACCAGCTGGAAGATCTTCGGCGGTTGGGAGTTGAATCGGAATTTCGCCATCGAGGCCGCTTGGGTGGATTTTGGTGAGACCAGTGGATCCATAGGCGGTTCGAAAGTCAGCGCCGAAGTAGACGGCTGGGCACTCGCTGGGAAGGGCATGCTGCCGCTCAACGAGCAGTTCGGCGTGTTCGGCAAGCTCGGCATGATCATGTGGGATGTCGATGGGAGCGGTGCTGCTTCCGGCATTGACGATGATGGCACCGACCTCATATATGGCATCGGCGCTCAATACATGTTCACTGACCAGTTCGGCATTGTCGGTGAGTGGGAGTGGTATGATATTGACAATGATATTGATCTGTTTTCCATCGGTGCACTGTACAAGTTCTAAGCGGCTCGATGAAGCCCAATAAAGAAGGCTCCAGCAGTTTGAACTACCAAAGCTATCTGCGCTTAACGGTTCAACTGAAGTAATCGAGAAGCTGTGAAGAGTCTGCCGAGACATGCCAGCCAGAAAAAGTCCGCTTACAGTACGTTCCTGACCTTTAAGCAGAAATGCTTTACGTCTGGGTTAGGTCGGTTCCTGCCTTTAAGCCCATGATTAAATAAGCGCAGGCTAAAGGGCCGGTATTGGACAGAAAACTGACTTACAACCCGACATTGTCTACCAGATCGAACTACTACATAAAAAACTCAGAACTTGTTTATAAAAATTACGCGGATACTTGTTTAAACATTAACTCTGCAGCGAATACTTTTAATTTTCTTTGCATCCTTCGCGCCTTGGCGGTGAGAATCAATTCGCTGTTAGTCACGTAATACCTTGCCGCTGAGGCCGTCGCGGATTTCGCTGGGCCGGGCATCGGCACCAACCGGTCCGTGCAGCAGGTAGTCCAGGCGGTCGCCGAAGGCGCGGCGCACCCCGAGCGGTGTGGTGGCCGGATGTCCGCCGTGCCGGTTCGCGCTGGTCGAGACCAGCGGTCCGCCCAGGCGGGCGCACAGGGCCCCGGCGATCGGGTGGCGTGTGATGCGCACGGCCAGGCTTTCGTGCTTGCCGCGCAGCCACACGGGGACTTCCTGCGGACATGGCAGCACCCAGGTGACGGGGCGGGGGTAGCGGCCGGCCACGCGTTTTCTGGCGCTGGCATCCAGCGGCAACAGCAGGGATTCGAGTTGCGAAAGGTCGCTGGCGATGAGAATGACGCCCTGTTCGATCTTGCGCTGCTTGAGTTCAATCAGGCGAAGTACGGCCGGGCCATTGAAAGGGTCGCAGCCCAGGCCGTA
The DNA here is from genome assembly GCA_947258545.1 of uncultured Ectothiorhodospiraceae bacterium. Taxonomy (GTDB): domain Bacteria; phylum Pseudomonadota; class Gammaproteobacteria; order UBA9214; family UBA9214; genus CAMYJZ01. The sequence continues at coordinate 27,520 of CAMYJI010000036.1, forward strand.
GACGGTTTCGGTCGGATAGGCGATGATGCCGCCGGCGGTTATGCGGCGTGCGGCCTCGCGGATGTGCCAGTTCATGTCGGAAGGTTGATGCAGTAACGCGCTGTAAGTAGAGCGTGGAATTAAATCAGGTCAAGGATGTTGCAATCCGGCCCCTGCGGTGATCGCGGGAAATGACCTGGATGAAAAAATAATTCTTCTTTTCGGGTTGTGTGTTTTTCCCTTGCGGTCATTCGGTAACTGCACCATGCGTCGCCTAAAGCGCCTACTGTTGGTACCCTGCCCCCTCGTGACACTTGTACATCCCTGTACATCGTCCATGGAGTCGTGCGGTGAAAGGATCGCTCAGTTTTCTGCCGCATTCGCGGCGGCTTCCGACTCTTCCCAGGGTTCGACAAACTTGCAGTCATTCTGGGGGCAGACGCGCTGGGTGCCGGAGCGCTTGGTGGTCTTGATAGACGTGATCGGCCAGTGGCACTTGGGGCACGGCCGCGCCAGCGGCTGGTTCCAGATGGCGTAGTTGCAGTCGGGGTAGCGTTCGCAGGAAAAGAAAATCTTGCCGCGCCGTGACTTGCGTTTGAGGATATTGCCTTTTTTACATTCCGGGCATTGCACGCCGGTATTTTCCGGCTTCTCCAGTGGTTCGATGAATTTGCAGTCCGGGTAGCTGCTGCAGCCGATGAACTTGCCGTAGCGCCCGTTGCGGATGATCAGGGGGGAGTCGCACTGCGGGCAGCTGCGGCCTTCCACGATCTCCGGCTCCGCGCTGTCACGGTCTTCGCCTACGTTACGGGTGTACTTGCAGTCCGGATAGCCGGAACAACCGATAAAGAAGCCACCCCGACCGAGGCTCATTTGCAGCTGCTTGCCGCATTCCGGGCATTTCTCTTCAATCGGCTTGGGATAGGGCCGCGGGTATTCCTTCCCGATCAACTCGTGGAACGGTTTCCAGAACTCGTTCATGACCGGGACCCAGTCCTTCTCGCCGCGTGACACTGCATCCAGCTCGTCTTCCAGACCGGCCGTAAAGTGGTAATCCACGTAGGGGGTGAAATTCTCTGTCAGGAACTCATTGACGACACGGCCGACATCGGTGGGATAGAAGCGTTTCTTTTCCAGGGTGACATAGTCGCGCGCCTGCAGCGTCGATATGATAGTCGCATAGGTTGATGGCCGGCCGATGCCGTGTTCTTCCAGGGTCTTGACCAGGCTGGCCTCGGAGTAGCGCGGTGGCGGCTCGGTGAAGTGCTGGTCTGCGCGAATCTCCTTCAGCTCGCAGATATCACCCTTCTCCAGGGGCGGCAGCAGTTTCTCGTCATCGTCTTTCTTGCTGTCATCCACACCTTCCATGTAGACGGCCATGAAACCGGGGTCAACAACGGTCGAGCCGGTGCTACGGAACTGGTTGCCTTCGCCACAGCCGAAATCGATGCTGACGGTGTTGATGGTGGCATGGATCATCTGGCAGGCAATGGTGCGCTTCCAGATCAGTTCGTAGAGTTTGAGTTGTTCGGCGCTCAGGTATTTCTTTATCTCCTCGGGCGTGTGTCGCACCGAGGTGGGCCGGATTGCCTCGTGTGCTTCCTGGGCATTCTTGGCCTTGGTCTTGTAGGCGCGCGCGTTGTCGGGCAATGCGCCCTTGCCAAAGCGTTCCGGGATGAATTCGCGCAACTCGTCGATCGCGTCCTGCGCCAGGTTGACGGAGTCTGTACGCATGTAGGTGATCAGGCCGACGGTTTCGCCCCCGATGTCCATGCCTTCATAGAGTTGTTGGGCCACGCGCATCGTGCGGCTGGCGGTAAATCCCAGCTTGCGCGAGGCCTCCTGCTGCAGTGTCGAGGTAGTGAAGGGCGCTGCCGGATTGCGGCGGCGCTGTTTCTTCTCGATATTGCGGACAACCAGCTTGCCGTCGGCGGCCTTCAGCAGGTCTTCACGTGCCGTGCTTGCACTGGCTGCGTCGGTGATCGAGAACTGCTTGAGCTTTTCGTCATTAAGGACGGTCAGGCGTGCAATAAAGTTCTGCTTGTCTTTGGCCAGATCCCCTTCCAGGGTCCAGTATTCACGCGGTTTGAAATTCTCGATCTCGATTTCTCGTTCCACGATCATGCGCAGCGCCGGGCTCTGCACGCGTCCGGCCGACAGGCCGCGGCGGATCTTTTTCCACAACAGTGGCGACAGGTTGAAACCGACCAGATAGTCGAGCGCCCGTCGTGCCTGTTGGGCGTTGATGAGTTCCAGCGACAGCTCACGCGAATGCTCGATGGCTTCATTGATCGCGCGCTTGGTAATCTCATGGAACGCGACCCGGTGTACGGGTTTTTCCTTGAGGGCCTTGCGGTCGCGCAGCAGCTCGCACAGGTGCCAGGCAATGGCCTCGCCCTCACGGTCCGGGTCAGTGGCCAGGTACAGGGCATCGGACTTCTTCATCGCCTTGACGATGGCATCCACATGTTTGGAGTTCCGCTCGATGAGCTGGTACTTCATGCTGAAGTCGTGTTCCGGGTCGACCGCGCCCTCCTTGGGTACGAGGTCGCGGACATGGCCGTAGGAGGCCATGACGTCAAAGTCCTTGCCCAGATACTTTTTAATGGTCTTCGCCTTGGCGGGCGATTCGACAATAACCAGGTTCTTGCTCATCGATTTCTGTGGCGTGTCGGCCGGGTGTCGCGCATGCAAGTCGGCTTTAGTGCAGTGAATTGGTCATGTTTTCGAACACCAGGTCTTCCACCCAGGCGTAGGCGGCCTCTTCCCCCGGCTGGTTGAACAGCACCATCAGCACGACCCATTTGAGCTGCTCGATGTCGAAATCCTCGTTTTCCAGCGCCATGGCCCGGTCGATGACCAGTTCACGGCTGCTCGGGGTAAGGACACCCATTTGCTCCAGGAACAGCAGCAGGCCGCGGCACTCGGTATCGAGCCGTGCGGTCTCCTGCGGCGAAAACAGGCGCAGCGAGTGTTCCGCCTGCATGGCGGGTGGCGTGGTGTCCGTCGCCAGGTCCTCCAGCCAGGTGAATGCGCGGTCTATCTCCAGCGTGGGGAAGCCGGCATTGCGTAGATCATGCTGGACCGATTCGCGGTCCGGCACAATGGGGTTGTCGTCATCCATGTAGTAGTTTTCAAACAGGTACATCAGGACGTCGAAAACATTTTCTTTCATATGAAACCTTTTTATTTCAACCGGTTATACATCCCGCCTGCGCCGGAGGCCACATAACCGCTCATTTCCAGCTGCAGGAGCATGGAGGAAACTTCTGCCGGCGTCAATCCGCTCGTCTCCACCAGGGTATCAATGGAGGTGGGGTCGTAGCCAATGGAATCAAGTAGTTGCAAGTAGTCGGCCGCGAGCTCCGCGGTCGCCTCGTCGTCAGCCTGCGGTCCCGGCGGGGCACAGGCACCGGCCAGCGCCCCGAGTTCATCGATGACGTCCTGTGCCGTTTCCACCAGTTTTGCGCCCTGGCGGATGAGGGCATGGCAACCGCGTGCCAGAGGGTTGTGGATGGAACCGGGGATGGCGAACACCTCGCGTCCCTGTTCGCCGGCACAACGTGCAGTAATCAGTGAGCCGGAGCGTATCGCGGCCTCGACCACCAGGATTCCCAGGCTCAGTCCGCTGATGATACGGTTGCGGCGCGGGAAATTTTCCGGTCTCGGAACGGTCCCTGTAGGGTACTCGGAGACCAGTGCACCGTGTTCGGCGATCGCGTGGGCCAGTTCCCGGTGGCGTGACGGATAGACTCGGTCAAGACCGGTGCCCATAACGGCTATTGTGGGTTTGCCGACATCGAGTGCCCCGCGGTGGCTGGCTGCATCGATTCCGAGCGCCAGGCCACTGGTAATCGTCAGGCCGGCCAGGGCCAAGTAGCGGGCAAACTCGTTGGCTGTACGTTGACCGGACGCGGTCGGGTTGCGGCTGCCGACCATGGCCAGTTGCAGCTGGCCAAGGGCCTCGACCTTGCCGCGCACATACAGCAGGGGTGGAGGGGCCGCTATCTGCAGCAGCAGTACCGGATAGGCGGGGTCGCGGCAGGTGATTATGTGGTTGCCGGGCTGTTCCGCCCAGGCCAGGTCGCTTTCAATTCGTTCCTGGTCGGGCTGCTGCAGGAAGCGCAGGGCCGCCGGTTCCAGGCCCAGGCCCTGGTCTACTGCCGCGTGCAGTACAGCTGCAGGGCTGGAATAGCTTTCCAGCAGCTGGTGAATGGTGACGGCACCGATACCCGGGGCATGGTGCAGGATGAGCCAGTCGGTGAGGGTGTCGTCGCTGTTCGGGGTAGAGGCCGTGGCTGCCATGATGGCTAGCCAACCTCACCCTGTACCGGGACGATGTGTGTCGCAGCGTTCATCAGATACCCTTCCCTGGGTCGGTATATTTAAGTATGGCAGTCTCAGGGAGTCCGTACATAATCAAGTACGTGGATCACCCGTGTGGCCTTCATGACCAGGCAGAAACTGACGCGATCAAAGGTACGGAACACCATCAGCAGGCCGGCTTCCTCGTCCGGCAATTTCACGGTGTTACTCAGCCTGCCGTCGACAATGTCCTTGATTTCACTGCCTGCCTGGAAGATCTTCATGACATGCCCGATTTCCATGCCGTCTGCCTCACCCCGGTTGATAACCACCACATCGAACTGGCCGATCTGGGTGACGCCGTCATGCACCGAGATAATGCGTCCCTCGGTGCCGTCGGCCGGGGCGTGGGGTGCGAAGTGGGATATGGGTGCGGTCTTGACGGCGGGTAGCATACGATCGCCGACCCGCGCCTCGCGCGTGGTCTCTGTCAGCAGCAGCGTGGAAGGGTCACCGAATTGCTGTACCGCGGAAGTCCCCACGTAGAGGGCCTCATAGCCGAGTATCTCACTGGTATCCGGATCGATATAGGGACCGCCGGGGCGGAAGGCATCGAAAAGGCCCTCGTCCGTGCCCTGGATTCCGCGGACGTAGACACGGTCGCCGGCCCCGCTCACGATGTGTTCATCAGCGCTGGCAACGATATAGGGCGCCATCTTGAGTTGGTCCTTGTCGACCACGAGCGGACGCGTCAGGAATTGCTTGATGGCATCGATCGGGATCGTGGGGATGGCCCGGTCAAGCGGTTCCACCCGCGCATGCGGCGAAAGTTTCACGGTCGGGTAGCCACGCTGCAGCCGCAGCTGGGGTTTGCCGTCAATATAGACCAGCGTAAGGATGTCACCGGGGTAGATCAGGTGCGGGTTGGCGATCTGGGGGTTGACATACCAGACCTCCGGCCAGAGCCAGGGATCACGCAGAAAGCTACTTGATATGTCCCAGAGGGTGTCGCCCTTGACCACCACGTAGCGGTCCGGGTGGGTCGGGTTGAGTGCGACATCGGCCGCGAATACCGTGCCTGCGATCAATACGGCAGTGACCATTCCGAGCAGTTTCTTGATTGACATGGGCATCCCTTTAGGTCGATTTTGTCTCAATACCCGCCACATAACGCGCGGTGAAATAGCTGTGCTGGCTGGCGTTTTATGGTCTCACGCGAGTTTAGCGGAAAATCCACACAGAACAAAACCTTTTGTCGTGTGATTGCGTCAGAATTGGCTGATTGTGGTAAAGTATATCGAATATTCATGGCTTGATTTGTGACGGCACTCACATGGCGATTCTGGAAATCCTGCACTACCCTGACGCACGCTTGCGCGAGGTGGCCCAACCTGTCCCCCGGGTTGATGATGCCATTCGCACGCTGGTCGACAATATGTTCGAGACCATGTATGCGGCACCGGGTATCGGTCTGGCGGCGACCCAGGTCGGTGTCTGCAAGCGTGTCGTCATTATTGATGTATCGGAAGATAAGGACCAGCCTTTATGCCTGATCAACCCGGAGATACTCGAACTCAGGGGCGTCGAGGAGATGGAGGAAGGCTGCCTGTCCGTTCCGGGTGTCTACGAGACCGTACAGCGGGCGGACTGGGTGCATATTCGTGCGCTGGACCGCGATGGCCAGGTCTTCGAGCGCGAGTTCGATGGCCTGCTGGCGGTCTGTGTCCAGCACGAGATCGATCATCTCGATGGCAAGTTGTTTGTCGACTACCTGTCCCAGCTCAAGCGGACCCGGATCCGCAAGAAGCTCGAGAAGCAACAGCGACAGCCACCGGCAGCGGCCGACAAACAACCTTCAAAACGGGTGATCTGACCACGACTGCCTGTGGCGGCTCGCCTTCCCTGCGGCCATTTTCTCTGCAAGCCCATTCCAACCGAAATCCGGCCCCGGAGCCGATACCATGAAGATCGTGTTTGCCGGGACACCCGAGTTCTCCCTGCCGGTGCTGGAGACCCTGCTGCACAGCCGGCACCGTGTGGTGGCGGTCTATACCCAGCCCGACCGGCCGGCCGGACGCGGGCGCCATACCCGCTTCAGCCCGGTCAAGCAGCTCGCGCTCGCGCATGACATCCCGGTCTGTCAGCCCGAATCACTGCGTACCGACACCGCCCGGGAGGAATTCGCCGCCTGGCAGGCAGACCTGATGGTGGTGGTCGCCTACGGCCTGATCCTGCCACAGGCGGTGCTGTCCCTGCCGCGGCTGGGCTGCATCAATGTGCATGCCTCCCTGTTGCCGCGCTGGCGTGGTGCTGCACCGATCCAGCGTGCCATTCTTGCCGGCGACGACGAAACCGGCGTGACCCTGATGCAGATGGAGGCCGGCCTGGATACCGGCCCGATCCTGGCCAGCGCCCACTGCCCAATCCAGGCGGATATGACCGGCGGCCAGCTGCATGACCACCTGGCCGGGATGGGTGCGCAACTGTTGCAGGAAAATCTTGAGCGGATTGCGCACGGCGAACTGGAGCCGCAGCCACAGGATGACAGCCTGGCGACCTACGCTAACAAGCTCGACAAGCGCGAGGCACTGATCGATTGGGGCCTGCCGGCCGAGACAATCGGCCGCAAGGTACGCGCCTTCAACCCGTGGCCGGTGGCCGAAACCCGCTATGCGGGCAAGCAGCTGCGTATCTGGGAGGCGCTGCCCCTGACGGCGAATGGCGACCGTCCGCCCGGTCGGGTGCTGGCAGCCAGCAAGTCGGGTATCGATGTCGCCTGCGGCAAAGGCTTGCTGCGCTTGCTAAGGGTGCAACTGCCCGGTGCACGCGCGCTTGCCGCTGCCGACTTCGTCAATGCACATGCACTGGAGGGTGTGTCTCTGGGTGGCTGAGTCGGAGTCCATGAATGCCCGCGCCAGTGCGGCACGGTTGCTTGACCAGGTCATCAGCGGGCGACGCTCCCTCAATGATGTCCTGGCAACTGGCCTGCAGAATATCGCCGATGGGCGCGAGCGTGCGCTGGTCCAGGAACTTGCCTATGGCACACTGCGCTGGTACTACCAGCTGGATGCCATGCTGCAGTGCCTGCTGAACAAGCCCCTCAAGAAGCGCGACAGCGACCTGCGCTGTCTGTTGTTGGCCGGTCTCTACCAGCTGGCCCGGATGGCCCTGCCCTCCCATGTTGCCGTCAATGAAACCGTGCAGGCGGCGCGGGCGCTGGACAAGGCCTGGGCCACGGGGCTGGTCAATGCCGTGTTGCGCGGTTACCAGCGCAGAATGGCGCAACTCGAAACAGACCTCGGTGACTCACCCGAGGCGCTATATGCCCACCCCGGATGGTTGATTGAACGGCTCAAGCAAGACTGGCCGGATGACTGGGAGGCGATCCTGCAGGCTGGTAACCAGCGACCGCCTCTCAGCCTGCGCGTGAACCAGCAGCAGACCACGCGCGCGGACTACCTGGCATTGTTGCAGCGCGAGGGCATCCAGGCCACACCGCTGGCGCACACCTTGCACGGCATCAAGCTCGAGGTGCCGGTTCCCGTCAATGCCCTGCCGGGATTTGGCGCCGGGCTGGTCTCGGTCCAGGACGCGGCTGCGCAGCAGGCAGCGGGACTGCTGGAACTGGCGCCCGGGCTCAAGGTACTGGATGCCTGCGCAGCCCCCGGCGGCAAGACGGCGCATATCCTGGAAACCGAACCCGCCCTTGCGTCGGTGACCGCTGTCGATGTCGATGAGCGGCGCCAGCACCTGATCAATGACAACCTGGCGCGGCTGGGCCTGGTCGCCCGTGTGCTCCATGCCAATGCCGCTGAACCGGATAGTTGGTGCGATGGTCTCAATTATGACCGCATACTCCTTGATGTGCCCTGCTCGGCGACCGGGGTGATACGCCGTCACCCCGATATCAAGTTGTTGCGCAGGCCCGCGGACATCGGCTCGCTGGTATCGCGGCAGGCGCAGTTGCTAAGGGCCATGTGGCCCTTGCTTCCGGCAGGCGGTATGCTGTTGTACACGACATGTTCCGTGCTGGCAGACGAGAATGAACGGCAGATCGGGGGCTTTCTGGAAGTTCATTCGGATGCCGTAGAACAAAAGATCGCAGCGTCCTGGGGACGGCCCTGTACTCAAGGCCGGCAGATACTGCCTGGTGAGGATGATATGGACGGGTTCTATTTCGCATGCATGCGCAAACAGTTTTAGTCGATCGACCGTCTGTTCCGGGTTTTGTGGTCCGGATGCACCGGCTGGCGATCTGTCTGCTGGCCGCTGTGTGCATGGTCTCGCCCGGCCCGCTGCTGGCCGAGGCCGAGCGCGGTGCCTTCAAGGTTGTCAATGCACGCACCGAAAAAGGCGAGGACGCCTTCCTGTTGAGTGCCCAGCTGGATATCCGCCTTAGTTCCGGTGCCCTGGATGCGCTGGAAAGCGGTGTCCCCCTGGTGATCGAGTTCCAGATACAAACATTGAAGACGCATGTCTGGTTGTGGGATGCAGTGATTGCAGAGACCAGGCAGATCCGGCAGATCAGCTACCATGCGCTGAGTCGTACCTATGTGGTAAGGGAAATCAAAACCGGCAGGCAGCAGAATTTTCGCAGCCTGGATGATGCCCTGCTGATGGCAGGTTTTCTGCAGGAATTGCCGGTAGTCGATCACCAGCTTCTGAGTGAAAACAAGAATTACGCAATGCGTCTGCGCGGCAGTCTGGACATCGAGTCCCTGCCGACCCCGGTCCGTCTGCTTGCCTATGTCTCATCTGCATGGGACATGGACAGCGAGTGGCATAAATGGCAACTGGCACGGTAATACGTCTCGGCTTCGGCCTTCTGCCGATCCTGGCAATGTTCGCTGTGTTGCTGGTATCGCTTTCCATGATGAGCGATGCGACGCATAATTCTGCGCGCTTTGGAGAACTCTATTCCTGGCTGCTGTTGATCAATGCCATTGGCCTGGTCGTGCTGGGCACCCTGGTTATGGCCAACATCATCTGGCTTGTCAGACAGCAGCGCAAAAAAGCCGCTGGCATACAGCTGACCACCCGTATGCTGGTTATGTTCGTGGTGCTGGCTGTTGTCCCGGTGTCGGTTGTCTACTACTTTTCCCTGCAGTTTCTGCATCGGGGCATAGACAGCTGGTTCGATGTCCGCATCGAGCAGGCCCTGGGGGACGCGCTGGACCTCGGCCGGACGGCGCTGGATGTGCGCCTGCGCGATGTACTGCACCTCACCGAGCAGATGGCCGATGAGGTGTCCGAATCGCCCTCGGCGACGCTTTCACTGAACCTCTATGACCTCAGGGTGCGCAGCGGCGCCGCTGAAATCACCCTGCTTGGCAGTGATGGCCGCATCATTGCATCGAGCAGTGCCGACCTGACAGCTATCGTACCCAGTCAGCCGACAGTCAAGATGCTGCAGGTGCTCCACGACGGTAGGCATTATATTGGTCTCGACCCCGTCGGCGACTCCGGGCTGTTCGCGCGCGCGCTGGTGCCTGTGCAGTCCTCACGTCAGGACAGCGAGGTCTATACCCTGCAGGCACTGTACCCGGTATCGGAAAGAATGGGCATGCTGGCCGACAGTGTCCAGTCGGCGTTTGTACACTACAAGGAGCTTGCCTATCTGCGTACACCGCTGAAATTCAGTTTCACGCTGACACTCTCTTTCGTGCTTGCATTGAGTCTGCTGGCCGCTATCTGGATGGCGTTTTTCTCGGCGCGCCGGCTGGTCGCACCGGTCAGGGACCTGGCGGAGGCGACACGTGCGGTGGCCGAAGGCGATTACAGCAAACGTTTGCCGGTGGCCAGCAAGGACGAACTCGGGTTCCTGGTGCGCTCCTTCAACGACATGACGCGCCGCCTGTCCAGGGCGCGTGACGCTGCCCGCAAGAGCCAGCACCAGGTGGAGAGTCAGCGCGCCTACCTCGAGGCGGTGCTGGCCAATCTTTCGTCCGGTGTCATCGGCCTCGATTCAGACTCGGTTATTCGTACCGTCAATAGTGCCGCCCGGGAGAATCTCGGAGTCGATATCAAGCCGTACCTGGGCAGGGACCTTGCCGAAGTCGGAAAGGACCACGCCTTCCTCATCCCGTTCATCGAGGTGATTACAAGCAAACGCGGCACGGGCGAGCAGGCCTGGCAGGCCGAGGTGTCGCTGTTTGGTGTCAACGGGCGCCAGATTATGATTTGCCGGGGTGCTTCATTGGAGGGTGTGGAACCCCGCCGCGGCAGTCAGGTCATCGTGTTTGATGATGTCACTGCGTTGATACAGGCCCAGCGCGACGCTGCCTGGGGCGAGGTTGCAAGGCGTCTGGCGCATGAGATCAAAAACCCGTTGACGCCGATCCAGCTTTCTGCCGAACGCATTCGACGCCGTTATCTCGACCATATGGACAAGGATGACGTTGAGGTACTGGACCGTGCCACCCGCACCATCGTCAACCAGGTCGATGCCATGAAGAAAATGGTCAATGCCTTCAGCGACTATGCGCGCGCTCCGAAAATCAGCCTGGAACCGATCAATCTGAACAAGCTCGTGAATGAGGTGCTTGACCTGTACCGCGGGAGCACAATCAATGCAACTATCAACGCAGACCTGGAGACGGTGTGTGATGCTGTCGAGGGTGATGCCGGCCGTATCAGGCAGCTATTGCATAATCTCATCAAGAATGCACTGGAGGCGGTGCACGACCGTGATGATGCGCTGGTCAAATTGACCATGCGTTGTGGCGGAGACACCGATTCGCGCTATGTCGAACTTTGTGTTGATGACAACGGTCCAGGCTTCGATAAAAGTGTGCTGGAGAATCTCTTTGAACCCTATGTATCGACCAAACCCAGGGGGGGCGGGCTGGGTCTGGCGATTGTGAAGAAGATTGTCGAGGAGCATGGTGGCATGATTGCGGCTGAAACCAGCCCCGAGGGCGGCGCACGTATCCGCATGCGCCTGCTGGTCTCCGGCTCGGCCGCGGGTGGAGGCAGTGGGGACGGTACTGACATACATGACGGGGCACGATCGGTCCACGATGCTGGGCTATAATGTACGACTTGAGCCCGGCAATAGCTGGCTGAAATATCCCGGTTAGTTCCGGGAATGGAAATCATAATATGAGAGCACGCCACATCCTGGTGGTTGACGATGAACCGGATATTCGCGAGCTCGTGCGCGAGATTCTCGAGGACGAGGGCTACACGGTCAGTACCGCCGAGAGCGGTGAAACCGCCCGCAAGGCGCGGCGCACCCGGCGGCCGGACCTGATTCTGCTTGATATATGGATGGAGGATATCGACGGTATAAGCCTACTGCGCGAGTGGTCAGAGGGCGGTGAACTGCCCTGCCCGGTCGTCATGATGTCGGGTCATGGCACCGTAGAGACCGCAGTCGAGGCGACCCGGTTGGGCGCCTATGACTTTATCGAGAAGCCCATATCCCTGGCAAAGCTGCTGCTGACAATCGAACGCGCCTTCGAGAGCGACAAACTGCAGAGAGAAAATGTCGGCCTGCGGCAGCAGGTGCGGCCGGTACTGGAGCCAGTGGGTAGAAGCCCGGTGATGGAGCAGCTCCGGGAACAGGCGCGGAAAATTGCCCAGCATGGCAGCTGGGTGCTTGTCTATGGAGAGCCGGGAACCGGCAAGGGGACATTTGCGCGTTATATTCACGAACAGAGCACGCGTCGTGAAGGCCCCTTCGTGGAGATCGCGGTCGGTTCTATATCGGAGGAAAACTCCGCGGCTGAACTGTTCGGTCACGAGGATGGCGAAAAGATCCATTACGGCCGCCTCGAACAGGCCAATGGGGGTACGCTGTGCATCAGCGATATCGCCGACATGGATATGCAGACACAAACCCGACTGCTGAGTGTGTTCCAGAAAAATTCGTTTGCCCGTCTCGGCGGTGACGAGGATGTCGAGGTCGACCTTCGAGTGATTGCGACCACGCAGCGCAACCTCGAGGAGGAAGTGGCTGCGGGCCGGTTTCGTGACGACCTTTTTTACCACCTGAATGTAGTGCCACTGCACATACCGGCATTGCGGGAGCATGCCGACGATGTACATGATCTGCTGAACTACTACATCGATTATTTCGTTAACAATGAACAGCTCACTTACCGGCACTTCAGTGTGGCGGCACAGAACCGTCTGCGCACCTACGAATGGCCCGGCAACGTACGTGAGCTCAAGAACCTGGTCCAGCGCTTGCTGATCCTGGGGTCGGGTGATGAAATTCAGCTCGATGAGATCGATCGTTCCATTTCCAGTCTGGCGCCGCTCGCCGGTGAGCAGGCTGCGGTGCCCGTGTCTTCCTATGATCTGCCGCTACGCGAGGCGCGCGAGCAGTTTGAAAGAAGCTATCTGGAGTACCAGTTGGGCGAGGTGGGCGGCAGCGTGGGCAAGCTGGCCAAGCGGGTCGGAATGGAACGTACCCACCTGTACCGTAAGCTGCGATCGCTCGGGATAGACCACAAAAAGGGTGCAGAGTGATGCCTGGGACTGCGACCTGCCTGGACCTTCCTGCCGCGTAATTTCACCATCCGTTTATATATCTGCCAATGAAGATCATCATTCTCGGCGCAGGCCAGGTCGGTTCATCCGTTGCTGCCAACCTGGCGAGTGAGGCCAACGACATCACCGTCGTCGATGAGAATTCGGCAGTGCTGCATGATCTGCAGGACCGCCTGGATATCCGCACGGTCACCGGTCATGCCTCCCACCCCGATACCCTGGCGCAAGCAGGTGCCGATGATGCCGATCTGGTGCTGGCGGTCACCAGCAGCGACGAGACCAACATGATTGCCTGTCAGGTGGCCTATACCCTGTATCACACCCCCACCAAGATCGCCCGGGTTCGCTCGCTCGAGTATCTCAACCATTCGCGGCTGTTTACCAATGAGGCGCTACCGGTGGATGTGCTGATAAGCCCGGAACAGCTGGTTACGGACTATATCGAGCGCCTGATCGAGAATCCCGGCGCCTTACAGGTACTGGACTTTGCCGGAGGGCGGGTGCAGCTGGTCGCGGTCCGCGCCTACCATGGCGGGCCGCTGGTGGGGCATGAATTGCGCGACCTGAAAGAGCACATCCCGGGCGCCGATGCGCGGGTTGCAGCAATTTTCCGTGGTGGTAAACATATCGTGCCCACCGGCGATACGGTCATCGAGGTGGATGATGAAGTCTTCTTCGTCGCCGCACGCAAGCATATCCGCCGGGTGATGAGCGAACTCCGTAAGCTGGACAAGCCGGTCAAGCGCGTGATGCTGGCGGGCGGCGGTAATATCGGCATGCGGCTTGCCACGTCCATTGAAAACCGTTACCAGATCAAGATCATCGAACACAACGAAGAACGGACCCGCTGTCTGTCCGAGACCCTCGACCGGGCCATCGTACTGCTGGGCGATGCCGCCGATGAAGAGTTGCTGCTGGAGGAGAACATCGAAAACGCCGATGTGTTCTGCGCCCTGACCAACGACGAGGAGGCAAATATTCTCTCGGCGATGCTGGCCAAGCGCCTCGGGGCGCGTAAGGTCATGTCGCTGATCAACCGGGCCTCCTATGCCAACCTGGTGCAGAGCCAGACCATCGATATCGCCATCTCTCCCCAGCAGGCCACCATTGGCAGCCTGTTGGCACATGTACGCCGAGGCGACGTCGTGGTAGTACATTCGCTGCGGCGCGGTGCGGCCGAGGCCATCGAGGCCGTTGCCCACGGCGACCGGAGCAGCTCGAGGGTGGTCGGCCGTGCTATCGAAGAGATCAAGCTGCCGCAAGGCACGACCATCGGTGCTATTGTGCGCGGCGAAGAGGTTATCATTGCGCACCACGACAGCGTCATCGAATCCGATGACCACGTCATCCTGTTCCTGTCCGACAAGAAATGTATCCAGGAAGTGGAGCGTTTGTTCCAGGTCGGCGTTACTTTTTTCTGAGTTTCACGGTACTGCCTCAGTACGATTGAATCATGCACTTTTTATCTATCCAACGACTGCTGGGACTGATGCTCATGGTGTTCAGTGCAGCATTGTTACCCCCCGTCGTGGTCTCCTGGCTCTACCAAGACGGTGAGATGCAGGTGTTTCTGACCGGTGCGGCCGTGGTGTTCGCGCTCGGGTTGTTGTGCTGGCTGCCCGCCCAGCGCTTCAGGGATGAGCTGCGCGTCCGCGACGGGTTCCTGGTGGTGGTGATGTTCTGGCTGATGCTGGGGCTGGCAGGTGCGTTGCCCCTGGCGCTGTCCGAGCGACCCGTCCTGTCGGTTACCGACGCTGTTTTCGAGTCGGTTTCCGGGCTGACGACCACCGGCGCCACTGTAATCATCGGGCTGGACAACCTGCCTGCCTCGATCCTGTTCTACCGCCAACAGCTGCAATGGCTGGGGGGGATGGGGATCATCGTGCTGGCAGTGGCCATCCTGCCGATGCTGGGTGTCGGCGGCATGCAGCTATACCGCGCGGAGACCCCCGGCCCGTTGAAGGACACCAAGCTCACGCCGCGCATTACCGAGACCGCCAAGGCGCTCTGGTATATCTACCTGGGAATGACCATCGCCTGCGGGGTGAGTTACTGGATGGCGGGCATGAGCGCCTTCGATGCCATCGGGCACAGCTTCTCGACCGTTGCCATCGGCGGTTTCTCGACCCATGACCTGAGTATCGGCTATTTCAACAGTTCGACCATCGAGCTGATTGCCGTGGTGTTCATGCTGCTCGCGGGCATGAATTATGCCTTGCACTTCCTGTCCTGGCGGTCGTTGAGCCTGAAGCCCTATATTAAGGATACGGAGGTCAAGGCCTATCTCAGCGTGATTGCCTTGCTGATCGCCATCACCGTGGTCTACCTCTATTACACCAACACCTTCGTCTTTTTTTCAGAGGCCATGCACCACGGACTGTTCCAGGCCGTGTCAATTGCCACCACAACCGGCTTTACCACTTCCGAATATTCCCAGTGGCCCGGTTTCCTGCCGGTGCTGCTGTTGTTCGCCAGTTTTATCGGGGGCTGTGCCGGTTCCACGGGTGGCGGCATGAAGGTGATCCGTTTTGTGCTGCTGATCAAGCAGGGCCGGCGCGAAATCATGCGGCTGGTGCACCCCAATGCCCAGATACCGGTCAAGGTTGGCCACAAACCCATGCCGGACCGCGTGGTGAGTGCGGTGTGGGGATTCTTCGCTGCCTACATCGGCAGCTTTGTCACCATCATGCTGTTCCTGATGGCCACTGGCATGGACCAGGTCACGGCATTTTCGGCGGTCGCCGCGTGCATGAACAATCTGGGCCCCGGGCTTGGCAGCGTGGCCGGCAATTACGTCGACGTCAATGATCCGGCGAAATGGGCACTCAGTTTTGCCATGCTGCTTGGCCGGCTCGAGATCTTTACCCTGTTAATACTGTTTACCCGTGCATTCTGGCGCCGCTGATGGGAATGATCGAGAACCTCGAGGCCATGTTGGCCAATGGCCGGGACAATGCCCTGCTGCGTTTCAGCCTGGGCAGTGCCCTGCTCGGTGACGGGGATGCCGAACAGGCCGCTGGACATCTCGCTGAGGCGGTCAGGCAGGATCCGGAATACTCGGCCGCCTGGAAGGTCTATGGCAAGGCCCTGCAGGCATTGGGGGAACCGGGTGAGGCGATGCGTGCCTATGAAAAAGGTATCGCAGCGGCTGAAAACAAGGGAGACAAGCAGGCGGCGAAGGAAATGCGGGTGTTTCTCAGGCGCTTGCAGAAAGCGGCCAATAGCTAGGGAAAGACTGATAACTTCGTCAGGGCGAGGAGCGCGATGTACAGGGATGTACAAGTACCGCGGGAGGCAGAATGCCAGTAGCGGCCAGCGACGCAGCAATCTGTCATTCATCGATCGTACTGTCCAGAGATTGCTTCGCTACGCTCGCAATGCCTGTTAAAGGCCCGTGTCAATAAAAATTAATTAGCAAAAGCGATTTTCTGGTCAAACTGGATGCCTTTTGTCACGACATGATAGGCGAT
>CAMYJI010000037.1 GCA_947258545.1 uncultured Ectothiorhodospiraceae bacterium
GTTACCAGTTGAACTTTACACCCAGGAACAAGGTTCGGTCACCACCGGTCACATCCTTCAATTCCAGGCCCAGCGTCTTGCTCTCGTTCAGGTTGATTCTCGCATCTTGCGCGGCCAGACCGACCGCGGCACTCATGAAGTTGATCCCCGCCTCGGGGATACCCGCCGAGGTAAGTGCATTTTTAGTGGAAGACTTCAGGGTGTTTCGAACCAGATACTGATTGCGGCTATACGCTGCCTCGTATTCGTCGCTTGACATACTGGCGTCGACCGTTCGCCATTGGTGCCTGTCAACGCCATGACCAGTGGCAGAAGAACCCTGGTCTTGAGCACTGACCGCGGAACTAGCGGCCAGGACGAAGGCAGATATCATGCTTGCCCTGCGAATCATGAGACACCTCCCAGCGAGCATTTGCCAGGCGTTTCTTATGCGCCTGATCCGGCTACTCGTAAAGCTTATTTATAACGTTACACCTATATTCGCTGCCTAGCAACTAGGCTCTGTAACAGCGCAGGGGCTTTCCCATTGAATTCGTGTAATGAACTTCGACAGCCTGACGGCTGCTGAGACGCGGTGTGGGTTGATCAGGTGTCCTGACTTGTCCAGGGTGAATGCTAAATCATGCTGTGACTGGAGGCTGCAATTGAAGAGCGGCAGCGAGGAAAAATAATCAGTTGTACTGCGCTGTCAATAGCGGGCTGGAGAAGACGCGTGAGCAGCAGATATGACGGTATCGGTTGTTCAATAAATGGCATCAAACAGCCCCAAATCAAGGGGAAGAGGGCCAAACAGGCGAAAACTATTGGGACAGAAATCCCTAATATTCACTCGGTAAATTAGTAGAATTTAATACGCAACTTGAAAACTACCAGGCAGGCGGTCGGGAGTTCGAGCCGAGCGTAGCGACAGCGGCCCCGAAGGGGTGGGGCGGCAGGACCGAATCATCTCGACAGCTTATTAAACAAATTAAAAACATGAAGTTATCGAAAGTTTAAGAGGTATATTCTAGTTGTTGTTTTCCACCCCTTGCCTTGTTCTCCTGAAAACAAGGGGTTATGAGTTACCCCGACGAGCGGATTAAAAACCATCGGGTCGTGTGTGTAGCGAAGTCATGCTTATGCGTAGAGCTCGCGCCAAGAAACCTGCCAACGGAAGTCGCTCAGTACGGCTTTTGGCGTGAATGCATTAACCGCGGTTTGAGCCGGCGTATCGACAATCATGGTCGGGTGGACTCGGTGACGATTGTAGTCATTCAGGAACTCGTCGGAATTTTTCCCCAAGTCACCGATATTGCCGGGAAGTTGCCTGCCTGCGTGTGAATGGCAGTACCAGTCAGAGGCAGCATTCTTTCAGTTCCACCCCGCCTTTTTATTGACACCCCTGAACAGTGGGTCTAACTTTGTATAAAGCAGATTATAACAAACGCTGTCCTGCAGGTTACGTGTATAGCCAGGGTAGTACGGCTGGTTTTCCTGATCATGCACCTTTCTTGTACAAAACATTGTTGGCGGTCTGTCAGACTGCTGTTTGCTGTCTGTGCGTCTTGTGTATTTCTGATCGGTGCCGGAGCCGGACCGCAGACGGACGAACGTAGTGATACCCGTGAACGTTTTGTCAAACTCGATGGCGAGATACAGGCCATCAAGGCAGAAATCCTGGAAATCAACCAGGATATCCTGCTGCTCGAGGAGTTGTCTCTGTATCCGCATGGCCAGCAACTGGTCGTGCTGGTTTCGGTCGCGAAGAACAGTCCTGTCAATCCGGACAGTATATCGCTGCAGCTTGACGGGCATATAGTAAACCGCCATATCTATACCGCCAGCGAGAGTGCCGCCTTGCAAGGGGGCGGTGTACACCGGCTATATACCGGCAGGCTCAGTGACGGCAAACACAGGCTGGAAGTATCCGTGACAGGACGGCAGGCCAGAGGCCGGGCCTTTGAACAACAGCGCAGTGTAGCCATCACCAAGGACCCCGGTCGCAAGTACCTGGAACTGCACCTGGGGCCCGGGGAAAACACCTCGGAACCTGGGCTGACCATTCGTGAGTGGTAGCACTGATGCATAGCCGGTCAGTTGAAAAATTGCGCGGTCTTATATGCTGGCTGTTGTTCTCGGTAGCCTGCATGAACTTGCCGGCCGCTGCAACGGAGCGGGATACCGGACGCTTGCAGGAGCTGCTCTATGGTGAAGCCCTGTTCCATTCGCATCAGCAAGACTACCTGTCTGCAATTACCCGCTTGCGGCTGGTCGAAGAGCAGAGCCTGTTGCCGCCGTCATCCGCCGATGCCAGGCTGTTGCTGGCAAGAATGAAGCTCGCCTACGGTTTGCATATCGAGGCCGGCTTTGATTTGCATGCGTTGCTTGGCGAGGACGTGCCGGAAGCTGTCAGAAACCGCGCATGGTACGAGCTGGCCAGGACATTTTCTCACAAGGGCTATAACGAGGCGGCAGCGGAAGCACTGGAACGTGTTCAGGGTGAAGTGCCCGCAGACGTTGTCGGCGACTTTCAGTTGCTGCATGCCACGGTTTTGATGTCACTGGATAAAAACCGCCAGGCAGCACAGGTGCTGGAGCACTGGCAGGGGGCCCCCGCGCTGGCGGCTTATGCCTACTATAATCGTGGTATCGCTCTGGTGCGTGTGGACAACCATGCTGAGGCTGTCCCTGCGCTTGAAATGGCAGTGGAGATGCCGGCTGAGGAAGAAGAGCTGCTTGCACTCAGGGACAAGGCCCGGCTGTCGCTGGGTTATGCCTTTGCCAGGATGGAAGATTATGAGCAGGCGCGTGAGCAACTGGAGGCGGTACGGCCACAAGGACCGTTTACGAACCGGGCATTACTGGCGCTGGGCTGGATAGCACACAAGCAGGGACGCAGTGAGTCCGCACTGGTTTCATGGATGCAACTGCGTGGCCGTTCACCCACCGATCCGGCGGTACTGGAGACGCTCCTCGTTGTTCCCGCTGTACACCGCGAACTGGACGCACTGCAAGCGGCTACCCGGGACTATGAAGCGGCAAAGACGGCTTATACCAGCGAGTTGAGCCGTGTGCATGATGCCAGGGAATCCGTGCGCCATGGCAATACCGTGTCTTTGTTGCTGCAAAACAATACCGGTTCCGGGCAGGACGCTGCGGTGCAGACCGGTCCCGGGGAGGCACGCTATCTCGGACCGCTGCTTGCCAGCAGAAACTTTCAGGAAATGTTGCAGGGTCACGGTGAATTGCAGTCCATGTTACATAACGTTGACAAGGGTCTGAACAATATTGACTTACTGGCGAAGGCCACCGCACCCGCGGGTGCGTCACATCCCCGGTCCGGGACCGCGTTGTCTACGGCACCCGTCGCCCGGGAGTCCGCCGGGTCTGCATCCGCTAACAGCCCGGCACGCCCGCAGGAGCAGCGGCTTGCCAGGCCGGCCGGCGAACCGGTCTGGCAACAGCAGTGGGACTACCGGGAAGGGGAGCCAACAGTCTATCCGGCACCGGAAATTCCACTGCTGCCGGAGATTGAATTACCCGCTGATCGGGAGCTGCAATCCTTACCGGACCCCGAATTCACGGGATTGCCGGATTCCGAGTTTTCCGGTCTGCCCCCGGATTCCGAATACTTGAGTGATCTGCCGGGACCGGAAGTGATCGGACTGCCCGAGTCCGAGATTCTCGGGTATCCGGAAACCGGCAGGTTCCGAATGCCATCGGGGGATCTGGAAGATTATGCCTATCCGGATACGTTACCGCGCAAACGCTCACGGCCCGGAGATCGCTATGCCTACCAGCTGAATCGACTGATTCCATCACCCGGGGGCGATACCGGTTTCAATCCCGGCGCAGTACCGGTCGGGGAGGCCTTGCGCGAGCTGGCGGCAGCACTCAACAGCGCCACCAACCGGATGGCACAACTGGGCGAATCATTCGATGCGGCGGAGGGGATTGCCGGTTTGGAGGGGCGCATTGCAGCACTGCGCGCGCGCATCCTGAAGCTGCGCGCGCGCATAGAAAATGCCATTGCCCTCTATGAAAGCTATACGCGGGCACTGGCGCTGGATGAACTGGATCGTCGCCAGCATTTGCTGGAAGACCTGCTTGAACAGGCAAGCCTGGAGCTTGCGAAGACCTATGATCAGAGCAGTGATCGCTAAAGCCAGCCGAAGACTGGCGCTACCACTGACCTGCCTGTTAATGGCAGCCTGTGCCGCTCAGCCCAAACCGGGTACTCCCGATAGTATGCCGGCAGCTACGACGCCGGACCCTGCGGCATCCGCTCTGCCGGCAAGGCTGGGGCGGGAGAAGGCGATCACTGCCTACCATGACTATCTTGCACGTTATCCTGACGGCCCCGAGCACGACCGGATCACCCGCCGGCTTGCCGATCTGCTGGTTGAACAGGCGGCCGATATGCAGCTGGCGGCGGCCACGACCCGGGATGATCCTGCGCAGCTGGATGTGGCGGCACGGAATTCCTACGATGAAGCAATTAGCCACTATGAACACCTGCTGAACAAGTACCCGGACGGGCCGGACACGACCGAGCTGCTGTATCAACTATCGAGGGCCTACGAGGAGAGCGGCAAGTCGCAACAGGCATTGACGGTCATCGATCGTCTGCTGGTACAGGAGCTGGGTGCCAACGTGCGGCTGACTGCCGATACCCGGTTCCGGCGGGGTGAATTATTGTTCGGGGAAGGGGCCTACCATGAAGCGGGGCAGTCCTATCAAGCGGTGGTTGATCTGGGTGCGTCTGTGCCGGCCTATGAACAGGCGCTTTACAAGCTTGGCTGGAGTTTATTCAAGCAGGAGCGTTACGCGGACGCGTTGCCGGTGTTGATTGTATACCTTGACCGTAAAATACCGCCCGGTTCAGCACCCGATACGCAGTTGCTCCGGCTGTCCCCGGCCGACCAGGAACAGGCAGCCGATGTGTTCCGTGTCATTAGCAAGAGTTTCGCGCAGCTGGACGGCGTGGATTCGGTGGACGCATTCTTCAGGCGCTACGGCAGCCGCGGCTACGAAGACCACGTCTATCTTGATCTCGCCGAATTTTATGTCGAGCAGGAGCAGGTGACCGAGGCGGCCAGGACCTGGCAGGTACTGGCACAACGTAACCCCCTTGGGCAGGCGGCGCCGCGCCTGACTGCACGGGCGATCAGCCTCTACAGGAAGGCGGGATTCCAGCGGCGCGTCGTTGATACAGAAAAGGTTTTTGTGCGTGACTATGCTATGGCCAGTGAATTCTGGACGGTGCATTTGCCGCAGGACTTTCCGGATGTGCTGCAGGTGTTGCAGTCCAGCCTGCAGGAGCTTGCTCAGCTCAATCACGAGCTGGCGCGCAACACGCAGGATGTAAGTGACTATGGTACAGCGGAGCAATCGTACCGGGAATACCTGGCATCCTTCGGGGATCAGGCAGGCGCGGCGGACATGAATTTCCGGCTGGCCGAGCTGCTGTATGAAAATGGCCAGTACCGGCAGGCCATCGATGAATACGAGCGGACGGCCTGGTTACGCGGTGATCATCCGCGTGCAGCCGATGCGGCACTGGGGTCGCTGCGTGCCAGTGATAAAATGTTGCAACACGCCGATGCCGCAGACAAGGCAGCCGTCGCGGAACGTGCGACCGCAGCTGCACTCCGTTTTGTAATGACCTATCCGGACCACCCGGCGGCCCCGGGGGTGCTGGCGCAAACCGGCACTGTCTTGCTGGAACAGCGACAATACGATTCAGCCTTCCGTGTCAGCGAGCAAGTGCTGGCTGAGACGGTAGCGGCGCCGCCTGCACTCAGACAGGCGGCCTGGGCCATGCAGGCACAGGCACACTATGGACTGGGAGGCTACCCGGTGGCCGCTGATGCCTACCGCGAGGCCCTGCAGCTTGCCGGTCAGGATGATCCGCGTGGGTCTGCACTGCGGGAAGGACTGGCGACTGCCACTTACAAGCAGGCAGAGCAGACGTTGATGCTGGGCGATAACCGTACCGCGGTGGCGTTGTTTCGGCAGGCTGCACATCTCGCGCCCGGCCCGTCCATCCGCTCGAAGGCACAATACAATGCTGCGACAGCCCTGCTGGCACTGGAGTCATGGACGGAGGCGATCCGGATGCTTGAACAGTTTCGCGGCGACTATCCGGACGACCCGTTGCAGGCCGAGATCACCCGGAAACTGGCCTATGCCCATGACCGTAGCGGTCACAGCAGTGCGGCCGCGGCGGAATACCTGCGTCTCGGCCAGAACCGGCAGCAGGCAGATGCGTTGCAACGCGAAGCCCTGCTGCGTGCAGCCGCTCTTTATGCGCAGTCAGGTACAGTCAGACAAGCCATCCGTATCCATGAGCTATACCTTGAACGGTTTCCGGAACCTGCTACGACTGCTGTTGACATAATGCAACAGCTTGCCGATCTGGAGTCAAGCAACGCTAATAGCAGTCGACGGCGGCACTGGCTTGCGGAAATCATCAGGCTGGACCGTGCTGCCGGCATTGACCGGACCCGGGTACCTGCCGCAGAGGCTGCGCTTGAACTGGCAGAATACCGGCTCGCAGAATTTCGCCAGATTCAGCTGGTCAATCCCGTTCAGGACAGTCTGGCGCGCAAGCTGCGAGCGATGAAGCGGGCACTGCTGTCATTCGAGGCAGCCATCGATTACGGTGTCACCCCGGTTAGCACGGCGGCCACTTTTAAAATTGCAAGCATGTACGACGCGCTGGGCCATGCGCTGTTGACATCCGAGCGCCCGGACAGTCTGACTGCAGAGGAGCTGGCGGAATATAATATACTTCTGGCAGAACAGGCTGAACCTTTTGAACAGCAGGCCATTGACATATACACGACGAATGCGCAGCGCTCCGGAGGCGTTCAGCAAGACCCCTGGGTTGAAAAAAGCGTACAACGTCTTGGTGAACTGCAAGGTGGTCAGTAGGACATGACGGAGTGTCAGAACATGCGATCAAAACAATGTGTCCGCCCGCTGCTTGTTGTAGTCGCCCTGTGGGCGTTGAATGCAGGCGCACAGGAGCAACTGGAGCAGGAAACGATTTCTATCAAGGGCAACCAGGGTCTGCCAAAGACGTTGTACATCGCACCCTGGAAGCGGGTCGGCGCTCCGCTGGAGAGCGATGAACTCGAGGGTGATGTCGGGAAAGAAACAGAACCGGTTGAGCGTGATATTTTTCAGCGTGAACTGGAACTGCAACGTCAAGGTTATAGCCTCGATTAACCGGCTGTTGTCTGTTTGCAAACAGATGCCTGCCCCATGAAGAACACCGGGTAATGTTTTTGAGGAAAGCATTGGTTAACTGGTCATTGCGTGCGCTGCGGGTATATCGTTAGGGGCAAGGTGCATCCTTCGATGGTTCGTGGCTTGTCAAGGAGTTCGATATGGAAACGTTGTATGCGGTGCTGGGATTTTTTCAGTCTGGCGGGCCGTTCATGTACCCGATTCTGCTGGTGCTTGCCATCGGTGCCGCCATCGCCATTGAGCGTTATATTTATCTAACGTTTGTACGCGCCAGGAACAAGGGCATCTGGAAGCGGGTACTGCCGTTACTGGAAGGTGGCAAGTATGATGCGGCCCGTGAAGTTGTCATGCATTCGGATGCAGCAGTCAGCAGGATTCTGGGTTACGGCCTGAATCGCGCCGAGCGTCAGGGCAGCGGTGACGAGATACAGATGGCCATGGAGGAGGGGCTGCTGGAGTTTGTCCCGCGACTGGAGAAGCGGACGCACTACCTGGCAACCCTGGCGAATATCGCCACCCTGCTGGGCCTGTTAGGGACCATTATCGGTCTGACAGAGGCATTCTCCACCGTCGCCGCAGCCGACCCCGCGGACAAGGCCAACCAGCTCTCGGCGAGCATCTCCATCGCGATGAACACCACGGCCTTTGGACTGATGGTCGCCATTCCCCTGTTATTGATACATGCTGTCATGCAAACGAAGACGTCGGAACTGGTCGATACCCTTGAAATGGTAACAGTCAGGTTATTCAATCTGACCGCAGGTGCGGCGGCTATGGACAAGGATGCATTGTGAGACCCCGCTGGCAACGAACGGCACGGCGGGACATGCCCAATGTCGATGTGACCGCCTTCCTCAGTCTGATGGTGATACTGGTACCGTTCATGCTGGTGACCGCGGTGTTTTCGCGGACAACGATTCTTGAGATACAGCCGGCCGCAGGTGAGGTTGATCGCTTGCCCGCGTCTGACCCGCTGCAACTGCAGGTGATTGTGCGGCAGGATATGATCGAGGTGGCTTACCTGGGGCAGGCGCAGACAGCACAGATTGACAGAGTATCCGATGACATGGCACTGGAATCACTTGCTACGCTGGCCGCTGAACTGAAAGCACGTTACCCACAAAGCCTCGAGGCGACCGTCCTGCTGGAACCGCAAATTCCCTATGAGGTGCTGGTACAGGTGCTGGACGTGTTACGGATCAAACAGCAGCGACACGGGGATGCCGTCGAGCAAACGGAGCTTTTCCCGTTGATCGCCCTCGGTCCAGTGGCGACATCTGAACAACTGATACGTGGTGCGCAATGACCAGGATTCCCCGGGGTGCGGCACAGTTCAAATGGCGCCGCCAGCGTCAGGCGAAGGCACGGCGCTGGCCAACGCTGAACCTGGTGGCATTGATGGATGTGTTTACCATCCTGGTGTTCTTTTTTCTGGTGCATTCCGTGGGTGGTGTACCGGAAGCACACGACGGGCTTGTGAGTCTCCCCGAATCTGTTGCTGACCGGCAACCCAGGGATACACCGGTTGTGATGATCACCCGGGAGACCATCCTGGTACAGGGTGAGCCGGTTGTTGCCGTCGACACGGCCATGCATGCATCCCGTGGCGAGATCAAGCCACTTTGGGCAGCGCTGCAGGCGCAGTTTGCGCCGGATGTCACTGCCGACGCTGACCGGGAAGTGACCATAATGGGCGACAAGTCCATTCCCTTTGTATTGCTCAACAGGGTCATGCTGACATGCAAACGGGCAGGTTATGGCAGCATTTCACTGTCGGTGCTGCAACGCCCATCCGGGGCAGGCTAGTGTCGACGACCCTGCAAGCAAGCCTGCCCTGGACGGAATCCTATGAGGAAGACCGCCGTTTCCGCCGTATCCTGGTACAGACGCTGCTTATATGCCTGGCAGTCGGGGCGATCACGCCCTACATCCGGATACCACAGCCCGATTCCGGCCTGGCTGAGGAGCTGCCGCCACGCCGCGTGCGCCTGCTTGCCGAACAGCTTATACCTGCGCCTCGGCCGGCGCCTGAACCTGCAGCGTCCGCTGTGATTGCCCCGCCGGTACCGCAAACAGTGCCCGAGCGAGCGCCGCTTGCGCCGACCGTGTCACCCCGTCAGAAAGCGGCACAGAGCGGGGTACTGGCGATGAGTGATGCCCTCGCCGAATTGCGCGGCACGAAAACCAGGATTGGGGCGGCATCGGGGCAGGACGCTGAGCCCAGTCCGGGGCGCGCAGAGAAAGCACAACGCTCGATGCTAACGGCAAACGTGACCCGGGGCAGCGAGGGCATTGAAGGCGGTGTTGCCCACCAGTCGGTCCTGGGTGCAACCGGCTTGCCAGACAGGGAGGTCAGCAGGCAAGGCGGCGGCAGTGAAGCGACAATACCGCCAGAGGGACGTGCATCCGCGTCTTCGTCAGGCATGTTTCGCAGCAAGCAAGAGATACAGGAGGTACTGGACCGGAACAAGGGCGCCATGTACACGCTCTACAATCGCGAGTTGCGCAAGGATGGCGCCTTGCAGGGCAAGCTCCTCATGAGTATCACGATTGCCCCGTCAGGCAGGGTTACCCGCTGTGTCATCCTCAGCAGCGAACTGGGCACAACCTCGCTGGAACAGCAGCTGGTGTCGCTCATCAAACGCATCGATTTCGGCGATATGCCGGGTGTGCCTGTGGTCACTACGAAGATACCCATCGAGTTTTTTCCAAGGTGAGCACCGTGCGCGGCGATTGCAGACAGCTCACCGGATACAGGGCATTTCTGATAGTTGTGCTGCTGCTGTGTGCCGTTGCCGGGCAGGGCGCTACCCCGGTACTGGACTGGCAGGTACTGCTTGCTGATCCCGACCCCGAGGAACTGACGAACCTGGCCAGCCAGTATGAACATGCCATCGGTTATCGGCGTGATTACGGCCGCGCCCGGCAGCTGTATTGTGCAGCTGCCCGGCTCGGTTACCTGCCTGCACAGCTGCGCCTGGCCTGGATGTATGCCAATGGCCTTGGCGCACCCCGGGATACGGATCTTGCCGCCACCTGGCTACAGGTAGCGGCGGCCAATGGTGACTTGCAGGCACGCAAGTATCTCGCCTTTGTCGGGGAGCCGGATGCCAAACGGAAACCCAGGTGCACCTACGAAAGCCGGTTTGATGCCTATGCCATCGCAACGATACCCGGCTGGGACGGGGCTGCAGGTGTCAATACGGACACCCCGGAGCGCAGCCAGATTGCATCCTGGGTGCGCACGCTGGCACCGGACTACGGCCTGGATCCGAACCTGATTCTCGCGATTATCCAGACCGAATCGAATTTCAATCCACGGGCCCGTTCGCCAAAGAATGCACAGGGACTGATGCAACTGCTTCCGGAAACAGCGGCCCGTTTCGGTATCAAAAATACCGCAGACCCGGTACAAAACCTGCATGGAGGGATGGCCTATATGCGCTGGTTGTTATCCTTTTTTCAGGGCGACCTGCGCCTGTCACTGGCGGGTTATAACGCCGGTGAGCGGGCCGTGGAGCAATACCTGGGGGTACCGCCATATCGGGAGACACAGAACTACATTCGCAAGGTCATTCGCGCCTACGGTCGGGACACTCATCCGACGGTCGAACCGGTGGTTGAGCCATCGAGAATGGTGCGCACCCTCCAGAAAAAACAGTGACCCGGGAATTGCGATGATGAGAGTTACATCGGCTAATTGTTTGGAGCAACATGAAAATACTGGTGCGTAATTTATCCCGTGAAACGACGGAAGCGGAGCTGCTGGCCTTGTTCAAGGAATACGGGGACGTGCAATACTGCACGCTGGTGATCGACAAAGTGACAGGGGGGTCTAAAGGCTTCGGATTCGTTGAGATGCCCCGTGTGGGTGAGGCCAAGGTGGCTATCAAGTGTTTAAATGCCCGGAATGTCGCCGGCAATAAAATTCGTGTGAAAAAGGCGGAGAAGAGCAGGGAGGGTATGGCGGGAAAGGCCTCAAATGCACCGGACTCATGATTAATTACAATGAATGATGTCCAATATCATTTCTACGCAACCCGGGCCACCAGTACGCATTCATTGCACAATTCGTCACAGATTGAGTCGTTCATGAGCTCCTGGATATTACTTGATAGCGCACAAATGCCCGGCGGCGGCTGATGCTATCTTGCTGGACGTGGATAACGTCCCTGAGGGGCTCACTCGCATGCAGAACGACAGGCTCTATAGCCAGCACTAACAATGGGCAGCCCTTATTCTTTCTGGAGTGACCGGGGTCGTATCGGATCCCGATGTGTCTGGTGAGGCTTCCTAAATGGCTTCACCTGTCAATGCGAACGACTTGAGCTGCTCAAACAGGAGGTGGTCACCTTCATCCTCGCCGTAATGGGCAGTTCGAATGATGCCATGCTCATCGACAAGGAAATCAGCAGGAAATGTAATGTTCGTAACAGGATTTCCGGGTTTACGTATCATGCGGATCGCCTCTAGGAATGCAGATATAGAGGAAATAGTGATGGAGTGAATCTTGTTTGATCACTCCGTTAGTTTGGAACCATGCGTGATACAACCCCTGCCTGGTGCAAGTGGTTCCTTTTTCTGATGTATTCAGCAGAGATAGTGGCCGGGATATCGAACATTGATGAACTCCGGACCTGTAAGCTTGTCGATATAGCAGGGTAGCGTCACAAATATTGCGGGATGGTGTATGAAAAGGGCATCCACTCCAGTGCTGTTTGTGCTTCTGGTGGCATTAAGTGCAACCCTGCCGGGCCGAAATAATAATGGATTCGACCTGACCGGATCATTGATACCTGAGAGTGAGATCCTGTCAGGCGGCCCGCCGCGAGACGGTATACCCTCTATCGACACTCCGCATTTTATACGCGCAACTGAAGCTCAGTTTCTGGAGCAGAACGAGCGCGTTCTCGGTATTACCCGCAATGGCGTTAGCAAGGCCTATCCCGTTGCAATCCTGAATTGGCATGAGATTGTCAATGATCGTTTTGATGACGAGGCGGTAGTGGTGACCTATTGTCCGTTGTGCGGCACGGGTATTGCCTATCTGGCGAAAGTCGATGACCAACTGCTGGAGTTCGGTGTCTCAGGCCTGTTATACAATAGTGACATGCTCCTCTATGACCGCAGGACCCGCTCATTGTGGTCGCAGATCAGTCGACAGGCCATCAGCGGCCCAATGAAGGGCGCGAAGCTGAAGGCGATTGCAGTTATGCACACCCGCTGGGCTGACTGGAGACAGCGTCATCCCGAGACCCGGGTTCTTTCGACGGATACAGGCTATCAAAGGGATTACGAGAGCAATCCCTATGCGGGTTATGAAAAAGATCGGGGCCTGTGGTTCCCGGTGCAGGTACAGGATGAGCGCTATCATCCCAAGGAACCGGTTCTGGGTATCGAGATTGACGGGTATTTCAAGGCCTATCCTTTCACGGAGTTGGATAAGTCAGCAGGCACTGACGTGCATGACACGCTTGCCGGTCAGCCCATAGTGGTGAAATATGATCACCAGAATCACACCGCGGTTGCTACCGATACAGAAGGCAATATGCTGCCCGGTGTAATAGCATTCTGGTTCGCATGGTATGCATTCCATCCGGAAACCGATGTGTATCGTGCGAAATGATTCTTTGTGAATACACCCGATGACACGGTTCTTCTGAAAGGCTCTATAAAACCGGGCACCCCGGCTGTGACGCAGTGGCTAGACCACTGGTGTACATAACGTGCCCCGGTAATAATATGCTGCTTTACTGTTATTCTCACGGTAATGAAATCGGATTCGATTGACACATGATCAAACGACTGGCCACCGCGCTGGGCCGCAGGCTTGCGCGTTACCTGAATCAACCCATACGGCGCTACCAGACCTTTGCGATCAGCGATCCCGACAAACTCGCTGAGATCTTGCAACCGGCTGACGTGTTGCTGGTTGATGGCAATAGTCGTGTCAGCTCCGCGATCAAGTACCTTACCCAGTCAACCTGGTCACATGTGGCAATGTACGTTGGCGATTTCCGGAATACCGGACTGGGACCCGCCAGTGCCCCGGTACTGATCGAAGCGGATCTGGAGCAGGGTGTTATTGCCGTGTCTCTGGACAAGTACGAACGGCTCAACACGCGTATCTGTCGCCCGTCGGGGTTGGGCGAGGAAGACTGTCAACTCGTGTGCCGATATGTAATCGAGCGCATCGGCCATGCCTACGACCTCAAGAATGTCGTTGACCTGGCGCGCTACCTGCTACCGGTCCCGCCAGTGCCTGTCTACTGGCGACGCCGGATGCTGGCGTTGGGAAGCGGGGATCCCACACGTGCCATTTGCTCTACGCTCATCGCCCAGGCATTCCAGTCAGTCCGCTACCCGATCCTGCCACTGACCGAGCATCGCGATGAGGCAGATGCCAGATCCGACTTCAGCATGAGTGAGGTCCTTCACATTCGTCATAGCAGCCTGTTCACGCCGCGCGATTTCGATATCTCTCCTTATTTTCATGTTATCAAGCCGACTATTGAAACCGGTTTTGATTACCGCCTGCTGACCTGGGCAGACCGGATGGGTGATCAATAGAACCGGCAGCACACGACCGCATGGATCGTGCGCCTTATACAAGTAACAAAAGAGGACAGTCACGGAAGTACAGCCACCATTTTTTGCGGACGTCGGGGTGGCTCATTACATCACTCACGTGTCGCTGACACGGGGCTCGAGGCGCCAGTATTTCGACACTGTTGTTGTGCAATAAATGGAGTATATTGTTCACGCTGTGAACGTGAAGTGAGATAAATTATCTAAGACCAGGCGCGGCATGCTTGCCGGTAATGCGGCGCTCGCTACGGAGGTAAACAATGGCGGAGAAACTCACGATGAAAATCCTGGCAGGTGAACTCGAAGCACTGCGTGGGCAAGTACGGAAACTGGAAGTGCAACTCGAGCAGAAGCTCGAGTCCACGCTGGAGAAGGCCGTCAGCCGACTGAAGAAGACCCGCGCCTGGACACGCAAGACTCACACCACCGCTACGAGTATTGATGCTGAGGAGCGCCAGCGCCTGATCGCCGAGGCGGCCTATATCAAGGCCGAGCGCCGCGGCTTTGAAGGGGGTGACCCGGGGCAGGACTGGAAAGAAGCGGAAGCAGAGATTGATCGGCTGTTGCTGCAGGGCTGGAGGAAACACCAGGACACCCCTGGAGAATCAGCGTCACGGCCAGGCGTGGGCAGCGCGGGAGCCGACGCGACACAGTAGATCTGGTCCTGCAGCTGGCGGGCCGCTTCTGTTCATGCTGCTCAGATCTGGGCAAGCATGTTGATTTCGTGTGCGATTAAGAGCATGTAGACCGGCACCAGGGCGTACATGATGTAGCGCACGGCAATGATCCGGTAGACCCGGAAATTGAAATGCATGACCAGGATGACCAGCGCCAGGCCGGTAATAGCAATTTTCGCGGCGGCGAAGGTCTGGACGTCCTTCTTGATCAACCAGTCCATCAAGATGTTCATCTCCATGGCGCCATTGTTCAGCAGGATCATGGTCAGCAGGGCATCCATGAAGCTCAATACAATAATCAGGAGCGATGCCAGCAGTGGCCAGGGCCCGTACCAGTCGATATAGCTGTTGATCATGTCTTCATCGCGCCGCACCTGGCGGCGGCGTTGTCTGAACAAGGCACCCAGAAGGGTGCGGGTAGAAAAGCGTCTGCGCGTGTCATCACGCCGCTCGCTGGACAAGTCCTCCACCACCCTTGATTCTGGTTTCATTCTGTCCGGGCCTCATTAATGGTCTGGTGATGGCCCATCGCAACGGGCTCTAGCCTGTATCGACCGGTCTCGGTGATTGTTGATCGGTCGTCAGATCCCTGGCCAATTCACCGACTGCGAGTCATCCCTGATTCGGTGAAAAGTCACCGTCATGGCGCAGTTGTTTCTTGATAGATACCATAAGACATTATAAACAGCGACTTAGCGAGATTCTATGGTGTTAGATTTTTCGACGCCTGGGGTGGCTTTTTCAACATATTTTCAACTGTAATGTAAATAATTTAATAATAATATACAGATTTAATGTAATATCCATTGCTTAAGTCATTGCTGCCAGCAGAGGCCGGGACCGGCAGAACCGAATAGGGTACCGGGTGTCCATTTCCAGCCACGGGAATGGGGAATACAGGTTATTGTTTTTCTGTATTTTGCAATTCGGGTTTGCTATGTTTAATGGTAATTATTAATGAAAGAGTCATTATAGATCTATCTGATCTAGCTCGAATTAATAATGGACACTTGGCAACTGGGGCAACCAAAAATGGAGGAGACAAAAAAATGGCTGATCTTTTTTCCGATGAGTGGATGAAAAGCTTGATGGAACAGTGGAATGCTGAGCCCGAATTATCGGATGCGCTAGCACAGATCAATTTCAATTCAGTCATTGGCTACGGATTCGACGGGGAAGATACCCCGCGCGGCGTGCTCGATGTCCAGAATGGCAAAGCGGTGTCGGCCGGCACCTACAACGGCGAGACACTGAACTGGGACCTGCGTGCCTCGTTCGACAACTGGAATAAGTGGTTGGCAAAACCACCGGGCATGATGGGCCTGGGTATGGCGTACACATCGCGCAAACTGAAATTCAATGTCGGTGATTACGGCGCTATGATCAAGGACCCGCGTATGGCCGGTCCGTTTATCAAGAGTTTTACGGTTATGGGGCGTGCCTGAGGAATCGACGCGCATCGGTAGTAAATAGCATCGGTAGTAAATGGTTGTGAAGTGCGAAATAAAAATAACGTATTTCTTGTTGATGCATTTAAATTAAGAAATCCGTCAGGATTCATTCATGACAAATTTGTTGACTGACTTGATCAGGAAGGCGCTGTGACAACAGCGCCAGGTTTTTTGCCACCACCTGACCATGCCATGTCAAGTTTATGAGGATTAACCTATGTTAATCAGAATAATTACTGCATTTGGCCTTCTGTTTACCGGCCTGTTGAGTGGCCCCGTCCTGTCGCAGGACACCCAGGACAGGCAGGTTACACAGGACACGGTCATAACCGTTCCCAGCATCCCGGTCGGCGGCAGCGTTTCGCTCGGTGGCACCGTTATTCCATTTAAGGAAGTGACCTTTTCCGCACAAATACCCGGACGTGTCGAAAGTATCGCCGGTGAGGAGGGTGACAGTTTCGAGGAAGGTGCGGAGTTGATCACAATCAACGATGATGACCTGCTGGCGCAACGCCGTGCCGCCTGGGCTAACCTGGCCAACGCGGAAGCCGCTTTGCGCAATGCCGGTGTGCAATATTCACGTGAATGGATCTCGCCCTATGGCGGTGAACAGAATGACATGATGGGTGGCATGGGCTCGATGATGCGCAACTTCAGCAACCCAATGCAGAGTTTCATGGGGAGTGGATCGCCGGGTTACGAACGCCATGCGGACCTGTACTCGTACAGCACCCGTCTCGAACAATCCAGAAGCCAGCTGATAGCTGCGCGTTCACGCATCGAGGAAATCGATGCCAAGCTGCGTGATGCCAGGTCGGTGGCGCCATTTAACGGGGTGATCACCAGGAAACTGGTCGAAATCGGAGATCCGGTACAGCCGGGTCAGCCGATGCTTGAATATGCGGACACCACCAAGTTGCAGATCAGGGTGGAAGTACCGGCGCGTCTGATGCCGGGCGTCAAGAAGGGGATGGTGGTACCGGCCAGGCTGGATGTTGGCGATGTGGATATCCAGGCACGCGTCGCACAGATTTTCCCGATTGCGGACCCTGACCGCCATACGGTCACGGTCAAGCTTGACCTGCCACCGGGCGTACCCGGTGGACCCGGCATGTATGCGGAAGTGATGATCAATGACATCAATACAAAGGTGCGTGATCTCCCGGTGGTGCCGACGAATGCCCTGGTGTGGCGAGGAAGTCTGCCCGGTGTGTATGTCCTCAACGAGTCGAACGAGCGCGAATTGAGGCTGGTACGGACCGGTGATCAGGTCGGGGCTGACGGTATTTCAATACTGTCCGGACTGCGCGCAGGTGAGCGTGTTTACATCGGAGCGCCCAGTCCTGAAGCGGGGTGGCGCTGATCCGTGGTCTCACGGCACCTGCAACACCAGGTTCGGGCCGCAGAATGTATCGACCGGTGAAACCCGAATCTTCCCACGGGAAGGGTATAACATAATAAGGTAAGTTTCAGGCTCGGCGCTAGCCCTGAATAAACCGTATAACAAGGCGGAATGATGTATGGCTGAGCAAAAAGAATTTATTACGCCCGTTAACTTTGATGCCCATTCCCTGGGCATCGCCGGTCGGATCACGCGCCTGTTCATTGCGTCCCCCGTTACACCGATGCTGTTGATCGTCTCCCTGCTTGTAGGCCTGCTCGGTTTGATGTTTACCCCCCGTCAGGAGGATCCGCAGATATCGGTTCCGATGATCGATATCTTCGTGCAGTACC
The DNA here is from genome assembly GCA_947258545.1 of uncultured Ectothiorhodospiraceae bacterium. GTDB lineage: Bacteria > Pseudomonadota > Gammaproteobacteria > UBA9214 > UBA9214 > CAMYJZ01. The sequence goes on from CAMYJI010000037.1 coordinate 17,684, forward strand.
CCGGTGCCTCGTCCGAGCAGGTCGCCAGCCTGGTGACCGAGCCGCTGGAACGGATTATGAGCGAGATCCCCGGCGTGCGACACACCTATACCGCAACCGAGCGCGGGCGTGCCATCGTCACCGTGCGTTTTCTGGTCGGCGAGGACATGGGTGAGTCCATCGTCAAGGTGCATGACAAGCTTCAGTCGAACCTCGACAAGATGCCCCCGGATGTCAGCATGCCACTGGTCAAGCCAGTGAGTGTCGATGATGTCCCGGTAGTGACGTTGACCCTCTGGTCGGATGATGTCGATGACGGTGCACTGCGCATGCTCGCACTGGACCTATTGCAGCACCTGGGTGAGGTCAAGGATGTCGGCAAGGGTTTCGTGGTGGGCGGACGCGAGGACCAGATCAAGGTCGAAGTCAAGCCCGAGCGCCTGTCTGGTTACGGTATCAGCCTGCAGCAGGTGGCCAATACGATTCGTACCGCCAACGCCGAACAAACCGCCGGCGATGTCGAGTCCGGCGGCCAGTCCTTTTCCGTCAGGACCGGATCCTTTCTGACCAGTGCCGCCGAAATCGGTCGCCTGGTGGTCGGTATCCGCCAGAACGCGCCGGTTTACGTGCGCGACGTTGCCCGGGTAGCGCATGAACCCGCGGAACCGAAAGAGATGGTGGCGCATTTCACCGGTCCGGCACATGACGCGAGTACACCGACAGCAGATGGCGCACCGGCTGTCACCGTGGCCATCGCCAAGAAGGAAGGCAGCAATGGCGTAAAGGTTGCCCAGCGCATCCTTGATAAGGTCGATAGCCTGAAAGGCGACCTGATACCGTCCAACGTCAACATCACAGTGACCCGAGACTACGGCAAGTCGGCCAATGACAAGGTGAACGAGCTGCTGCGGGCCATGCTCGAGGCCGCCGTGATTGTGTCTATCCTGTGCCTGATCGGTCTTGGCGCACGCGCCGCCTTCGTGGTCATCACCGTTATCCCGATCGTTATCCTGATGACAATCTGGTGGGCGATGATGGTGGATTACACCGTCGACCGCGTCAGCCTGTTCGCATTGATATTCTCGATTGGTATTCTCGTGGATGATGCGACCGTAGTCGTGGAGAATATATTCAGACACTGGTTGGAGAAGGGCAAGACCAGTATCGCAACGGCCATTGACGCAGTCCGCGAGGTCGGTAACCCGACCATCCTGGCGACCTTCACGATTATCGCGGCCTTACTTCCCATGGGCTGGGTCAGCGGTCTGATGGGCCCGTACATGCGCCCGATCCCGGTGCTCGGTTCCTCGGCCATGTTCTTTTCCCTGGTCGCCGCCTTCATCTTCACGCCCTGGTTTGCCGTCAAGGTGGCGCCCAAGCTGGGTGCACTTAAGAAGGCGGAAGAACGGGAGAAGAAGACCCACGCGGTGATCAACAAGCTGTACCGCCCGATCATCATGCCGTTGATCAACAACCGGAAACTGGGTCTGCTCTTCCTGTTCAGCATTATCGGGGTGACCGCCGCGCTATGCGTGCTGTTTTATACCCAGACCGTCACGGTCAAGATGCTGCCGTTCGACAACAAACCCGAGTTCTCGGTCATCGTCAATATGCCGGAAGGCACCGCAATGCCGGACACCGCCAACGTTACCTGGCAGCTGGCGGAAGAGGTGCGCAAGATTCCCGAAGTCATTGCGGTGCAGGCCTATGCGGGAACCGCACAGCCGTTCAACTTCAACGGCATGGTGCGTCACTACTATTTGCGTACCAAGCCGTGGGAAGGCGACCTGCTGGTCATGCTGAAGGATAAAAATGAACGTGAACAGGGCAGTCATGAAATCGCCGTGGTTGCACGCAACCGCCTGAAACCGATTGCGGACCGGTTGGGCGCAAGAATCGCGGTCGTGGAGATGCCGCCGGGGCCGCCGGTCCTGCAGACCGTCGTCACCGAAATCCACGGTCCCGATGCCGAAACCCGGCGCCGTGTGGCCGCCGATGTCACCGCCATGTTCGATCAGGTTGAGAACGTGGTTGACGTGGACAACTACATGAAGGAACCGCATGAGAACTGGCGCTTCGATGTCGACACCGAGAAGGCCGTTCGGCGCGGTATTTCGGTCGACACCGTTAATGGCAGTCTGGCCATGGCCATGGGTAATTATCGCCTGGGTGACGTCAAGCGCGGCACGGTGCTCGAGCCGACCTACATCGTTATGCAGATCCCGCTATCGGTGCGTTCCCAGATCGCCCGGCTGGGCGACCTGCCGATCCCGACAGCCTCGGGTGAAACCATCCCGCTTTCCGAACTGGGGCAGTTCCGCAAAGAGCCGGAAGAGGACACCATCTACACCAAGGACCTGCGCGGCATCGAGTATGTGGTCGGCGAAATGGAAGGGCGCCTGGGTGCACCGATTTATGGCATGTTCGGGATCGAAGACCTGATCAAGGAATACACCACCCCGGACGGCGTGCAGATGGAGACCATGCCCTGGACGCTGCTCGGTCCCCCCAAGGATGACAGCAAGTCCGCTATTGAGTGGACCGGTGAGTGGACCGTGACCTTCGAGACCTTCCGCGACATGGGCCTGGCCTTCATGGCAGCGCTGGTTCTGATCTACGGCCTGATCGTCTGGGAGTTCAGGAATTTCGCCCTGGCCGGTCTCATCATGTCACCGATCCCCGTCACGATGATGGGAATCATCCCTGGCCACTGGTTATTCGGTGCCGAATTCACGGCAACGTCCATGATCGGGATGATTGCACTGGGTGGCATCATTGTGCGCCAGTCAATTCTTATCGTGGAATTCGTCAAACTCGAGGTGGCCAAGGGCCTCGAGGTCAAGGAAGCGGCCGTCAGGGGCGCCGAGATTCGCATGCGGCCTATCTTTATTACCTCACTGACCCTGATGGCGGGGGCATTTGCCATACTGCAAGACCCGATCTTCAATGGCATGGCGATCAGCCTGTTGTTCGGTGCCGGTGTCGCTACCGTCATGGCCCTGCTGATTATCCCGCTCGGCTGTATCAGTGCCCGCAAGCAGTTCTACGTGGAAACGGCCGATGACGGCACGGTGTCCGTGAGTCCGATGTTCGAACGGATTGAAAAACCGGATGTGGCTGTGGCCAAAGAAGCTGCTGCGCCCCGGGGCACCCCGCTGTGGATGCGCCTCTATGGCGGCATCATGTCGGTGTTCACCTGGGTGTTCTATATCGTGCGCGCCGTGTTCACCATGATCGCCATGGGCTTCAAGGGGATCCTGGGCAAATTTGGTGGCGGCGGCAAGACACCGCCGCCCCCGCGTCAGCCTTCACCGGGCGGCACGCCTCCACCACCACCGAGCGGTGGGACACCACCGCCCCCGCGCCAGCCTCCACCCGGCGGGACACCGCCACCCCCGCGCGAACCCCCGCCAACGCCGCCGAAACCGGTGATGGCCAGCGCTACCCCTGAGCCGGCCGTTAGCAGTGCACCCGAGCCGGCCGTTAGCAGCGCACCGGAGCCGGTAGTCAGCAGTGCGCCGGCCGAGGCAGTGATATCTGCGGACGATGCTGACGAATCGGGCGAGACTCCCGAAATGGCGATCGTGGCTGATGTCCCAGAGGAAGAGGATGCCACTGATGTAATCGTGGCTGAAGCTCCGGATGTCGAGGATGCCACTGATGTAATCGTGGCTGAAGCTCCGGATGTCGAGGATGCCACTGATGTGGATGAGGGTATTGCCAGGAAACGTCGTGGTATACGCCTCAAGCAGGATTTAAGCTAGGCTTGATTGACAGGGTCAGTAAGTTACTGTGTCAACAGATATTGGTGAGGAAGATAACTGTAAGGAAATGTTAATGAAGCATCACGCACTCAATGCAAATATATGCCTGCCAATTCTGCTGCTGCTGTCTGCCGGCAGCGTGCCAGCCGATGATCTGGCCGCGAACCAGCAACAGGTACCGGGGGGTGCACCGGAACCGGCCTATATCTACAGTGATGACTGGGGGCTGGTATCCGCCCCGCCACCCCAGGGCCCTTACAATGCGATCAATCTGGACCCGCGGCTCCCGGGACAGGACCTGGTCGCGCCCATGCCGATGCCGGACATCGGCAGCCCGGAGGCACCGCTAACGGGGACAGCGGAATTCGAGCCGGAACGACCTGCCAGTGTATCGAGGGGCACCAGCACGCCCATGCAATCAACGGCTCCGCCACAGACTCCCTATGATTACCAGCCACAACCGGCCCCACACGGCCAACCGGCACAAATGCAGGATACGCGTGGTCAACACGCAGCCACGCAGGGGCAGCCCGGACCGGATTATACCCGCAGCCCGGATAGGCAGGCCTATGGTCCGGCTGGCTTCAGGAATGCGCCATACCCGGGTGCCGGTAGGACCGCGAACCGCCCACCTGTTGCGATAGAGCAACAACAAAGACGTGAAAATCAACCGCCACCGGGCTATTACCGGCCACGGGATTACAGTCAGCCGGCGACACGGCCGATGTATGGCTATCCATGGTCATCACGACACCAATATTCAGAATATCCGGCCGCCGGATATTCCCAACCCTGGCAAGGCAGAGACCCGCGTGCTTCCGAGGTAGAGGTGCCGCCGCCATCGGTCTACGACAGGATGATGGCCGAGCCTCCTCCCGCCAGATATGCGCCCCCGCCGGGCATGATGGAATACTATGGCGGGGGAAGATAGTTGAGCCATTCAGTTCAATGTGGCAGGGACTTCACTCGAGGACGTTTTCCTTGTTTGCGTGGGCGGGCATGGTGTGTGTTTTGTTGATGCTGACCGCCTGCGGAGATAATGAGACCATGGACGCTTCATCAGAAAAAACCGTTGCTCCGAAGAAGCCTGAACCGGTCGTCAGGGAATGGTACCCGCGTCCCAAGCAGGCCCGGCCATTGCCCGACTATGTGCAGATAGCGCCCGCACCGGCACCGCAGACAACACCGTCACCCACATACTACACGGTGCCGGCGCAACAGCCTGTGCTGATGCAACCGGGCCCTGGGCAGACTCAGTGGGCGCAGCCGTACCCACCTGCGAGCGCTACGCCATGGGGCCAGACCGTGCAGCCTCAAGCAGGGGTTGCACCGCAGTCGCCAACTGTGCCTCAATATATCTATGTACCGCGCCCCTGGGGAGAACTCACACCTCCGCAGAAGAGCCAGCAGCCGCCAGCGGCGCAGCAACAGGTTGCACCCTATGGTGCCTGGCCGGAGTACGGGACAGGCGCTGGTGGTTGGGGCTCGCCTGGAATTGTACCGGGGTGGGGTGGTGCCGCACCCTATGGGGTCATGCCGACCCCGATGCTGCCGGGCGTTGTATGGTAGAAAACAGATAACAGATTTCTTGCCGGGACCTTGGATACGCACCCTGGCAGAGATGTTTCACCCGGTCGGTCTTGCGACTGACTGGATAACAGGATCAGGTCATGGTCGCTCCCTACATGGCTGATCTCCAGTAACCGAGGGAGTTTATGTTTGTAAGTCGACTTGCAAGCTACAATAACTATGAGAGGTAATAACATGAATAAGTTAGGTAAAACTTTGTGTGCCGCCGCGATTGCCGGCGCCATGGCTGCCCCGTTCTCAACCGCCCATGCCTGGTGGGGGGGTGGTCCCTGGGGTGGTGATAACTGGGGTTCCGACTGGGGTCCCTTCGACGGCGACGGCTGGGGCGACATGGACTTCAGCATGAGCGGCGGTGGTCGTGGCAGCGGTTATGGCCGCGGTCGGCTATCCCGGCTATGGCTACGGTGGCTATCCCGGTGGCTACGGTGGCTACGGTGGCGGCTATCCCGGCGGTTGGGGTGGTGGTCCCTACGGTGCCCCCTACGGCGCACCGGCAGCACCGGCTGCTCCGGCTGCACCCGCCCAGTAGTAACAGCAGTAACATCAAGCGAGCCGACACAGGGATGTGTTCCGGCTCGTCTTGATTCTTAGCACAAGGAATTTTCCCCTGTTTATTTCTCTGGCAGAGTCCCGATAATGCGATTTCGGCTGATTTTATCCCTATCCCTATATTTATTCACAAGTGCATTTGCCCGGGCAGGCGTGGAATTTTCCGCCGACGTGATCCAGACAATCCCGCAGCAGGGCGACATGCATGGCAAGATCTTTGTTGGCAAAAACAGAATGCGTACAGAATTCAGGATCAACGATCAGACCATGATCCAGATCGTCGACACAGTGCGGCAAACAGCCTATATGCTCAACACCCAGAATCGCAGCTATATGCAGCGCAAGGCGGGCCCCGCTGACATGCTGCCCGGAGACAGCAATATCCAGGCCGGCAATCCCTGCGCCGGGATGCCTGACATCACCTGCAGGAAACTGGGTACTGAAGAGATGAACGGGCGTATCACAGACAAGTGGGAATTTGAAAATACCACCCAGGCACAATCCGGGAAGATGCTCTCCTGGCTGGACCAGGAGCGGCAGGTCCCGATCCGGCAAATGCTGCCGGATGGTTCGATCATTGATATGCGCCTGGTGGGTAAGGAAAAAGTAAACGGGCGTAATACCGAGAAATGGGAAATCAGCGTTCAGCGTGTTGGCGGGCAAGGCAGTGTGTCCCACCAGTGGTTCGATCCCGAGCTCGGTACAAGCGTGCGCGATGAGCAGCCCGGCGGATACGCGCGTGAATTAAGCAATATAATCATTGGTCCACAGCCAGACGTACTGTTTACAGTGCCGACAGGATACGAGGAGATTACCATTCCCGAGATTAACGGCGCGGGGGATGGTCTGTACCCTTGATCACCGCCCTCAGCTTGCCGAGCGGTACACAGTTGCCTGTTTTTGCAGTCTCCCGGTAATTCTATTACGCTCAGCGTAATGAAGGGAAAGAACGAGACAGCACATGATTACTGTCATCGCAAATCTGAAAGGCGGGTCCGGCAAGAGCACGGTCGCCTTCAATCTTGCCGTTTGGCTTGAGAAAAACGGAAGGTCCGTTGTGGGTTATGACCTTGACCCGCAGTGTACCTTCAGTGATCTGGCCATACTGCGCAGTGAGATGGAATACAAGCCGGATCTGACCATTCACTCCGTCAGGGCTGTTCTCAAGGACCAGTTACTTTCCCATGCAGATCAGGAGGTCCTGGTTGACGTTGGTGCGGCAAACATGGCCGCGATGAAAGAGGCGATCACTGCTGCAGACCGAATCCTGATACCGGTACCGCCAAGTCAGGCCGATGTCTGGGCGACCCAGCGCTTTCTGCATATTATCGGTCCGGATATCGACGCCATGAAGATCAATGGTTCCCAGCAGACCATGGCATTTGTCAATCGTGCGGACACAAACAAGTCAATCCGTGAGACGCATGAAACCGAGGCCGCCCTGCGCATGCTGCGCGGTATCGATACCGTCCTCCCGCACCGCCTGCGCCTCAGGACCGGCTTCCGCAGGTCTCTGAGTGAGGGGCTGACTGTTTTTGAAATGTGGCCGCGTAGCAAGGCGGCACAGGAGTTCAGAACACTGGCCGGGGCTTTATATCCCGATGTGGTCGGGAATTCATAGGGAGCGAACATGATGAACATCCTTGCGAAACTTCTCAGCCATGGCTTCGCGGTTGGCATTGTTGCGTTGCTGGCTGTTGGATTCATATACCGGGGCGAACTGTTTCCCGAATTACAGCTGCCTGACTTTCTGAGTCCGGACCCGGAGACGGTGGTCGAGTCAGTAATCGAGGACGACGTCGATGATGCCGACACGATCGCTGATGAGCCGGCCGCCTTAGCCGGGCAAGGCGCGGCAACCTTACAGGCAGATGACGCGGGTACGGCGGTTGAAAAAATCATCGAACAGGCCGCACGGGCACCGGATACCCCGACCGGGTATGTACCGGATTACACCACCGATCGTGACACAACTGCGCCCGTGGCTGAGGCTGTCGAGAGGGCGCCGGTGGCTCCCACCGCCCCCGCGTTTGCAGTCACACCCATGACGGCGCCAGGGGATGAAGCGGATACTGCCATGGCCGACGAGCCGGCACCTCCCGTTGCGCCCGCGCTTCGAGTCACACCCATGAC
>CAMYJI010000038.1 GCA_947258545.1 uncultured Ectothiorhodospiraceae bacterium
CGGCATCGACAGCTTCAGTTACACCCTCACCGACAGCACCCCCGAGACCTCCGCCGAGGCCACCGTCACCATCACCGTCAATGCCCTCAACGATGTGCCCGTGGTTGATGCCGGGCCTGACGACTCACTGACCCTGCCACTGGATGCTATCGCCCTGGATGGCACGGTGAGCGATGATGGCACGCCTGGCGGGCCCCTGATCACCACCTGGAGTCACGTGGGTGGTACGGGAGCCGGCACGGTAAGCTTCGCAGACCCGGGCGCTGTTGACACCACAGCGACCTTCAGTTCCGACCCCGGTACCTATGTCCTGCGTCTCAACGCAGACGACGGTGAACTGTCTGCCTTTGATGAGCTGACCGTAACTGTCGAGTTGGGCCTGGTAAGCCTGGACTACCAGGTGAACGCCAGCACCGACGACGCGGAAGAGAACACCAGCAATGGATCGGTAAACCGGACCAGCAGTGACCTCGAACTGGTAGTGGACGGCCCTAAGCAGCAGGTGGTCGGTATGCGGTTTAACGGCATCAATGTGCCACAAGGTGCGCCCATTACGACGGCGTACCTGCAATTCACCACCGATGAAACGACCTCTGTGACGACCAGCCTCACAATCGAGGGTGAAGCCACTGATAACGCCGCCACCTTCGCCAGCCCCTCGTTTAACATCTCCTCCCGGCCCAGGACCGCGGCCAGTGTCGCCTGGTCGCCTGCACCCTGGTCCACTGTGGGTGAAGCAGGGCTGAATCAACGCTCGCCGGATATCTCCGCGATTATCCAGGCGATTGTGAACCGTCCCGGCTGGACGAGCACTAATTCGCTGGCACTGATCATCAGCGGCAGCGGCACCCGCACGGCGGAGTCTTTCAATGGCGTCCCGACGGCAGCACCTCGCCTGCATATTGAATATGCCGGTGTACCGTTGAATCTTGCACCGGTCGTTGATGCCGGATCGAATCAAGTCGTTATCCTGCCGCTGGACACGGCTGTTCTGGATGCCACGGTAAGCGACGATGGCCTGCCCGGTGGCGCCCTTGCTACGACATGGAGTCATGCCGGCGGCTCCGGCACCGGAACGGTCACCTTTGGCGATCCAGCGGCCGTTGACACCACGACCACCATCTCCCCCCCCGATCCCGGGACGTATATTCTGCGTCTCACCGCGGACGACGGCGAATTATCCGCGTTTGATGATGTCCTGATCACGCTCAGCGACGGCGGTGATGTGGAGTCCATCATCCAGGTCAATTATTTCGCGACAGGATTCGACACAAGCGGCGGACTCCCCGGCACACAACTCACCATCCCGAGCATCGACCCCGCCGGGCTGACCTACCACGAACCCTCCGGAGGACTGTTCATCTCTGATTCGGAAATCAACGAGACAGCGGCGTTCAGTATCGTCCTGGCCAACCTGTTCCATACCGCAGCATCGGGCAGTGCATTGATCGACCAATGGGACCTCACCCAGCAAACCGGCAACGAGCCAAGTCTCAATCGGGAGCCTACCGGTATTGCCTTCTGCAGTGGCGATTCACATTTCTATGTATCCAATGATGACACCGATCTGGTCTATCGCTATGCCTACGATGGCAGCAGTTTCACAGCGGTGGACGCCGTCTCTACATCACCGACCAGCAATGACCCCGAGGGCATCACTTGTGATCCGGTCAGTGGCCGTATCTACGTGATTGGCGGCGCAGGCATCAATATTCTGGTGTACGAGTACAACTCGGGGTTTGTATTCCTGAACGAGCTGGATTTGCCCACCACGGCCGGCACCCCGTCCGGGATACCCAGTGACCCGGAAGGCATCGCCTTCGACCCGGTATCCGAGCATCTGTTTGTCATCTCCGATCCGGATAACGCCATCTTCGAGTACACCCTGTCCGGCCTGTTTATCAAGAAACTCAGCATCGCCGCGCTGACGCCGTCACCCGTAGCGCCGCAGGGCCTTACGATCGGCACGTCATCCGCCAATCCGCTAGAGATGTCCTTTTACATCGCCGATGGCGGGATCGACAATGACCAGGATCCCGACGAACGTGATGGTGCGATCTATGAACTGGAAATCCAACGCGTTCAGTGAAGGGGAAACACATGATTGGCCTGGCTAAAATCCTGCTGACTGCCACACTGGTCATGATTGGTATGGCTAGTGCACTTAATGCGCAAGACACGGAACCCGCGCTTGCAGTCCGTCATGATGACCGGCTGGGCCATTTATTGACTGATGCCGCGGGCAAGACGCTTTATATTTATTCTGCAGACATGGACTGCCAGAGCAACTGCGTTGGCCCATGTGAAAAACAATGGCCTCCACTGCTCCTCGACCAGGATCACCTGTCAGTGCCCGGGGATATGCCGGGGCACTTCGACATAGCGGTGCGCAGCAACGGTGACAGGCAGATTTGTTACAACGATCGGCCGCTGTATTCGTCGCATGTGGATAAATTGTCCGGGGATGTTCGGGGCCATGGACAAGGAGGGAAGTGGTATGCGGCCAATTTGGCACCCACTGTGCAGCTGCTTACCGATGCCGATGGCAGGCCCTACCTGGCGGGACCGGATGGCATGACGCTCTACACCATCGTGTCAGACAGGCCGGGGATCGGTGAATGCCGCAGAGGTTGCGCAGAAAACTGGCCACCACTGGTGGTAGGGTACGCACCCGTGGCAGCGGCAGGGCTGACCGGCGAAACCGGAAACATCAGGCGCACTCCCCCCGACCGCAGGTTGCAGGTGACCTATGAGGGCCGCCCCCTGTATTACTGGTCAAGGGACCGGTCAGTGGGTGACACCACGGGTGATGGCATTGGCGATATCTGGTCTGTGGCGAGACCTGAACCTGCCATGCAATAACCGACATGTAATCCCGTCACACCCTTTGCAGGACCTGGCTAGTAATATTATTGATTAATCGCGCTCGCTGAGCGCTCCTACACTCAAAACCACAGCATCATGTGGCAGGTCGGATTAACGTTAGCCTGACCCGACTTGCACATCCAGACCCGATCCGTCTACGCGATGTGTCGTTCACACCAGTGTCGCAGCTTGTGCAGGTAACGTCTGCCCAGGATATCGATTCCCAGCCGTTTCAGCGTTCGCTCCAGATTGCCTGATCCCTGAAACTCACGAGTGCGAAAACGGCGCTGCAGGTCGATCTCTTCCAGGACGGCCTGCCTGTCGAGGTAGGAATGCAGAGGCCTGAGCGCACGTTCCAGCAACGCCGTATCCGGACCCTTCATGAAGCGGCCAAGGGGTTTCCCCCAATTCAGCAGGCCGACGGACACAAACAGCTTCGCCGCCGCTTCTTCAATGGGCGCCCGATAGGGGCGCACGAAGTCGAACATCACCAGATTTGCGGGCTCGATGGCGCCCGTATCAGCCCTGACAAGCCCTGCATTCCGGATCTCGAATCCCTTGAAGTTGATAGCGGTACTCGACCCGCCATAGGGTCGTGACTTGACCGGGAGTGTTTCCAGATGAGGTACTGAAAATGGCCGCCTCATGGCCTCGAGCACCTCCACCATGTTGCGAATTACATTATCGAAACATTGATCAAAGGCCGCGGGATCACTGCGCAGCAGTTCGTCGATGGTGACGACATCGATATATTCATAGACATTAAGCAGCAGCGATTCACTCTGGTATCGCAGCTGTGGGACCCGCACGATATCCTTCAACAGCTGATGGGCGATATCAGCACCGGCCTGTTCATATAACCAATGATCCGGGTGGCTGCGTCCGCCCCTGTCGATATTCTGCTTGAGAAAGACCGTGGTGTGCCCAACTCCGCCTGCTGCCGGTAGTCGGCCCAAGCCGACCCGGGTCCAGTTGCGCTGCTGCACCCGGGTACATTGTAGCGAGACCTGGCCGAAGGGCGACTGCCGATGATCTACGAGATATTCAGACCCCTGCTCTATAGGATCGTGCTGCCGATTCACTACCTGCGTCATGCACGCACACCCTCTAGTACCAACTGCTGTTCCACAGATTTTATCAATAGCGCAAAGAAATTGCGGTAGTAATGTAATCAAACTGTCCAGGGATATTCGGCGACATGAAATAATATTGCCTTTGATTCATTAAACATCCCCTCTCCCATGAGTGGGAGAGGGACAGGGTGAGGGTTGATAAATCATGCAGTTAAGAAACTGCATTTCTCACACCTCACCCTAACCTTCTCCCCTTGAAGGTTAGAAGGAATTATGTGGGACAGTAGCGTCCAAACCCAATTTCTCTAGATATACAGTTTGCGGCTACTCCACGGGCAGGCAGGTGCCCTGCCCGGGAAGGTGCGAGAGCAGCTTCACAGCCGCTTCCATACCTCCTGCTTGACCTCGATCAGCATCTCGTCGATGTCCCGATCGGTGGAAAACGGGATGACCGGGCAATGATGGAATTCCGGGATAAGCTGCATCGAGTGGCGGGTACGGACATATTCCGTTGTCTGGTCACCTTCCTTGTTTCGTGTTTTGTTCCTGATTACTGCTGTGTCCACGGGGATCGAGAGCTGCAGGACCATATCAGGCGAATTAATCTTGCGATAGATGTTTCTCTCCCGGTTCATAAGGAAACGCTTCAGGGCGGATGACTCCCCGGCAATTACTTCGTCCTTGAAGGTGGCCCCGTCGATAGCACCGACCAGGTCAGAAGGATAACGGTCAGATATTATGATCTTTCCATTCCGGCTCTGCCGATAGACACTGCGCAACAACCTCAGGCGTTCATGGGCGAGCATGACCTTGCGGATCAGGAATATCAGCGGGAAGTCGGAGAAATCTTCATCTTCCGCCTGTTTCTCGATATTCACGCTGGTGTATCCCGGCAGCAATTTCTTCACAAAGGGGATCACCTTGTTCGGCAAGAAGGTCGACCAGGTGGCCGGTGGCTTGCCGGCATGGATGACACGCACAGCCAGCTCCTGTCCCAGCCAGCCCTTCAACGCGTTGGTCAAGGTGGACTTCCCGGTGGCCTGCGGCCCGACCAGCGCGATGATCTTGCCACCCGTCAGGAAGTTCATATGCTTTTGCTTGCGGGCCAGTCTGTTGGCGGCCATTCGCCCTACCCCGATCGCAGTCAGAACCGTCTGCTGTACCGGACCGTAGCGCCGGTATTTTCCCAGACTGCGCTTGAACCGCTGGCCGAGTCGAATTTTCGCCGCCAAGGAACCGCCCGATGCAATCAACTCGACTGCATTGTTAAAATCAGCAGCTGGGACCTCGGGGAAGAAACGCTGGAGTTTCCCGAGCGAGTCCTCCATGTCGAGGCCTGACATCAGCCATTCGTATTCCTCGGAGTTGGCGCCCTTCGAACGGGTCGAGAGGTATAGATCCAGCAGTGTTGTGTACTTGATCATGTTTCTGAACACGAACACGATCAGCTCGCTGGACTTGGCCGGCACCCTCATTCCGTTGACCGTTGAGGTCTCGGACAAGAGCAGATCTTCCAACGGCAACGCCCAGCTCTTCAGAAAATGGTCGCCGGTCAGAATTCGTGTATAGGCATGGATATTGATCAGTGTGCCGGTTTCGCTGTCGTTACCCAGGAAATGGAAGACACCCGGTTGCATCCTGTTGGTCACGCTATCGGCTTGCTTGAAGTCGTATTCCAGCAGGATTTGCACAAAGCGGGAGAAATCCGCCGGCGCAAACAGCACATCGACATCCTCTACGCCGGTCAAGGCATATTCGAGATGATAATTACTCTTCCAGTGGCAGTAGGAGATAGCGTCCTGTTCTAGCCGCCCGATTATTCGCTGCAATACGGGTAGCGGCGTCCACTCGCTATTGCTGGTATCCGCCTGATCTGGATAGTGAAGAGAAACCTGATTTATACTCATATTCGTGACTTCTTGTTATATGGTCTTTGTCTTGTTGTTTTAATCGGGCCTGAATGAAAACAGGTTCGCCGCTAATCGGGATTGAAGCCCCTTTCACAGTCACTGGCCCACCCATTGGGTCAACGGCCTCAATGAGGTCCCCCGGCGCATGGCCCGGGAACAGGCTCGAGACCTGCACCTCCCGGTTTACAGCCGGGTGCGTCCAGACAACCGCTAGACGCCGACCCTCCCCGGTAAATTCATACACCCGGACATTATCCGGCAATTGCCTCGAATCACCCGTTTTTTTTCCATGCAATTGTCTTATAAGGTTTATATATGCCAAATAGACCGGTTTTGGGTAGCCCCAATAATCGTACAAGCCAAAGTGATTTTCCGCGTACTCCCGACCCGGGGCCCGGTCCTTGTAGTTGTACCAGAATACCTTCTCCACGCCATGGTGAAAAGCCAGGACATACAATTTCACAAGATAACTTGCTGCTTCGTAGCGGGATTTACCCATAACCTCGGCCCCTTTCTTGGGGTAGCCGAAGAATGCTCCCGGGGCATTGCCATGATGGGGCACACCCACCTCGGTAAACCAGACCGGCATGACCCGTCCCTGCCCGGCCATCAGCTCATCGACCTCCTTGAGGTAGTCATCCAGCCATTGCTCGGGGTCGGGGAAATCAGGCCAGGCATATGGGTGCAGGGACAGGATATCGAAGTGCCGGGCCGTCGCACTCTCAAGAAAGGCCTCGACGTGGCGTGGACGGAGTTCGGCCACCTGATAGACGAGCTTGATATCAGGATTGACCTCGTTGGCCGCCTCCCTGACGGCCCGGGTCTTGGCCTCCAGATTGGACCAGTAATAAGGCGTTTCGTAGCGGCGCCTGAGGTTCTCTTCGATGCCCAGCTCCCAGTACCCGGTCACCGGGTGTGCCTCGAAATATTTGCGCACCCGTGAAGACAGCCGTTTGAGCTGCTGGCTCGAAACGGGCTGCGTGTCTGCACTTGCCCATTCCGCACCCACCACGATGGGCAGTTCAACAAGGCTCCGTTCACGACGCCTTTCCATCTCGAAGCCCCACCACTCCGGACTGGTGGTCTTCCAGGTCATGGTCTTGACCCAGCCGCTCAGGTAGGGATCTTCCAGGTCGGCATGCACCACGCCAAACCCGGAATCCTTGTCAACCGGTCGCTGTATATCAGGCCGCAGCGGCAATAACGCGAAACCGTACTCCCTCTTTTCACCAGGATTGCGGTTCGGCAAGGCCAGGCCGGCCGAGGTCGGTTCGAGGACCAGCCCGAGATAGCCCGCATGACCCACGGGTGAAGTAATGGCTGTCAACTTGTTCGAGGCCAGCGGTTCAGGTTTCGTGAGAGGCCGGCCACGAAAGTCCCGCCAATGGAACCGGACGCTGGAAGGAGGAGCCTCTTCGATTTTCAGTTGCAGACTAAAGGAACGATCCGGCGGATGGACATGGTTTTCGGAGTCATCCTTTATCATCACCCGGACTTCAGCGGCCGACGAAGAGCACCCGGCCATTGCCATGGATAGTGTCACCAGCAACAGCGCGGCTGTCAGCCACCGGAATTCGGTAACCCGCCATCCCGCTATACAAACACAACGGTACTGTTCTGCCCGTAGCATTCCAGGCATCTCCCCAAACGTATCTCGTATTTCGGTGACCCGCATTGCCGCCCTGCTCCCGGATCTGTAAAAAAAGCGGTTTTCCCCCTGCCATGACTGATAAACCAGCAGTTTCGCCAGGGCCAGGCACACCTCCGTTATTGCCCACATCGGATGCACTGGCCGGAGAAAGCCCTGGACGGTACCTCTCCCTAAATATCCACTTGGCACAATGGCAACGCCCATGTTACATCTTTAAATAGAATTACGGCTATATTTCAGGGGATACTTACAATATGGAAAGGGCAGTTACGGTTACCCGTTATAATTTCAGTCTTGTACTCCTGTGGCTGTTAATGGCCGTCAGCTCGATCGTTTTCTTTGAACCGGCCCCCTACGATCTCCTGGGTATTGCCCTGTTGCTGGTCTTCTTCGGGCTTGGACTGAGAATCCCCGCGGGCCTGGGAACTGCGGGCTATCTGCTGGGCATCTTTCTGCTCGCCAACTTCATCGCAAGCGCGCTTGCGCCGGATCCGGCGGCCAGTTTTCGCTCCCTGGCCGTGCGCACTTATATGCTCGCCTTCTGGATACTGTTTATCAGCCTGATCTATGAAGACCCCAGGCGTGTACTGCGCGTACTTTTTTCCGGTTACATGGTAGCGGCAATCATTGCCGTAACAGCGGGAGTCCTGGGTTACTACCGGCTTGTTCCCTATACAGAGCAACTGCTTGAATTCGGCAGGGTGCGTTCTTTATTCAAGGACCCCAATGTATATGGCCCCTTCCTTGTTCCGGTTGCGTTATATGCAGTGGCACGACTGGAAGGCGCATCACACATGAAGAAGTTTTTCCTGACAGGTGCTTTTGGTTTTCTGATGTTCGGCATCCTGATCAGTTTCTCACGCGGCAGTTGGCTGAATCTTGCCATTGCGCTTTTTCTCTATTTTCTCTTGCGCCTGCTGACCCAGAGGTCGCGCAGATTAAGGCGAAGAATGCTGTTGCAGGGAAGCGCGGTTGCGGCCTTAGCTGTATTGTTCCTGGGTTGGGCCATCAATACGGACAGCATCCAGTCCATGGTCGAAAGAAGAGCAAAGCTGCAATACTATGATCTGGCCGAGGAACGGGGACGATTCAACCGACAACTTACCGTCATAAAAAGAGCGCTGGTCAGGCCTGTCGGGATCGGTGCCGGACAAAGTACACAGGAATATAATTTCGGGAAGGAGCCACACAACATCTACCTGCAGGTGCTGATCGAGGCTGGCTGGATAGGTGCGCTTGCGTTTTACGGTTTTCTCTTGCTGACACTGTGGAAGTCGATACAGTTTGTCTTTCAGCCGTCAGAGCTCCAGGCGGTCTATACCGCGGTCTTTGCATGTGTCGTTGGTTTGCTGTCACAAAGTCTGTTTGTTGACAGCACACACTGGCGTCATATGTACCTGCTACTCGCCGTACTCTGGGGGCCCTTGCTCGCCTGGAAGACAGAGCTTCGCAGCACTGGCTGGGCGGACGCCAAACCTTGAATCGAGGCAACAATCCACTTGCCATACCGCCATCGCTCACGGCGTGCACAGTGTCTGCCACGGAACGTTCAGTACCCGCGTTGCTATCGTTGGCTGTTGGCGGCAGAACAGACCGACAGGTATCACTCACTGGAACTTAATACAAACCGGGCAAGTTATTTATTATTGCCGCTCCCTTTGCCGTTACCCTTGCCATTGCCACTTTTAGCATTGCTTACAACCATGACGGACAGCTGTGTCGATGCGGTGTTGCCGTTGGAATCCTCAGCAACTGCCCTGAGTGCATGCGCGCCGGCCTGTACCTTGCGTGTATTCCAGGAAAAGGTATAGGGAGAAGATGTATCGGTCCTGTACAGATCGCCATCGACATACAGACTGACTGACGAGACGCCCGCCTCATCAGCAGCCGCGATACTGACACCGACAGTACCCGAGACGGTCGCGCCACTAGCTGGACTGACAAAAGATACTGTCGGATTGGTTGTGTCCTCGACAGGCTCAGGCTCTGGTGTCTGATTGTCCACGCTGACATTCACGCTGTGACTGCTCATGTTTCCTGTCTTATCGAAGGCACGGGCCTCGATTCTGGCAGCACCATTAGCATGCGACATGGTGTCCCAGGTGGCTGTGTAGGGGGGCAGGCGATCTTCCTCCAGTGCGTTCCCGTCCAGATATATTCTGACCACATCCACACCGACGTTATCGCTGGCATCAACTTGAATAGTAACGCTGCCCGATACCGATCCTTCGGTCGGATTGGTAACCACACACCTGGGAGACTCGACATCCGGTGCCGGTTCAGGCTGCGGCTCGGGTTCAGGCTGCGGCTCGGGTTCCGGCTGCGGCTCGGGTTCCGGCTGTGGCTCGGGCTCAGGCTGTGGCTCGGGCTCCGGCTGTGGCTCGGGCTCCGGCTGTGGCTCGGGCTCCGGCTGCGGCTCGGGTTCCGGCTGTGGCTCGGGTTCAGGCTCTGGTTCCGGGGCGGGATCATTGACGACAAATTCATAGGCACCCAGGTCGTGAGCGGCGCCCTGCGGACGCGGAGTGCCTGCAATATCGACAGACGGCGCCCCCGGAAACAGCCCCCTGTCTATCGCCGGCGAGGTGGACTGCAGCCGGTAATCATCGTTCTGGGGATTGATGAACTCGGGGTCCTCCTGGACTTCGCAGAGGGCATCGGCACAGAGGTTGGCTTCAATCAAGGTCTCTGCCTCACCTCGAATATCGTAATCATCGTTGTTCCAGGCAATATTATTACGGAAGACAATACCGGTAGCCCTTTCATGATTAACCCGAAAACCTCCCCCGTAGTTCGCCAATCCGGCATCTACCGCAGTGTTATTTATAAAATGCACGTTTTTAACTGTGCCGCCCGCCTCACGCCCACCCGGATGGTCATAGACGATATAGCCATCACCATCGACATGCGCCACGATATTGTTGTAGACATAGATTCCATCGACATCACCTACACCCTCCGTCACGATTGATATACCGGCGGAAGGCAGATGCATCATGATGTTGTCATAAATATGGATATTGCTGACCAATGGCCCATGAGGATCACTCCCCCCGTCAATATAGATCGCCTTGTCGCTCAGGTGATGGATATAGTTGCCATAGATACGGCTGTCACGCACACCCTCCTTGAAGTCGATCCCTTCATCGCCACCCTCCATCGCCGGATCACCCAGCCGGATCTCGTTGTTGCGAACCGTGATATTCACCGCACCATTGGCGACGGTGATTATCTCGTTCTTGCAACCGTGCGTGCCCAGCTCAAGCAGATTGTCTTCGATGATGACATCACGAATGTTGTCATAGTCCCCGGGATCCTCTCCCCACTGCACTCCCCAGACTGCGATGCCGGAAGAGCAGGTGTCATAGGTGTGCACACCGGAAATGACAATATTTTCTGCCGGTGGATCGGTCGGATCGGCCGGACCCTGAAAACGGAATCCGTAGCTCGGTGATTCAAGCACCTTCAGGTCATGAACCCGGAGGTGACTCTTGCCAAAACTGCGAAATGCCGCACCCTTGATGACCGCCTGGCGCTCGTGACCGGGATAGGCGGCAAATACGATCTCCTGACCGGCGACACCGGAGTTCTCCACGACAACGTCACCGTCCGTGTAAATGCCCGCCTTGATGTAAACAGTATCCCCGGCACTGGCAACCTCCGCAGCGTGCACTATGGTCTTCCACGGAAAGTCTTCAGTACCCGCGTTGCTATCGTTGGCAGCCGGATGATTGCGGTCCACGTAGTAGGTGCCCGCAAATACATTGCAGACACCCGCCCAAGACAGGATCAGTGATAACAATAGTGAAGTAAGTTTCATGTGCATCCTCAATTACAATCTAAACAGGGAGACAGCCGGTAGTGTTTATATAAAAAGTATCGGCGCCGTGCCCGACAGGGTCTTTGAACCCAATCACATTTTTATGTGCTGGCTGATGCCTGCCGCTGCCCCGAACCGCTACACTGCTTGCGTAATCAAATGAAACCTGATGTGTCCCGGTAACAAACCGTGATGTCCGGCAAAGACAAAACCGTTGACTCCTGGCCTGGCCGGGTAACCGGCAGCAGATCCCGGGAATGGGAACACCTGCATGCAGAGCCGGTGCAATACATATGCCATGATTGAATATTTATAATATTAACTGCGTGTTACACCACTGCAGCTGCAACACTCCCGGCACCCTGTCGACACATGCCAACAAAACGCCACTAGACTGTCATCGCATGGAGACTACAAACACCGATTTATCGCTATCTGACTGAATAATGGATGAATTTTGAGTCGCTAAAGAGAGACGCGCCGATCATCAGGACAGGATTAGCCGCCCGCATGGAGACCGGTGACAGATCACGCCATGCAGCTTCTCCAGCTGAAACGGAACGAGGTCATCTGACCCGGGAAAGGGGCGAAACGATCGGGGTACGCGCTCGTACTGAATGACCTTGCGACAGTCCATCTGCGGACAGAAAAAACTATCGTTTAATTCACCACTGTTATCAGACTGCTCATGCGGCAACACCCACAGTCTCCAGGGTCAAGGGCACCAGGTGCGAGTGGTGTCACTGCCTGGTCAACTGCCCTATACTGACATGCAGTTTCCGCCAACCAGATCATCATGAACACTGCTACCGGCAACAATCAACAGCCTCACAAACACACTAAAATCACAATAATTACCGGATGCGACACGAACTTACCAGGCTGGTCAAAGGCTCAGCCTTTGTTTTCTCCAGCCGCCTGACCGGCGCCGTACTCGTTTTTCTTACCCAGATCCTGCTCGCACGCTGGATGGGGGCGCAGGAACTCGGCATCTATGTGTTTGCATTTTCCTGGAGCACACTGCTCTCGATTATCACCGGGCTTGGCTACCCGGCAACGAGCCTGCGGGTTATCGGGCAGAACCTCGCCAGCAATAATATGAACCGTATACGCGGATTCATACGCCAGGGATCGCAGTTCATCATCGTCTCCAGCCTGATCGCAAGCACGCTGGGCATGGTAGTGATTCTGTCAATGGAAGAATTGATACCAGCCGCGTATTCAACACCCCTGATTATCACCATGCTTTGCGTCCCGGTTTTTTCAATTCTGCGCCTCAATCTGCGAATTGCACATGCTATGTCATGGTTCTCACTCGCGTTCATTCCCAATATGCTGCTCAGACCACTGTTGTTTTTATTGCTGGTCTACGCGGCATGGCGTACCGGTGCCAGTCTGTCGGCGAATACGGCAATGCTGCTCCAGCTTGCTGCTCTGAGTGCAGTTGCTATTGGACAGTTCATCATCTTGCATGTGATGTTGAAACCGGAAATTGGTGATGCACAACCCGAATATGAAACGCAGACATGGTTACGGATTGCTGCCCCTCTGCTTCTGGTCACGCTCTTCACCCAGTTCTTCCCCGAAATCAGCGTCGCCATCATTGGTACCATGCTGCCCCCTGATGCTGTTGCCGTATTCAATGCCAGCTACCGTACAGCGCTCTTCATCGCCTTCGGACTGGCTGCCGTCAATGCGATTACCACACCCCGTGTATCACGCCTTTATGCCGCCGGCGACCGCGACGGCATGCAGCACCTGATCGCACTTGCGACTCAGCTGAAATTCTGGTCCTCGCTATGCGCATTACTCATACTGGTATTCTTCGGCAAGGACATCCTTGCCTTGTTCGGGGATGACTTCCTGGTTGGCTACGAGGCGCTGCTCATTCTTGCAGTGTCCCAGCTTGTGCTCGCTGCAATTGGCCCAGTCGATGTGTTATTGAGTATTACCGGGCACCAGGATTACTGTGTGAAGGTATTTGCCCTGGCATTGCTTGCAACCATCGTCCTCAACCTGGTCCTGGTGCCGCGCTTCGGACTCATTGGAGCGGCCAGCGCGGTACTCATAGTTGTTTTGTTCTGGGCCTCCTGGCTACATACCCTTGTCGTGCGTCACCTGCAAATACAGCCATCGGTATTCGCTTTCAAAAGCGCGCTCCGGTTACCATCCCGCTGACAGCAGGCCCATACCACTGGACCTGAGTTGACTAAAGAACCACTTCATATAATATAAGTGTATTAAATTAACAATAATTTGGGTCGCATTGAGGCAGTCAGGCGCGCAATTCAGCACAACCTGCTGATTTATACAGCGACTTCAGAGAAACGTGAATTGCCGATTTTAGTGTCTGCCTCTGCAGCGGACCGTAATAAAAACCATTAATACAGACACAATCCCTCAGTTTACGCACATCAACGATAATCATTCGTATCATAATAACGACAACAGGCGAGTTTCAGTTTCATGAGTCCAGAAAGCCGTCCCCTGGTTATAAGCACCCCGAAAAGCATTGCGCCAGTCGGGCCTGCACACCCGCAAGTGGATACCATTGAGCCAGCAGAACTGCTCGGGAAGCTCTGGCGCGGCAGGCTGTACATTGCCAGCATCATTGCGCTCATTATGGCCGCGACCGGCATCACCTTGTCCCAGGTCACACCGCGTTACAGCGCGGAAACGCTGATCATGATAGATCACCGCCAGGGCAACACGCTAAGTCTCGATCCCTTGCTCTCCAGCCTGTCACTGGACAGTGAAGCCATCGCAAGCGAAATTGAGATCCTCAAATCACGCGAACTGGCCAGGAAGGTTGTTGAACACCTTGATCTGCATCTTGACCCTGAATTCAACACCGCACTGCGCCCGAAGGGTAAAATTTCCGAGGTCCTGCTACTGAGCAAATTTCTTCCGCAATCCTGGCGGGATTCCATAGGTATGAATACGGCTGAAACCAGCGACCCGGATGAAACCAGTAATGAAAAAACACGTATCATGGATACATACCTGAAAGGGCTTAACGTATCCAGGAAGGGGACATCACGCGCCATCAAGATCTCCTATACATCGGAAAGCCCTGACACTGCAGCAAACATCACCAATGCAGTCGCCGATCTCTATATCAGCGAACAACTGCGAACAATATTCGAGGCGACCCGCACAGCGACACAATGGCTTTATGAGCGCGTCGAACCACTACGCAAGAAAGTCCAGGAGTCTGAAACAGCGGTTGAAAAGTACCGCCAGAGCGCAGGATTGAATGAAAGCAAGGGTATAACCCTGAATTCCCAGCAGATGGCAGAACTCAACAGCCAGCTGATTATTGCAGACACCGAATATACCGAAGCACGAACCCGCTTACGCCACATAAACCGGCTTCTGGGTCAGCCGGGAGGCGCAGAATCGGCACCGGAAGTTCTGAGATCCGGACTGATTCAGCGCCTCAGGGAGCAGGAGGTAGGACTGCAAAGAAAAATCGGCGAACTGTCAACGGAATACGGTGAGTCTCATCCAACGATGATCCAATTGCGCGCCGAACTGGGAGACCTCCAGGACAAGATCAATGCGGAGGTCAACAAAATTGCAAGCGGAATCCGGAATGAAGCTGAAATTGCAAGGGTTAGAAAATTGTCGCTGGAGAACAGCCTGAACAAGCTCAAGGAGCGTGATGCCGATAAAAACGAGGAAAGAGTTAAACTGCAGGCGCTGGAGCGCGAAGCGGAAGCAGACAGAAATATTCTGGAGGCACTACTGGCCCGCCTGAAAGAGGCCTCGACACAGGATAATATAAGCACTTATCAGCCGGGTGCTCGTGTTATTTCCTATGGTGACGTACCCCTTGAAGCCTCATCCCCAAAAACACTACCGATACTTGCACTTATGCTGGTTGCTTCCACACTTACCGGTATACTGGCCCTGTTTTTCAGGGAATCGATAGACAACGGTTTCCGCAGTTGCGAGGAAGTAGAGGCAAAAACGGGGCTGCCGGCGCTTGGGCTTCTTCCGCGAATACAAACAAGGTGGTCTAGAAATAAACCTGAGTCCAGTATTGTAAAAAATCCGGAATCCGACTTTGCCGAATCCATAAGAACGCTATACACGAACACCCTGCTGACATCGGACAACGGACATACAAAGACAGTATTGATTACTTCAGCAGAAGCCGGTGAAGGATCGACAACCACCGCTGCCTGTTTGGCCCGTATGCGTGCACTGTCAGGCAGCAAAACGCTCATCATTGACCTGAACCTGCGAACTCCCGGCCTGGCCACGGTCTTCGGAGCCCGGAAATCACCAGGCATTGTCGAGCTATTGTCGGGCGAATACCCGCTTGAGGAAGTTATACATATTGACGCTGAAACCGGCACCCATGTTATAACAGCCGGTGCGCCCTGTCTGAATCCTTCAGATATACTTATGGGACAGAACCTGGATACGCTACTGCATATTCTTTCCGACAGTTATGACCTCATCATCCTGGACTCACCGGCCATAATGACCGCCCCGGATACCCGCCTTCTGCTAGCCAGGGTCGACACAACGATATTCGTCGTACGCTGGCTGCAAACGAAGCGCAAACTCGTAAACAAGGCACTGGCGCAGGTCTCGACCCCGAGGGGACACCTTGCCGGTGTGGTGTTGAACATGGTCGATACAAAAAATTATTCTCATCACTGCCCCTCGGTCGCCGTCCAGCAGCATGGACAACAATACGAACAACTTACCCAGCAGCATCCCGGTTGACCCGTGAACCCGGTAGGCCTTTGCAGGACACCTGCCCAGACCTGCATACTGGCCACACCCCCGTTGCTGACAGGAAAACCAAGGCAATATGCCCTTTAAATTCAACATACTCAATCACGATGCTGCGAATCAATCAGTAGCTACTTTACATGATCTGCTGGCGGAGGAACTCTTGGCATGCCTGGTGATGAGTATCGTAGAGCGTCTTGACCTTGCCCCCCTGGAAGAGCATAAAGACAGCACCCTCCAACAGGCCGCCAGTCCAGCCACACTGCTGGCGTTGCTGTTTTATGCCTACACCTCGGGAGAGTACTCGAGCAGAAATCTGGCACAGGCCGCACGGCATGACAAGGCCTATCGTCTGATTACAGCAGGCATCCATGTCAACCACAACATTATCTCCAGATTCAGAAATCGCTTCCGTAACGAACTCGAATCATTATTTGTTGCGATCATGGAGATTTTCGGGTCATACGGTCTTGTTAAACAGAAAAATACGGGACTCGACATGCAGACTGCCAGGGAGCATCTGCATCGTGAAGTCGCGTTACTTTTCGATCGCGCCGAACAGGCTGACATGGACGTGTCATTTTTTCAGGAAGCCCCCCACCATGAGTCAACGCCGCATAATTCGGCATCACGGCGTGAATCTTTGGGTGTTAATGATATCGGCGGTGTCCCGCCACCTGCGAGTCAGCCCAATGGTATCCGATTGTCGCAAGATCAAATTCAACAAGCTATCCCTGCTGCCGGCAAGACAGCCGAGTTAAAACTGGCCAGCACTGGCAGGCACAACTCCCCATCCGTTGGAAAGCCCAAGGCTGAAAAAAACTACAGCCACAATCATTCAAATACCTATACGTTTCTCTCAAGAAACGATGCCGTCCATTCCCTGGCATCAGGCATGACCAATAAAATCGCGCCTCCATGGAAGACAGCCTTGCGCTCATGCACGATACCCACTCTGCCGGTTGACCGCTTGTTTCGTTCAATCCGCCAACAAGCTCGTCTCGGCAATAATATGGGTACCGCACTGCTAATACTCATTCCGGTTCTGGCCATCACGCTCGTGCTTACATACAACATCCCCCGCAACGTCCTGATCGGGGGCGATTCAGAAACAGACACCAGTCAACTGCCTGCCCCTGTACTGGAGATCACCACACGTGAAACCGGTAATGTGACAAGCACGTTGGTACAAGCGCCCCCTGACAACCCGAGTCTGCCCGAACCTTATCGAGAGAAAAAGCCCGTTAGCGTGGAGAAGTCAACTGTAGTAAGCGGCAGCGCAGACCTGAATCGGGCAGCCCCGATCCACAGCGAGCCCGCCCTTGCTGCTTCTGGGAAGTCATCAATCCAGGCAGCAAACCCAGTAGAGACAACCGCTTCCGTGGCAGGAGATGGCTCCCGTGAAGCAGCTACCGCACCACCAAGAGACCAGGGACAGGGCACATCGATTCACCGGGAGAACTGGTTACTCGAGCAACCAGCGGACCATTACATGCTGCAACTGGCTGGATCACGTTACGAAGCCCCGTTACGGAAAATGATCGTGAAGCACCATCCAGGCGATCCGGTCGCCTATTATAAGGGCCTCCATAAAGGCGGCGACTGGTACATCCTGCTCTATGGCATATTTTCGACACGACAGGCAGCACTCGATACAATCAACTCACTACCCGAAAAGTTTCATAGAAACCGTCCCTGGCCACGCAAGCTCTCATCGATCCAGGCCGCCATACTCGAACAGCACTAGATAGCCACAATCCAGATATGGGTTACGCACCAGAGGCTGGCATATATGGTTTTGATTATAGCCCCTGTTTCCCGGTCGCAGCCCACAACCTGCATTACATAATGTTTAGACGGGTATTTTTTTCAGTTCTTGCTCAATCAAGTAGAGTGCTTGTTCCAGATCACGGGACAGAGACTCATCAAAACTACGGGCATCGCGCCACAACTGCTCCGTCACCGTAGCACTCTCGGGAAGAGAAGCAACCGCATGATGCGCCGATTGGTATCCCTGCTCCTCGATCCTTCGAACAGTATCGATCTGATAATAAACCGATGACAGACTGTTAAGCAGCCTGGTACTCTGAATAAATCTCATTTTTCCCGCCGCTATGGCGGCATGCCAGAAACTCGACTTGAACGGCTGGACATGAAGGTTTTCAGGGTGCTTGATTCTGTTTTCCAGCATGGACCGGCAGGCAGTTAGTTCATCTTTCAGCAGTTCGAGCAAGTCCCGTTGTTGGCTCTCTCCCAATTCCTGCTCGTCCTGATTCACTGCCATCGGCTGCTCATGGCGGCTCTCCGCCAGGTCACGCTGTTGCTGTCCATCCTCCGGCTCGATCTCCAACTCTCTTGTTTCCTGTGTACACTGCTGCTCCGCTTCCAGTGCCACCTTGTTTCTCGCGGCAACAGCCACCTGCCCTGTACCTTCCATTTTCTGTAGCGCACGGTCGACAGACAGCCCGATGGGTATACCGACGATCAGTGCGATGGCAGTAGTCATCACGCCACTGGCCATATTTTCCCAGAAAGCATTACCAGACAGGACCCACCCGGCATAGCCCAACGCCATAAGCAGAACGACGAGCACCACTAACGGGAATTTTTTTCTTGCGCCAATCATGATCACTTTTGTGGTCCGGCTATCGCTCGCGGCCCAGGCAACAAACAATCTGTCTGCGGTTTCGCAGGGTGTGATAAAGAGTTAAAAACAGGTACAGATGACCTCTTTAGCGGCAAACCGTGTTACTTCCTAAGGTACCGGCCGCCCGCTTCACGGAGGATATGAGTGCCGAAGCGGCGCCGGCATGCCCGCAATCCCGGCTTAACCGGAATCCGGCAAATGCGGAGCCGTCAGGACCGGACTTGCCGGTTCGAGCAAATCTTCCACCTGAAACTATCCGAAATAGAATAATATTATTTTGATTCAACAGGTTGCGGCATAACTCGCCGGATGGGCGCCAGCAACGGGTACATAGCCTGTGGGGTGGCGTAATGCTTATGCTGAACCGGGCCGGAACCGCGTCCACGCCACAGACCCAAGCACAACCACTTGTTTTTATCAGTAAAGTTAGTGCGTTTAAGAACTCCTGCCAAGCGGTAGTTCAAAATAGAATCTAGGCCCGGTGTTGGTATCCATCACGAGACCCAGGGTGCCGCCATGCTTTTCTATTATGTACCGGACCACGCTCATGCCCGGGCCGATATCTTCCGGCAGGCGTGCATCACGCCGTCCTTTCTGAACAATCCTCCCGAGGAGACCCTGGCGCAATCCTGATGGATCACCGGCGCCCAGATCATTCAGACTGACTCGAACAAAATCATCATGTACCCTGGCCTCGAGTTCCAGCGCGACCGTTTCACCGCCCGGCCGCCCGGCCCCGGCGAGCAGCCGGCCGATGGCCTGGCAGATCCGCTCGGCATCGACCAGGACGGTAAGGCCCGCGGGGACCTCCCTGACGGCGAGCCTGATGCCGCTAGCCTGCGCTTCGATCGTATCCGCACACTTCTGTAACAGGGTGGCCAGTTCGAGTGGCTGCTTGTCGAACACCAGTTTACCGGACCTTATGTTCTCGAATTCGAGCAGGTCCCGGGTCAGCAGCTTCAGCTGTTGGCTATTAGCGAATGCCGATTCCGTTAATGTCCGTGCTTCAACGTCCGGGGTGTCCTTCGCGCTTCGTTGCAGGCCGGCAAGTGAAGCCTCGAGTTCCTCCAGGGGCGTTCGCATGTCGCGGCCGAGCCCGGACAGGAACTGCGCCTTGTCGTGCTCCGCATCACGGCGCAGGTTCTCCTCGCGGTTGACATAGATCAGCATAATGAAGCCGATCGACATGAATAGCAGGAAGATGACCAGTGACTCGCGGGTCAGCTGCTTGCGATAATCCTCATACAGACCGGGCAGGCGCAGGTTTACCGTGTCCCAGCCGGTGTCCTGTACCGCCTTTTTGGCCAGGATCAGGGACTGCTCCGTCACTGAAAGCCGGTAGTCGTTACGCATCCAGTTGACGCGGGCACCGTCACTGGTGACCTCGATCAATTGACCACCGGGTGGATAGATCAGCATCAGCTGGTGACCAGTTGCCTGGGCATTCTTGACCAGGCCACCCAGGATATCGGCGTGAAAGCTGACAAAGAATATCCGTTCCTCGCCGGCATGGGTGAAGCGCGTCATGACATCGAAGTGGTAGACAAAGGCGTTGGGATGGATGCGGGTCTTTTGTGCGCCGGTCCTGACATAGTCCTCGATGTCGTTGAGGCAGATATCACCGACAAACCCGTCAAAGTCCTCGATGAAGGGCCTGCCTGCAGGATCGGTGACCGTGAAGCCGAAATAGTCCGGAAAATAAGTGGCTATGCGCTGTTCCAGGGATTCCCTGACACGGTCATCCTCCGGGGATATTGCCAGTTCATGAATCAGACCTGCGTATTCTTCGGCGAACAGCTTGACCAGGCGTTTCTTTTCGCCAACGTAACGGGCGACCTCGGTTGCGATATCGTCGGTCGACTCCTCCGCGATGGCCTGGTGATACGCCTTGAAGTCATTCAGCCGCTCCACGCTGAACCAGGCCAGCACGATGCTGACCAGGCACAACACCACCAGCGTAAATGTCAGGTAACCTTTCATAAGGATCGATCATACCCTTTGTCACCGCCACGATGCATGCCTCCGAATCAGGCGGTTAAATTGCAGTGCTTAATCTTTTCCAAATAAAGGGGGTTCAGTCCATACGGTCCAATCATCTTTATAACAACTGCTAACACAATTGCGGAGCCGTAACCCTTATCCCCTGGATTTATTCAACTCTCGCCAATAAAAATGCACACAACCCAAATAGCCAAAAAAGCGTCACAGCAGCTTAACTGGTCATCACTCGGGATTCATTGCTCTAAATAATTACTTATCTTCAGGCACACAATGCATATCACCTTCGGTATTCCACATCAGCCAAACGGACTAAGTAATTAGACCTATATCGGAATCAGTGATGGTTAACTATACATAAAAGTATAGGGATTTTTTAACCCAGGGAGACTAGGGAATGAAGAGCCTAGGTCACTCATGCGCTGCCCTTATCTTCATCATTGCGCCATTGGTCCTCAGTGAGGCGCATGCAGAGCCCATTTTATGCGATGATGACCTCCAAGTAGCTGGCAGTCGTGACGATATATTGGTCATCGTCAACGACAACTCACTCGATTCCTGCGCAGTCGGTCGCTATTACGCTGAACAGCGCGATCTGGGCAAGAAAAACATCGTTCATATTGCGGCACCTGCCAGCTACTGGCTGAACTTTACCGAATTCTGCAGCCTGCGTGACCAGATCATTAAGTACATGCAGGAGAACACCCTGGTGCCCGGCGCGCCTCCCGCGCCTGTCTGCACAGACGGTGACGGTCCCTACTATTGCCAGGCATCAGCAGACCACCTGCGCGAGCATACACAAATCCGCTACCTGGTCACCACGCGTGGCGTACCCACCCGCACCACGATCGATGGCTCGACACTGCCTTACAACAGCTCGACCTCAGTGGACAATTACCTGGCCTACTGGCTGCTACGTTATTTCAGCATCGATGTGTCATTTAATTTCAGGGAACGCGAGATCGCCTTCAAGGATGGTCGCGGCATGCGTCGCGTTAATCCGGCGCACGACGGGGAGCTGATTGTAGGTCGCATCGACGGCGTCAACCGCGAGGCGACCATGGCGCTTATCGACCGGATAATCGATGTGGAAAACAACGGCATCTACGGCAAGGTCTATGGATCCCGGTTTGGAAAATATTTGGGACGTGCACAATGGTATGACTACAGTGCCAATGCCCTTGTCTACGGCACCAGCTCCACCGGCGAGAATGCCGATAGCTGGCGTTACCAGCTCGGCCTGTTTGGCGAGTCCCGTCCCGAGTGTGTGGACTATTTGAACTATCCACGTTACAGCAGCGAGGGCAAGGCCCCGCAGAACTGCCAGGTGAGATTCTCCGAGTCCTTACCAGGGACCTCCGGTTCGCGCACCCCGCTGGTGGACGATGCGCTGATCTACCTGGGCAGCCTGCATGGTCAGGTCTCTGCAGCAGGCGACTTCAACAACCTGTTGAGCTGGACGCACAACACGACCTGCACCGTAAAACTCTGCGAGGATGACACTGATCCCGTAGCCTGCCGCGCACAGTCGACCGACGCCTTCGGGGAGATCAATACCGCCTGCGTGGGCCTTGGCGAAGGCTTTATGGGATTCAACTACATGTCCTTCCCGCTTTCATACCTGACGGTTTGGCCGACGGATTGGAAGGGACCGAAAGGCGGGAGCCTGGACAACATGGCCTTCCCGGAGCTGCGTGATGACATCGGCGCCGACGACACCTACAGCCTGTGGTTCAGGAATACCGACAGCACGCCGGATCCGTTGTGTTACGCAGCAGGTGCTGACCTAACGACCCCACCGACGTTGCCCTGCCGGGATCAACGCCGCATCGCCCTGTACCCGGTAATCGCTATCAGCCCGCAACCGGTGAATGTCATCCCCCAGCAGGCAGCTCCATCAAGGTCCGTCTCAGGGTCTACGAGCCCGATGCGAAAAACTGGATTGACTATAGTACTCAAACGGTAGGCAGCATTCCCCACGGAGACACGGCCTGGTCCTATGCCGAGGCAAGCTTTACGCTCGACCCGGCATTACACACCCAGGCGGACACGGTATTCAGCGCCATCGAGGTGTATATATGGACGGGCCTCTATACCGGAGACCTGGGTCTTGACCAGTTCAGCATCATGGAACTGACCGGTGGCACGGAACTGGCGCACAATCCCTCGTTCACCGAAGGCCATAAAAGCGTCAGTGGCGGTGACTTCGCGGCGACCTATCTGAGCCGCCTGAATGGCGTGGCGTTCTGGGGCAGCGCGAGTCACCACGAGTCGGGCGGACATGCCTTCGCCACCAACCCGATGGAGACCATCCTCTATTTCCTGCGCGGCCTGCCGCTGGGTGACGCCGTCTGGTGGGGCGAGAGCCGCAACAGCGGCATCTTCTACGGCGACCCGGTTTACTCGCCCGTTGCCGTG
>CAMYJI010000039.1 GCA_947258545.1 uncultured Ectothiorhodospiraceae bacterium
AATCCGTCAGGTCGATCATGCAGGTAGTCATGTCGGTCTCGCACATTTCACCAGGCGCCGTAAAGTCGAACATCAGGCGTTCGCCCTCTGCCGGCTGCAATTCAACACCGACAAAATTAACCACCACGCTTTCCGCCTCATCAATCGGGGCATCGGTCAACGACAGATTCAGCGTACCGATGGAAGAACCGCCGCCACCGCCACACGCAGTCAGCATCAACGCCAGGCCCGACAGGGCAACCATGGATATCACAAGAAAACCTGTTCTACTTTTCATAGCCTTCACCTTTAAAAAACACGTCAGTAGAGAATGACTGGAAATGGTTACTCGACAAGTATTACTTTTATACAGTTAGGCACACCATTGCGTGCTCAAACTCACAATATTCTTATCATGATTCGTATTCTATATGGATGCTTCGATCCTGACTTATAGTCTGCAGATATGCTATTGTCCAAAAGTAGCACGCGCACCCATCTGTAAAAAACACCAGACTTTATAATGATCTATTGCAGCACATGCGGCGCCCGGGTCACCGAGAAGGTCCCGGAAGGCGATGACCGTTCCCGGTTTGTCTGCGAGGCATGCCACACCGTTCACTACCAGAACCCGAAAATCGTCGCCGGGTGCATCCCCGAGTGGAGTGGCCGCCTGCTGTTGTGTCGGCGCGCCATCGAGCCCCGTCTGGGGCTCTGGACCATACCGGCGGGCTTCATGGAGAACGGCGAGACCACCGAACAGGCGGCCGCACGCGAAACCTGGGAGGAAGCCCGCGCGCGTGTTGAGAACATGACACTCTACGGGGTGTTCAGTATCCCGCATATCAGTCAGGTCTACATGATGTTCCGCGCCGGCCTGCAGGCAGAGGAATATGCACCGGGCCCCGAAAGTCTGGAGGTGCGATTGTTCGAAGAGCACGAAATACCCTGGGACGAACTGGCATTCCCTGTCATCAAGCTGTCTCTGGAAAAGTATTACAGCGACGTCAAAAAGAACGATTTTCCCGTGTATGTCGAGAACATCGACAGGCATCCGGCAAGGCGCGGGTGACAATGTCCATAGCGGTCCTGGCCACGTGATGCAACACTACCCACGGAGATAACAGCATGCGCAAGATCGTCTTTATTCTAATGTTCAGCCTGATTGCAACCGGGACACCAGTCAGTGCCCACCAGATTGCCGGCGTCGATATTCCCGACACGGTCATGCTGGCGGATGATGGCACCTCCCTGGTACTGAATGGTGCGGGCATCCGCAAGAAGTTTTTCATGGACATCTATGTCGGCGCACTCTATCTGCCTGCGAAGACTGCGGATCCCGCGGCCATCCTTGCTGATACCGGCCCTGCCAGTGTGCTCATGCACTTTCTGTACAAGGAGGTCAGCAAGGACAAGATCACCGGGGGGTGGAATGATGGTCTCGCTGCCAATCACACGTTAGTGGAAATGGCCGCATTGCAACCGCAACTGGACGCGTTCAATGCCCTGTTCGACACGGCGCGCAAAGGTGACCTCATCCGGATTGACTACAATCCGGGTAGCGGCACACAAGTCCTGATTAACGGTACAGTGAGCGGAACCGTTCCCGGCGAGGGCTTCTACCGCGCCCTGCTCAGGATCTGGCTGGGTGCGCACCCGGTCAGCAAGGCGTTGAAGCAGGGCATGCTGGGCAAGCACTGAGCGTTGCCGTGCGCGGTGTATTCCTGGATGTCGACACCATCGACCTGGGCGATCTGGACCTGGGCTCGCTGTTCGCGACCCTGCCTGAATGGACACCCTATCCGCGCACCACGGCAGCCGAGGTCAAGCGGCGAATACGGGATGCCGATGTCGTCATCAGCAACAAGGTCCTGCTGGACCGGGATACCCTGCTGGCGGCGGAAAATCTTAAGCTGCTCTGCATCGCCGCCACCGGCACCAACAACATCGATATCGATACGGCGTGTGCAAACAACATCAGTGTCTGCAATGTCACCGGCTACGCGACTGCGTCCGTAGTCGAGCATGTCTTTGCCCAACTCCTGATCCTCAACAGACGGCTCTATGCATACCGCGATGCCGTGGCCCAGGGCCGTTGGCAACAGGCCGGCGTCTTCTGCCTGCTGGACTTCCCCATCCGGGAACTCAACGGGCTGAAGCTGGGAATCATCGGGTACGGTGAACTGGGCAGGGCCGTTGCCCGGATGGGGGAGGCCTTCGGCATGCATGTCCTGGTCGCCGAACGCGCGGATGCAACGCCGCGTCCGGGGCGCGTCCCCCTGAAGATCCTGCTGACAGAGTCCCACGTGGTCAGCCTGCATTGCCCCCTGACCGATGCCACCCGCAACCTGATCGGGGCAGCGGAAATCGGGCTGATGCGCCGCGATGCCCTGCTTATCAACACGGCGCGTGGTGGCATCGTGGATGAAGGCGCCCTGCTCCATGCCCTGCAGACCGGACGTATTGCCGGGGCCGCCATGGATGTGCTGAGCGAGGAGCCGCCACGTCACGGTAATCCGCTGCTGGAGGCCTCGATGCCCAACCTGGTGATTACGCCACATATCGCCTGGGCCAGCATAAATTCCAGGCAACGACTCATTGATGAAATAACCCGCAACATACAGGCCTGGCTGGCCGGCTCGGCGCGCAACCTTGTCTGTCCCTGAGCAATCATTCCCGCAAACCCGCCCACATGACGACAACCCTGTCCGGTATTCAGCGCAACCTGGAACACGTGCGCGAACGCATCCGCCGGGCAGCGGCATCCGCCGACAGAGATCCGGGCAGTATTCGGCTGATTGCCGTGTCCAAATACATGACACCTGCGCATATCACCTGCGCCATGGCGGCAGGGCAGCATGTGTTCGGCGAGAACACCGTACAGGATGCCCTGACCAAGCTGCCGCTGTTCCAGGACCCGCAAAATGAATGGCATTTTATTGGCCACCTGCAGACCAACAAGGCCCGCCACATCCCCGGCAACTTTGCCTGGTTGCACACCCTCGACAGCCTCAAGCTCGCACGCACGCTTGCCCGACATGCCGAGGCAACAGGCAGGCACCTCCGGGTGCTCATACAGGTGAATATCTCGGGTGACCCCGACAAGTTCGGGCTGGCCCCGGCGGCCGTTGCCGGGTTTGCCGATACCTTCCTGGACGCCGGTCTCAGCGGTATCTCCCTGCATGGGCTAATGACCATTGGAGCGCGCGGAATCAACGAATCCGCGCGTCGCCGCGAGTTCGTGCGCCTGCGTGAGCTGGGCGATGCCTGCGCCGCGCGCCTCGGCCCAGCCCACTTCACCGAGCTGTCCATGGGCATGAGCCATGACTACGAAATCGCCATCAGCGAAGGCGCCACCATGGTGCGCATCGGTAACGCCATATTCGGTCCACGGCCGCAGCGGCACACCTGATCAAGCCTATAATAAACTTCAAAAATATTTCATATCTTATTGTTATTTATATGTTATAATATGCGATTCTTAGGTGTGGCGACGTGGCGCGGATGCCGTGCCCATGACCACATCATCCAGTACAATCAACGGCCAGCAGGGCGCGCAAAGTCTGCCGGAGCAAACCCTGTAACAGATGCGGTTATCCGGTAAGCTACAGCGACTGATCAATCTAACGGGAGAGGCCACGCATGATTTCACACGCAGGGACAACGTCAATCTGGCTATTCGGGATTCTGGTCTTTGTCATCGGTCTGGTACTCGGTTGCATTGCCACCTACCTGGCCGTTGCCCGTTATGGTCGAACCCGCGAACTGCAGCAAGAGCTGAACCAGCTCAAGGAACGCTTCACCGATTACCGCGACCAGGTCACCCAGCATTTCATGCGCACATCCGAACTGGTTCAGGAAATGACCCAGAGTTACCGCGCCGTCTATGAACACCTCGCCAAAGGGGCGCAGCACCTGTGCGGCGATGAAAACGATATCAATCGGCTGGAATCCACCAGGAAGGGCCAGCTCACCGATGACAGCCTGGATGCAGCCGCCGGGAATGGCGATAGCCCGGCTGTCGATGCGAGCGATGATCAAGCCGAGGATGACTATCTTGGAGACCTGCTGGGTGACTCGCCACGCATCTCCGATCTCGACATCAAATCGCAGGCCGAGACGCAAAAACCGCTTCAGCACTGACCGGGCTAATCCCCGTAAACTGTTACCGTTAGCTGACGCTGAAATGCCGAACTGCGGTGCTCCCACAGGTAGAGCCCCTGCCAGGTGCCCATTGCGCACCGATGTCGGTTCACCGGAATAGTGATGTCAGTGCTGGTCAGTATATTCC
This sequence comes from uncultured Ectothiorhodospiraceae bacterium, assembly GCA_947258545.1. Lineage (GTDB taxonomy): Bacteria > Pseudomonadota > Gammaproteobacteria > UBA9214 > UBA9214 > CAMYJZ01. Next base: position 4,271 of record CAMYJI010000039.1, read on the forward strand.
TGATGTGGGCCGGCATATCATCTGGCCCCTCCGCCGTGTGTTCAAACAGCGGATCGCCGTCCGGCACCAGCCGCTTCATATAACGTTCCAGGTCCGAACGCACATCCGGGTCGGCATTCTCACAGAGGATCAGCGAGGCGCTGGTATGGTGGATAAACACATGACACAGGCCCGTGGCAATACCGGACCGGCGCACCATTTCATTCACCTCCTGAGTGATCAGGTAGGTACCCCGGTCGCGGGTGGCGACCTGAAAGCATTCCTGGAATACCATCCCGTCACACGATCCTAACTGTCACAGACACCGTCATAAACCTTCATGATGGCGATGAGTTCCAGCAGCACTTCGCGGCGCTCCGCTACGCTCAGATGCGCGACCTCGGGGAACTCCTCACCCATCTGGAGTGCCTTGATGTAGCCGTTCACCTGATTGCAGCCCAGCTGACACAAGGCTTCGATGCAGGCTTCGACCTTTTTTGACTGCCCGGACATAAATCCCCTGCTCCCCTGCCTGCCGGCGCCGATCCCGAGAACCTCCGTACCTGTTGCCGCCGGTTGGGGTGGCAACGTCCGTAAGCCACAATAATACCAGTTCGGCGGCCCGTGACGGGTGACCACCCCGGGAAATCCGCTGATTGCGAAAGGGAGCCAACTCAGCGGCTGGTCGCTGCGTCCCCTGCCAGCACCAGGTCCTTCAGGGTGCGGGCGCCCAGGGTGTCCCGATAAAAATCACCGATATCCGACATAAGCTGGTCAACCGCATCGATGGACTCCAGTTGCTCGACATTGAGGAAACGGTTCTCACCCGCCTGGCGGATATCTGCCAGTAGATCGGCAAGACCCATGGTGCCGATATCGTGCACCGGCAGATAGACTGGTGGGTCTTCGCCGCCGATTTCAATCAGGTATCCGGCTTCGATCAGGATGGCGATTGCCCGATGCACCGGTTCACCGGGCAGGTCCATGTTTTCGATCAGGGCGTCCAGATTCCAGGGCGGCTTGTTGAAGTAATGGTTGTAACCCACCAGGTACATGATCTGCAGGGCCAGGTGCTCGCGCAGGCGGTTGCTCAGCACAAAGCGCACCCGGTGCAGGGTCATGTATTTCGGGTACTGCACAAAATATGCAATCTGCGATCCAACCAGCAGGATAAGCCAACTGAGATACAGCCAGATAAGCAGCAGGATCAGGATGGCAAAACTGGAGTAGATAGCCGCGTACTTTGAGGAAGAGACGATAAAGGTGGCAAAACCCCACCCGGTAGTCTCCCACAATACACCGGCAATCACGCCACCAACCAGTGCCGCCTTCAGCTGCACCCGGGTATTTGGAATGAAGATGTAGATAAACGTAAACGCCAGGCACACCAGCAGATAGGGTATGAGTTTCCCCGTATACATCACCAGTGTACCCAGTGGTTCGATTGTAACCAGTTTAAGGGCCAGGTCGGTATTGAGAACGGTGGCCGTGAGGCCGAGCGCGCTGAAGACCAGCACGGGGCCGACCAGAATGACGCTCAGGTAATTACTGAATCGCTGCGACAGGGAACGCAGATGATCGATCTGCCAGACGAAATTGAAGGCCGCTTCGATCTTCTGCAGCAGCGCGATGACGGTGTAGATCAGCAGCACAAAACCCACCGACCCGAGCACGCCCACCTGGACATTCTCGACGAAGCTGATGATCCTGTCCGCGACTTCGACGCCCTTGGGTCCGAGGGGCATCATAAAATTGTAAAGCAGCGGCTCGATTTTGGTATGCACCCCGAAACCCTTCAACACCGAGAAACTGACCGCGAGCAGGGGGACCAGCGCCAGCAGCGTGGTATAGACCAGGCTCATGGCGCGCAGATTCAGCTGGCCACCCAGCAACTCCCTGAACAGCATGTGCAGGACACGCAGGACAAATACCAGCACCTTGCGCAGACCAGCCAGATGACGCATGTCGTCCTCCCACACATAGGCGGCGAACCACGTCTTCAGTTCCTTTAATGTCTGTTTCATTCCGACACCCTGTCGACACCCCTCATGTACCTGATTCACCCCGCCACCGGATACCTGCAGCAGCCCCCCGTCTGCACTGGCCGGCAACAGGGGCCTGCCGCGTCCCCATCATAGCACCTCACCCCTAAGCCCATGAATGTCAGCAGGTCTGCCTGCTCACCGATTGAGGGCCGGATTCGGCGCTAAAGATCAGGCGCCGGAGGTCGATATCAGTATGTGCACTGTAATCACCAGTTTTGAGATCAGGGAATGAGCGATAGCCCCGAAGCCAAACAGCGCCTGCTGATCGTTGATGACTCAAAGGTCATCCGAGTAACCGCCCGCAAGATACTGCGCGACCACTTCGAATCCACGGAAGCCGTCGATGGCGAGAATGCCTGGGAGATACTGTCCACGCAGGAACCGTTCTCCCTGGTGGTATCCGATCTCACCATGCCGAATCTGGACGGCTTCGGACTGCTGGAACGGATCAGGAACTCACCCCTGCCCCATATCAGCGAACTCCCGGTCATCATTATCACCGGCGCCAATGACAGTGAAAACACCATGAAAAGGGCGCGCGCTGCCGGTGCAACAGACTTTATCGGCAAGCCGTTCGACTCGGTCCTGTTGCTGGCACGGACACAGTCGCATGCCAATGCACATTCCGTTACCAACACCCTGAAGCAAGAGGTTGCCACCCTGGAGGGCCACACCACGGTCGATGCCCTGACGGAACTGGCTAATGAAATCTCCTTCATGGAACGTGGCTATCAGCAGCTTTCCTATGCCATCCGCCACAACAGCAGCCTGGCCATGTGCAGACTGGAGATCGATGACTTTGGCCACCTGTTCCAGGTGTACGGCGAGGCCTTTACCGAGTCGGTCATTCAGGCAACTGCCAATATCCTCGGCTCGGCAATCCGACAGGAGGATACGGCCGCACGTATTGGCACGGCACGCTTCGCCCTGCTCTCGCCCGGCGTCAACAGGGCCGGGATTCGCAACCTCGCCGAGCGCATACGGCGGGAGATCAATGCCCGGATCTTCAAACACGCAAACACCACATTGCGTGTGAGTATGAGCATCGGCGTTGCCGCACCCGATATCCGCAGGAATATACGCCTCGATGAGCTGATTTCCGTGGCCGACCAGCGCCTGGCACGCGCGATTACCCAGGGCGGCAACCAGGTCGTCCATGATGGAAGTGGCCCGACACTGGCCGAAGAACTGGTTTTCGACCCGGTCACGGAGCCGGCCACGGAGGATGCAGTAACTGCCTTCCCGATCGCGGAAGACCCCGGGCGCGCCAACACCCGCATGAGCCTGGATCTTGACGAGACCGAGAATATTGAGAATATCGAGCTATCCTCGCCGGACCATCTGCAGGATAATGGGGATACCGGCAACACTATCGGGGTCGAGGCGCGTGTTGACAATCCGCCCAGGCCGGTCCCGGACACCTTTGCAGGTCCGGTGCCGGATAATAATCACTTCACCGGTATAGCATCCGCCACCACGGCCACCGAGGCCGTTCCTGCCGGGGAGATACCCACGCTCACAATTGCCATTACAACGGACGTACCGCGCGCCGGACCGGGTTCAGACTGGGTCGAGGAGGGCGTGCAGGATCCGACTGCGGATGATGGAATGGTCTCGGACATCAACACTACGGAGCCACTCGGTCTGTCGGAGACCGCAGCTACCGCAGACAGCCAGGCAGACCCAGGGCTTGACCCGGCACACATCGAAATCGATCGTTCGCAATGGCAACCGCCAGAGGAAACGGTTCAACCCCCAGAACAGGCCGGACGGCACGGCATCATCACCAGGGTACTGGCCTCGGTGCGCGCGCTGTTTGGCCGATCACTTTAGCACCACCAGCCTCCTGCCATCCCCGCCTGCGATCCCGGCACCCAGTTTGATTCAGCCGCAGGGTTCTCCGTCAGTGGACGGAGTATTATAATGACACCCCAAATTCACACCGCCCCGCACCAGGGTGGCCGGGAGTCCGTACATGCCCTCATTTGATATCGTTTCAGAAGTCGACACCCACGAGGTCACCAATGCGGTCGACCAGACCAACCGTGAAATAGGCAACCGTTTTGATTTCAAGGGGACCGGCGCCAATGTCGAGCAAACCGATGCCACGCTCACCCTGAAGAGTGAAAACGAATTCCAGATAAAACAGATGCTGGATATCCTGCACAAGAAAATGGCAAAGCGCAGCATTGATATCGCCGCCCTGGTGGAAGGTGCGATCGAGACCAGTGGCAACAAGGCCTCTCTGGCCATTACAGTACGCCAGGGTATCGACCAGGATACTGCCAGAAAAATCATCAAGCTGATCAAGGAAACCAAGATCAAGGTGCAGGCCAGCATCCAGGGAGATAAGCTGCGGGTCAACGGCAAGAAGCGCGATGACCTGCAGGGAGTCATCAGCATGCTGCGCGATGCCAGGGTCGACCTGCCCCTGCAATATATCAATTTCCGCGACTGACCCGGGCTCTTTCCAGACAGGAATCAGCGACCACCACCCCAGGCACATCCGGCGGTGCCTCCCTGCCGTCAAGCGGCAACAGATGACGGCAGCTATTCAGACTGGCGGCAAAGTAGACTAGAATACACGCCTTCACTATATACGGGGCATTTGCCGCAGGCATGACACAATCCACCCAGACACCGGTTCAATCATCCCGTTCGCACAAGGGCAGTTATACCTACGAGGAGCTGCTTGAATGCGGACGTGGCGAGATGTTTGGCCCGGGCAATGCCCAATTACCGCTGCCCCCCATGCTGATGTTCGACAGGATCACCCGTATCAGCACACAGGGTGGCGCCTACAACAAGGGCGAGATTATTGCCGAACTGGACATCAAACCAGACCTGTGGTTCTTCCAGTGCCATTTCGAGGGCGACCCCGTCATGCCGGGCTGCCTTGGACTCGATGCCATGTGGCAACTGGTCGGTTTCTACCTCGGCTGGAACGGCGGCCCCGGCCGCGGACGTGCACTGGGCGCGGGCGAAGTGAAGTTCACCGGCCAAGTCACACCCAGTAACACGCTCGTGACCTACAAAATTGATATCAAGCGCGTCATCCAGCGCAAGCTCAACATGGGCATTGCGGATGGCACTGTATCCGTTGATGGACGCGATATCTACATGTCCAGTGGCCTGCGTGTCGGACTATTCACATCTACAGATAATTTCTAGGGAACTCGTTATGCGTCGTGTTGTTATAACCGGTCTGGGCATCGTCTCGAGTATCGGCACCAACAAACAGGAAGTAACCGACTCACTGAAGAAAGGCCGTTCCGGTATCGAATTCGTACCGGAGTACGAAAAACTCGGCTTTCGCAGCCATGTTGCGGGCACCGTCGATGTCGACATCGAAGCGCACATCGACCGCAAGCTGCGGCGTTTCATGGGCAACAGCGCAGCCTACAACTATATTGCCATGAAGGAGGCCGTGGCGGATTCCGGCCTCGGCGAAGACATGATTTCAAATCCGCGCACCGGCCTGATCGCCGGTTCCGGTGGCGCCTCCACCGAAAATGTCGCTCTGGCGGTAGACCTGCTCAGGGAAAAAGGCATTCGCCGTGTAGGCCCCTATATGGTGCCCCGCACCATGTCCAGCACCAACTCGGCCTGCCTCGCAACACCCTTCAAGATACATGGCGTGAACTATTCCATCAGTTCCGCCTGCTCGACCAGCGCACATTGCATCGGCAACGGCTATGAGTTGATCCAGTTCGACAAACAGGACATCGTGTTCGCCGGCGGCGGCGAGGAACTGCACTGGACACTGACCCTGATGTTCGACGCCATGGGTGCCCTGTCATCCAAGTACAACGATGCCGCGGTAACGGCATCACGTCCCTATGATGCAAGCCGCGACGGCTTTGTCATTGCCGGTGGTGGTGGCATGATTGTGCTTGAAGAACTCGAACATGCACGCCAGCGCGGTGCAAAGATCTACGCCGAACTGGTCGGCTACGGGGCGACCTCCGACGGTTATGACATGGTACAACCCTCCGGCGAAGGGGCCGTACGCTGCATGCAGCAGGCCATGGCGACTCTCGACGCACCGATCGACTACATCAATGCCCACGGCACCAGCACACCGGTAGGTGACATGCGCGAACTGGAAGCGGTACAAACCGTGTTCGGAAAGGACATACCCCGAATCAGTTCCACCAAATCCCTTTCCGGGCACTCCCTGGGCGCCGCCGGTGTCCACGAGGCCATCTTCTCGCTGCTGATGATGAACGAGGACTTCATCAGCGCCTCGGCAAACATCACCGAACTGGACCCGGCCGGCGCCGACTTCCCGATTGTGCGCGAACTGCAAACCAATGCCGGCCTGAACACCATCATGTCCAACAGCTTCGGTTTCGGCGGCACCAACGCCACCCTGGTGATGAAGCGCTGGCAGGACGGCTGAGACCCGCCAGGAACCCTTAAGCGCGGGCTATTTCAGGTACAGCCTCGGGCTGCGCGAGGTGCGCCAGCTCTGAAACGTGGGGTAGTCCCGGTATCCTTCCGTCAGCACATAGTCGAGAATATTGCGCAGGCGGTAGAACTGCACGACCGAGTCAACGCGGATAATCTCATGGCCCCGGTCATCGTAGACAACCAGCGTCGGGGTATAGAACAGTCCCAGTGATTCCGCCCATTTCCTCGAAGTCGTTCGCTCGCCGGCCGGGGTAACCACGGGCGTATCACCCCAGTAGGACAACTGCACATTTTCCAACCGGGAGATGCGCTGGCGGATCTCGGGATCCTGTAACGGGCCGCTGTGCAGGACATCGCAGGCATGGCAATTGCCCTGTTCGAAGAACACCACCAGCGGCTGCTCGCCCCGTATCCGGCTCCGATCCAGCATCATCGGGCCGCGCATAAAGAAGGGCTGTTCGTTCAGGTCACCCGGCTCGAACACCAGCGGCACATCCGCCCGTGCCAGGTACTCCCTGTAGGGCTCGTTCTTGTAGTGGCCATCCGCGACATACTCCAGTGCCGCGCGGAACCGGTACGGCGGATAATAACCGCGCAGCCGCAGGACCTCCTTGCCTTCCCTGGCATAGAAAACCACCGTGGGAGTGAAATTTGTCTCTTCGCGGATAGCAAGCTCACGCTCGGTTAATTCCATTCCAGCCGGATCGACGACCATACGATCCCCGTGGATATCAATCCCGATGACATCGAAGCGCTCGAGCGTATAGGCCTGGATATCCTCTCTGGCGAGGTCCTTCTCCAGGAATTGCTTGCAGTAGGCGCAATATTTCTGGCCGTAATAGACCAACAAACCGTCCTTGCCCACTTCCCGTGCCTCTTTAAGGTCTTCACGAAAATCGAGGAAGCTCAGCTTGAACCACTCGGGAAACGTGAGCGGTTCCTGGAGCGGCTGGTCATCAAAGTCCAGGAAATCGTCCGCGGCGACTGCGAGTGCGCTCGCCGGCAGCAGCGCATGGAGCGCAAGACAATAGACCCATGTTAACGTGCAGCGGCGCATCCACATCAACCTGACCCCTTTATATTATTTATGTCGGACCCGGCATCCTGATAACATGACAGCGACCCGCAGCACTGCCCCATGTAGCCGTGAATCACGCTGTTAATACAAGCTTTATAATGCCCATATGGTTATTCTAGGAAGACTTCCCAACTATAGCTATACAGGACAGTCATAAAATCATTAGAATCCCCTTAATGTCCACCGATCACGAATTCCCGGGGCCGTATTGATGACTGGCATGCCCACCTGGACCATCCTCGGCGGTGGTTACCAGTCCTATCTGAAAGGCGACTACCAGGCTGCCTACAACGAGTGGCTGCCGTTGGCGGAACTGGGTGATGCCGAGGCCCAGTACAATATTGGCGTCATGTTTGATGAAGGCGCGGGCGTTAGCCAGGACCTGGCCGCTGCCGCCGACTGGTACCGCAGGGCCGGCGAACAGGGCTTTCTGGATGCCCAGACCAACCTGGGCATGATGTACTACCACGGGCAGGGCGTAGAGCGTGACCTCCAGGAGGCAGCGAACTGGTTCCGGACGGCCGCCGACCAGGGCGACGCGGAGGCCAAACGCTACCTGGTCTTGATTTCCTCCGACTGAGCCACGCCAGCACCCCGTCATGCCTTGAACCTGCCGGCAAGCCGGCACCCGGGAAGCCGCCAAGAATGCCGAGCCCAATGCGCTATATTTATATAAAACATGAAGTTGTATAATCACTATAGACGCGCACAGTAACCCCGGGTAACAACTGCAATGAAACTACCAGAAGCAGAGCCACTCGCACCGATCCCGCTGCAGCCGTCCTACCCGCTGCCGGGCAGTATCGCCCGGCCGGAGTATGCTCCCGGCGAGCGCGAGGCCCTGATCGACGAAATCAGGCAGCTGCTCAGGGAAAAGGACGCGGTCCTGGTCGCACACTACTACACCGACGAGGACCTGCAGATGATCGCCGACGAGACCGGCGGTACCGTCGCCGACTCGCTCGAGATGGCACGCTTCGGTAACCGCCACCCGGCCAGCACCCTGGTGGTGGCCGGGGTGCGCTTCATGGGCGAGACCGCCAAGATCCTCAATCCGGAGAAACGGGTGCTGATGCCCACGCTGGAGGCCGAATGCTCGCTGGACCTGGGCTGCCCGCCGGAAAAGTTCATCCCCTTTTGTGATGCCAACCCGGACCGGACGGTGGTGGTATATGCCAACACCTGCGCCGCGGTCAAGGCGCGCGCCGACTGGGTCGTGACTTCGAGCATCGCCGTCGACGTGGTCAGGCATCTCAAGGATAAGGGCGAGAAGGTCCTGTGGGCACCGGACCGCTATCTCGGCAACTACGTCAAGCGGCTGACCGGCGCCGACATGCTGCTGTGGCAGGCCAGTTGCATCGTGCATGAACGCTTCAAGGCCGAAGCCCTGCAGAACCTGGCGAACCATTACCCGGATGCCGCGATCCTGGTGCATCCCGAGTCACCGGAGTCGGTTATCGAGATGGCAGATGTCGTCGGATCGACCACCCAGCTGATCAAGGCCACCCAGCGTCTGCCCAACAAGCGTTTCATTGTCGCCACCGACAACGGCATCTTTTACAAGATGAAACAGGCCGCCCCCGACAAGATCTTCATGGAGGCCCCTTCCGCCGGTGAAGGTGCCACCTGCGAAAGCTGCGCCCATTGTCCATGGATGGCAATGAACCACCTGCGCAACCTCGCCGATGTGCTCAACAACGGGAACAACGAGATTCACGTCCCGGAAGACATCCGTAAGAAGGCCCTCAAGTCCACCCAGCGCATGGTGGATTTTGTCGCTACCCGGGACTAGCACCCGGCTCCAGACGATCAATACCCTACAGCCGGGGCAGACTCCCGTCATGCATGACATTGCGGCCCGATTCCGCCTGCTACCGACAACGGACCCTGTATGGAACCATACGACTATGACCTGCTGATCATCGGCTCCGGACCCGGGGGCCAGAGTGCCGCACTCAAAGCCGCCGCACTGGGCAAGCGCGTCGGCCTGATCGAGCGCAAGCCCTACCTCGGCGGCGTCAGCCTGCAGACCGGCACCATCCCGAGCAAGGCGTTACGCGAGGCCGCCTACCTGGCATCACGGTTTGCGGGACGCGGTATGCGTGAGGCCGTGCAGGCCCGCGGCCAGGTACCCCGCGATTTTCTCAGCGAGGCAGTCGCCTGCGAGAAGCGCGTTATCGAAAGCCAGGAAAGCCTGCTGCTCAGTCAGCTGATGGCCGCAGGCGTGACCCTGTTACCGGGAGATGCCGCGTTTTACGACCCCTGTACCCTGACCCTGCGCCGCCCCGACGGTGACGAGATCAGACTGCGCGCCGGCATTATCATCCTGGCCACCGGTTCACGGCCACGCCGTCCGGCGGACGTACCGTTTGACCGGGAGCGTGTGCTGGACTCCACCGGCATCCTCAAGCTGCAGCACCTTCCGGAACAGCTGCTGGTGGTCGGCGGCGGCGTGATCGCCTGTGAATTCGCCACCCTGTTTGCCCCGCTGGGTGTACAGGTTCAGCTGGTGGACGCGCATGAACACGTGCTGGCCTACCTGGATTCCGACATCCAGCATGACCTGGAGGAACAACTGCTGGACATGGGCATACAGCTGTATATGCAGACCCGGGTGGAGCGCATTCAGCGCGAGGGGGAACGTGTACTCACCAGCCTGGACAACAGTGAGACCCTGGAGACTGATATCCTGCTCTACGCCCTGGGCCGCGAACCCAACTACGCCAGCCTGAACCTGGATGCCGCCGGCCTGACAGCCGATGATCATGGCTGGGTACGCATCAATGAAAACTTTCAGACCGCACAACGTCACATCTACATCATCGGCGATCTCGCGGGCCGGCCGTCGCTCGCCTCCACCGCCATGGAACAGGGACGCGTTGCGGTCAATCACGCCTTTGCCCATGAAAACGCACACCCCGCGGGGCAGCTACCCATGGCCATCTACACCATCCCCGAGCTGTCCTACGTGGGCGAAACGGAGCGCGAACTGCAGGAGCGCGGCGCCGCCTACGTGGTCGGCCGCGCACGTTTCTCAGAGACCGCCCGCGGCCAGATCATCGGCGCCGAGCGCGGCTTTATGAAGCTTCTGGTGGAACGCGGCAGCCATACGATTCTAGGCGTGCATATCATCGGTGAGTCCGCCAGCGAACTCATCCACGTTGGGCAAATGGCCATGAATTGCCACGCCACGGTCGACGTGCTGGCGAACAGTGTCTTCAATTACCCGACACTGGCCCAGTGTTACAAGAGCGCGGCCATGGACTGCCTGCGCCAGCTCTAGCCCGCCAGCCTCAGTCCCCGTGTGGCCTGATCTGGAGCCACGCGCACCACTCCCGGAACAGGTCGGTATCGAGTGCCGCGGCGCTCGATCGTGGCGCCAGATCCAAGGCCGGGTCGGAAACACCCTCCAGCGTGACTGAATGCCCGCCGGCCTCGTGCAGGATGGTCAACCCAGCGGCGTAGTCCCACAGGTTATGGCGGCCGTGCAGGTAGACGTGCACACGCCCGGCTGCCAGCCAGCAGAAGTCCAGCGCCACCGAACCGAAGCTGCGCTGTGAACTGTAGGGCGCTGCGGTGGCCAGGCGCCGGGCCAGTTCTGCAGGCAGCCGCTTGTAATCCACCAGCCCGATGCCGCGGGACAAGGGTGTCAGGGGACGGCGACGCCCCTGCGGCACCCCGTTCAGGCAGGCGCCGGTGCCGGCCTGCGCCTCGAACAGCTCGCGGCGCATCGGATCGTAGACCAGTGCCAGCTCCACCTCACCCCGGACCAGCAGTGCCAGTGATACGCAGAAATAGGGAATCCCGATGGCAAAATTGCTGGTGCCGTCCAGGGGATCCAGCACCCACACCCCCCGTTCGGCAGCGGCCAGCAGTTTGCGTTGTTCACCGGCATCCATCTCCTCACCCAGCATCACGACATCCGGGAACAGGTCACTCAGTTCCCCCTGCATACGCGCCTGCATGGTATGGTCCGCCTCGGTCAGCAGCGAGCCATCGGCCTTGACCTCGACGGCAACGCGGTTGAAACGGGGCAGCAGTTCGGCCTCGGCCGCCTCGACAAGCCGCCGCTTCAGTTCGGAAACAGTTGTCTGGTTCATGGATTCAACACCGCCATCGATATCCTTTCTTAACCGACATGTACATAACAGACATTGTATTTAAAATGCAATCGTCGTCACATCCTGCTGGCCAACGGCCGGCATGCCGTTTTAAACTGGCCGCGTGCAGAAACCTGTAACAGTCCTTTGGCTCTCGATCCTGCTGGCGGGTCTGGTCGCCTGCTCCAGCGACCCGCCCAGGAACCTCAGCGACAGCTGCCAGATCTTCGAGGACAAGAGCGGCTGGTACCGCAGCGCCCTGAAGGCCTATGAACGCTGGGGGGTACCGGTGCACATACAGCTGGCCATCATTTACCAGGAATCGAGCTTTGTGCATGATGCCAAGCCGCCACGTGACCGGCTGCTGTGGGTGATCCCCTGGGGGCGCATCTCCTCCGCCTACGGTTACGCCCAGGCCAAGGACTCGACCTGGGACTGGTATATCGAAAAAACCGGTAACCGCGGCGCTGACCGGGATGACTTTGGCGATGCCGTGGATTTCATCGCCTGGTACGGCAACATGACTCACCAGCAGCTGGGTATCTCCAAGTGGGACGCCTACAACCAGTACCTGGCCTATCATGAGGGGCATGGCGGCTACAAACGCAAGACCTACAATGCCAAGCCTTGGCTGCAGCAGGTGGCGCGCAAGGTGGACACGCGCGCCAAGAATTACCACACCCAGCTGACCCGCTGCGCAAACAACCTGGACAAGGGCTGGGACCTCTGGCCGTTCTAACCGGATCAAAGCCATCTTCCTGGTCCACCAGTTTCTTAGGCCGCATCAGCCCGTGGCCCCTGGCACTGCAAGCTGCTCACCCACCTGAAATGGAAACGGCGGCCATCGGCCGCCGTTGATTCGCTATCCATTGGGCCAGTTCCCTCACAAAGGGTACTGCCCCTTGTTATACAACATAGGAACCTGATTCGTTGCCCGCGATGCTGGCCTCAAAATTGTAGTCGAGGCTCTTGCCCGGTATCTGCACAAAGTTACCCTGAACAAGCTGGACACCGTACTGCCTCAGGAGCGCAAGGACGGCGTTATCCTCGACCTGCTCGGCAACACATTCCATACCGAGATTGCGCGCCAGTTCTATGATGGTTTTCACGGTGATCTGGGTTTCCTTGTTGCCTGCCATGCTTGTAATCAGACCCCCATTCACCTTCAGGATGTCCACCGGAAGCCGCTTGAGCACCTGGGGAGGACTTGATGCGCCAAAGTGTTCCAATGCCACCTTGCATCCCAGATTATGCATGGCGGTCACAAACGCCATACTGTTTTCCATATCATCGAGGACAGCCGCTTCCGCAATCTCGATGACCACGCTCCCTCTCTGCAACTTGCACTCATTCAGCTTTGCGTCCATCCACAAGGCCAGTTCCCTGTCGGCAATAGTCTTTTCCGATACCTTGATATAGAAGGTGGCATCCTGGTCCTGGCGTTGTAGTTCCCCAAGCTTCCTGAAAGCGTTCTCGATAACCCAGATGTCGATCTCGTCACTCAGCCCTATCGAATTTGCAACTTCGAGAAACTGGTTCGGCAAGATGACTTCGCCGTTCTCATCAAGGACACGCAGCAACACTTCGTAACGTTGCTGCCTGTCTTCGCCAACACCGACTATCGGCTGATACACAAGGTAGAACCGTTCATCCTGCAACGTCTTCCGCACCATCATGTGCGATTCCGCCTCGTGCTCAGGTGCAAGCTGCTCCTCAACCGCGGCGTTGTGGATGTAGATCCTGGCATCTTCGGATGAACGGGCCACCTCGCAGGCGAGGTCGGCACGCTGAATCAAACTCTCGGCATTATGACCGCCCTTGCTGGCTTCGCAGATTCCGATACTTGCTCTTATCTTGACACTGTGTTCGCCTCCACTGAAAACGTCATCCTCCAGTTTATGCATGATTTGTTCGGCAAATTCGTGCACACTCATCGCATCATCCCTGTAGCGCAAGACCGTGAAAACATAGTACCCAAATCGAGACACGATATCCCGTTTCCCAAGGCTGGTCTGAATTGTGCCAGCGACATTGCGGAGGACCTCATCGCTGTCAGACACTCCGACCCTTTCACGGATATCCCTGAAATTGTCCAGCAGAATATAGAGGACCGACTGGTCAGCATCTTCAGTATTATCTGAACTGACTGATTCGTCCAGGACCTTCATAAAGTACTGACGATTAATCATTCCGGTCATCATATCCAGGGTGCTCAGCTTCTTGAGCTTGTCTTCCATCATGGTCTTGATGGTGTTGTTCGCAGTGGTCGGATTTTGCATTTTCTCCTGCTTTTTCGGCTGGTCATGCCCGACCTTATCACGCAGACCGACCTTCAGTTCCTGTATATGTTGTTGCAGACGCGCAATCTCCTTACCTTCCAGCTTGACGACTTCCCGTTGATTCTGCCTCGATGTTGCGTCATTGTCGCTACTGCTCTCAGCTGACCCGACCTGTACCTGCAAGCCGGAATCCAGACCACTCTGTTCATCCACCTCGCCGTCAGGCATGTCAGGCCGGGAATCTTTTTCATTCGGCAGTTCTATTTTGTTTGCAGCTACCTGCGCCGCCGCTTCCATCTCCCGGAACTGCTCCTCCAGCCGGGCAATGTGCTGCGTCTTCTCTGCGAGCGCCTTGTCCTTTTCCTTCAGCTGCTGCTCGGCATGCTTCGCACTTTCGCGCATGGTGACTGCTTCTTGATTGAGTTGTGCCTTCAGCTCGCTTACAACCCTGGAATTCTCCTTGTTTTTCCAGGCAATACTCGCCCGATCTTCTCCCAGCCTTGCGTTCATGTCATGGAGCTTGCTATTCAGCTCGCTGATTTCCTGGTCTTTCTTGTCAAGCTTCGCGCTGATTTGGCTGATGATATCCAGCTTTTCTTCGAGTTCGCCCGCGAGCTTCTCGGTATTACCATCAATTGCATCTGCCTGTTGATCAAGCTCCCCTTTGAGCTGACTTATTTCCCGAGCCTGCTCTTCTTGCTGCTGCTTGGCATGCTCCGCAGTCTCGTACAGGGTGGTCGCCTGTTGCTTTATCTCCGTGTTAAGCTGCGCGACCACCTGTTCATGCTCTTCCACCAGCTTGCCATTACGCACTTCATTGGCATCGAGTTCGGCGCCTATATCACGAATCTTGCCATGCAGTTCGTTAACTTCCTGGGTTTTCTGTTCCAACTGCCCGCCAAGCTGGCTGATTTCCTCTGTCCGGACTTGCAGTTCCTGTGCGCTGGTCTCAACACTGGCACTTGTCGCGGCCGCCTGCTCCTGCAGTTGCTTCTCCAGCTGACTGATCGCCTTTGAATTTTCCTTGATGACCTGCGCCTTCTCTTCAAGCTGCTGTACCGCGCTTGCCTTACTGTCACCCAAGGCGCTATCCAGGTGTTCTACCCTTGCCTCCAGTTGGTTGACGAGTTTCAGTTTTTCCTGTAACACCAGTTCCGCGCGCTCGGTAATGTCACGCTTTTCCTCTTCCAGCTGCTGTATCCTGATGCCCAGCTGATCGATCTCGTGTGATTCCGCTTCCAGCTGTCGCTCGGCCTGTTCCTGACTGCTACTCAGCTCGGCACTCAGGTCATGGATATTGCCATGTAACTGGCTGATTTCAGAATTCTTGTCTTTTACACTCCATTCCAGCCCGGTGATTTCCTTCTGCTTGCTCTCGAGCTGCTGCGCGGCCTGCTCTTCCACAGTGCGCATGCTCATGTTCAGTTGCTGAATACTCTCTTCAAGCCCACTGATTGCCTCATCTTTTTCACTGGAACTAACACGCAACTGAACGACTGCCTGGCCTTTATCATCAAGGTCCGCAACCAGCCGGGCGATCTCCTCGCCCTTCTCGGCGAGTTGCTGCGCGGCTTGCTCTTCGCTCGCGTGCAGTGCTGTATTCAGCTCCTGGATCTGCCCATGCAAGCCGGCGATGTCCTGCCGCTTTTCTTCAAGTTGCAGTTCGGCTTGTTCCTCGGCGACACGCAAGGTGTTTTGCAAGCCTGATACCTGTCTCTCCAGGCCGCTGATCGTCAGCACCTGTTCATTTACCAGCGCGGAAAGATTGGCGATTTCCTGTGCCATTACCTCGCCGTGTTCGTTCAGTCCTGTTATTTCCTGTTCTTTCCCGGTTATCCGTCCCTCCAGTTCAGCGGTGATCTGTACCTTGTCCTGAGCCAGCTGTTCGGCTCGCTCCTCGCTGCTCCGCAACTCTTCGCCGAGGTCATGGATCTTCCCATGCAACTGTGTGATTTCCTTGTACTTTTCCTTGACTTTCCATTCCAGCCTGGAAATCTGCTCCTGATTCTCCTCAAGCAGCTTTTCGGTGCGTTCCTTGCTTTCTGTCAAGGCAGCGTCCAGCTCTCCGAGTTTGTCTTGCATCCGGGCAATGATTTGCACCCTGTCCTCTAAATCGCCCTGCAGGTTGACAATCTCCTTATCCTTCTGCCCGAGATGCTCGGTCAGGTGGTTGATGACCAGACCCTTTTCCTCTACATGCCCATGCAGGCGACTAATCTCCTGATCGCGCTCTGACACCTTTTCAGCCAGTTGAACGATTTCCTCCTGCTTCTCATCCAGCAGCTCACTGGTTCGCTGGGCATGGTCACGCTGGGAAACATGCAGCCCCTCGATATCATTTTGTAGTTGACTGATTTCACTGCTCTTTTCCTTCACCTCACCGTGCAGCTGGGCGATAACCTGGCCCTTCTCTTCAAGCAGCCGGGCGCGATCGTCACTTTCGCGCAACGCCTCATTCAGGCCATGCAGTTTTCCATACAGGTGGTCGATCTCCTCGTTTAATTCACTCACCAACGGCACGAAACCTGTTGCTTCCTGACCAGGCGTAACCCGGGACCCTGGCGCACACTCTGCAGCGGCGCTTTCCCCGTCCTGCATGTCAGCGGAATGCGGTTTGTCCTGTCCGGTTTCGTTTGGTGTTTCACTATTTTTTTTCATTGCTTAATCCCAATCTGTAGAGGTTTATCGCAAATAGTTCATTAACTGTTCTTCCCTTGGAAAAGCCATCTGCCACTGGCCGCCAGGAGGCCGTGACTGGCTCCGGGGAGGCACGCCTGATACATCGCTCCCAGTGCCCGCTTACTCACCGTGTTTATAAATAACGACAAAACTTCCGGAAACCTGAATGATTCCGATAATTTATTGATGAACGGATGAAAAAAGGGGGATGTGGTGCCTCAGAACCAGAGGGCTGCCAACACGATCGCTGGCAATAAACACACCGATGCGTGGATGCCATTAAACCAATTTGTTCAATATCGGGGGCTCCATTGGCGGAGGAGGCCCACCTCGAGACAGCCTGGTCAACCGGCTATAACGGCAGTGCTATCGTCAACACCATCAACATACGTTAACGGATAACAGGCGTATGGGATCTACGCGGAGTGGCCATTATTTACCTGGTTTCTATTTCAGCAACATTGGCCATTGAGCCCGATCAGCTGATCAGGAATCGCTTATGCACGCTCAGAAGCCACCGCGGGTGCGGAAACCACCGCCGCGGCGTCGCGAGGGAGGTAAGCGCCAGACCTTGCGTGAGCGCCCGAAACCACCGCTGCCGAAATCCGGATTGGAGCGGGTACGGCGATAGCGCTGGTTGCGCAGGATGGTGCCCCACAGGTCATCGGAACTGGCGACACCGCGCAGGAACTCATTCATGATCACTGCCAGCAAACCGGTGTTGTCGAATGCTGAATGCATGTCGTCGAAGCGTTCGCGCTTGAAATTGCGCCTGACCCCCTGCAATTCCTGCAGGCGACCCAGGTGTCGTGCGTGCATCTGTTTGTGATGGTCCAGGGCATCCTCCTGCTGCCCCTTATGATGATCAATGTCGGAGAGCCTCTGGATGATGCGGTCATCTTCCGCTGTGGCAGTCGCCTCGGCCTGCTGGCGCAAGGAAAATATTCCTTCACGCTCGAACTCCGCTACCAGTGTAGCGATCGATTTGTTGAAGTAGGTATCCTCTGCCGCTGCGTATCTGGCCCGCTCCTGCATCAGCCGGTTGAAGGTCTCTTCTTCCTGCTGGATGCGGTCATCGATTGACCGGAGTGCCTGTTCGGCCTGTTCCACTGCCGTCCGCAAGCCAGGAATCCCGTCCGCATCCGCTGCTGCAGCCTCCATCGTTTCCAGGGCAGCAAACGATTTATCGGCATCACTGCGTACCCGTTGTGAATGTTCGTTCAAACGGACTGGAATTTCGAGCAACATGGCGTAGTTGGGACGGGCCGCGTGATAATCGCACAGTTTCGCCACCTTCCTGTCGAGGAAGCGGGTCAGGGGGCCGGCTGTGTAGCGGGATGTTCCGAAGTGTCTTTCCCACAGATACATGAACAGGGGATCCGCTTCATAGGGTCCGCCTTTCTCGACCCGGTCCGCCACGGCCTGCGCCGTCTTTGCCTCCGCCTGTTTGGCAATCTCGTCAGCAGCATGTGCGGCAGCGAGCAATTCCTTATGGGCCGGATCTTCCTGCAGGCGCTGTTGTGTGGCGGCTTCCGCCTGGTCGAGTATTTCAGAGGCCTGGTCGACCCGCTGGCGCTGGGCTTCGCGTTCGGCATCCAGCCCATCCTGTGCCAGTTGTGATGACTCTATACGTGCCTGGAGTTCCAGCAACGCCTTCACTCGCTGATCGGCCGCATCAAGGCCCGTTATGATCTCGCCCCTGATCAGTTGATCAAGCCTGATCCGGGCCAGTTGCCTGTAGCTATCCGCCTCTTCCTGCCCCAGCTGCATCAACTTCCTGCTGGTGACCTGAACCTGGGCATCGAGCTCCCCCACCTGCTGCCGTACCTGGTGCAGGGACTGGTCGATCGAGGCGAGTGTTTTCTGGCCGCTCCACATGGTCCTGCGCTACCAGGAGGTGATCGCGGCGCCGGTCGTCGGCATGACATACTCGGGAGCGAGCTGGCCACGTTGCTTCACCCCAAAGTCGCGATTCTGGATAATCCCGTCGTCCTGTTTGTCAGCGGCGATCTTTCGATACAATTGTTCGTCAACGCGCAGCCCCCATCTGCTGACCTTATAGGTCCTGCCGTCCTCTTCATTACGGACTGGCAAAGTCAACGTCCTGCCATCCGCTGTTATGGCTTCGACGAGAATATAGTAGTTACGGGCGTCAGGGTTGAGATCAGGCATACGCCATATACCACTGGACTCATCAGGCCGTGACACAATGCGCACGGTGTATTCCTGTTCAAGCAACTCGCGCAGTGCCTTCAGGGAGGCAATCGCCTTCCCCGCTGCCCCGGTATCGTCCTCACGCAAGGCCACCTGGCCCTGCTTGAGGTACTGGTCCGCACGGTCTCTGGCCTCGGCAAGCGTGGATAGTTCGATAATTGCCTGTCGCTGTGCCGCCAGTTCGAGAGGGAGTGCTGCCAGGCGGCGTTGTTGCGGGCCGCTGATCAGCGTTGTGTACACTATTGTCACGGCAATGATGCTGGCCATGATCGCCAGCAACGCCTTGCCCCAGATGCCGCGGCTGATATATATGCGTGCCAGGGTGACTCCGATACCGGGTACGGGCGGCGTGTAGACGAAACGCTCCTCATGCAGGGCCGCAACACCTTCGGCCAGGATGTGATCCGGGACATCAATACCCTGGGCGGCATAGATCTCACGCAGCCGATCGATCAGCGTTTGCTCGCGCGCCTCCGTGTTCAGTTCACGCGCAACCAGGAGCCGGCGATGCCGGAGCGTATCGACCACATCCATGGCCAGCATGACTTCATCGAGTGGATGTCTTGTTGCTGTGTTTGTCTCGGCCATGATTCGAGGCTGCGTGTTGCCCGGGGCCTGTTATGATTGCCCCGGTGGTGTCAGTGGCAGTGCTTTGCCTTCTTCGACCAACCGTGCCAGGCGCTGCTTGCCCTGCTCCACCGCATCGCGTATTTCATCAGCGTTCTGCGAACTCAGCTTGCGCATTTCCTCGATAATAATGCGCGAATGCTCCTGGAAACTGATTACCGAGTCGACCAGGCGCTTGACGGCATCGGCACGGATAGTCGGACCGTAGCCGGCCTTGATGGCCTCCTCCTGAACCTTGCCACCGATGTCAGCCAGGTCTTCCAGGCTCTTGCTGACACCTTCTTTCATCGCGTTCAGGGTCTCGGTGCTCTCGTGCAAACCATGCAGGCCGGTGAACGACGCACTCAGTGCGGTTAACACGGTTTCATTGGTTCCGAAAAAGCTGATCGCCTGCTGGTATACCCGTTCCTTTGCATTGGTGGTCTGGATAAGCCGCGCCATGACAACCTCCGATGTGTTGTAGCCCACCGTCAGATTATCGGAAAGATCCTTGCAGATCTGGTAACGCTGGTCGGCGTACTGAACATCACGCATGCGCTCGTCACGCGTCAGTTCCAGGCGTGCGCGCTCCGCGGCATCAGCACCTGTATACGCCCCCAAAACGTCCATCGCGGCCTGCAGGTCGGTCTTGGCGCTGTCCAGTTCTCCCTGGGCAGTCTTCAGGACTTCAAGCGCCAACACTTCGGACTCTTTCAGGGCTCCGCGGAAATCCTGGTAGGAGGTGAGAATCAGGTGTTCGCGCTCGATCTGATCCCTGGAATCATCAGCCACATCCAGATATACCTTTTTGATTTTGTCGAAGCGCTCGGAGATATCGCCACGACTCACCTTCATCCAGATATTCTGCACGCGTTCCCAGGTATTAACCTTGCCATCTGTCAGCTGTTCAACCATCCCCTTGGCATCTTCGCGAATGCTGTTAAATGAAGTGGTTATTTCTTCATAGCGTTCGCCGATTTGCATGGCAGTAACTTGTTCACGCACGACTTCATTGAACAGCGAAGCCTGGTTTAGTGTCATGGCGATTGCGACGACCTTTTCTTCATCCAGATCGGTAATCTTGTTCAGCAACGCGATGATGGGCGCCTCCTCATTATCCGCTGGCATCAGGTTGAGATCACGTAGCGAGTTGAGCGCCTTGTCGAGGTATTTCAAAGGTGTACTCATGGTATGTTCCTCATCCGTAGTTTGTTGCAGACTTGAGGGTGACTACCCGCTTTATGAGCATGCGGGTAACCGGAATAGACTGACGCATAAGTATAGTGTTTCCAGACAAGCATGTGCCTGTTTGTATTTTCAGCCTGTTTTCTGGGTTGTCATTGGCGAGACGTGTATCCCGCCCTGGTAGTATTGCAGGCAGACGCGACGGGCTCAAGTCAATAAATGCGGGACCGTACACCCGGACAACAGGTGTCAACAACACCACATCGCTTTTTTACAGTTTATAACAATAAAGCATGCGGGGCTGTTCGCTTTATTTGCGCCTGATCTTGGTTACTTCCCATTTATTCCGCTGCATAGATGCTGCAAATGGCGATACGTCGCTGGATTTCAGCCTCCACCATCCGGTATTTGTCGCTATCTGTATTAAGGTAACGTTGTTTGAACTCCAGCTCCATGATGCCTTCAGGCAACTCGTCGATCTGTGGCATGAAACTCGACTCTCTCAATTCAGAACTCATGCGCTGTTGCAGTGCCAGCGCCTGTTGCTTCGAGCCGGTTGCCATTTCAGCCAACCGTACTCCGGCACGATCGGCGAGCAGGTCGGCAAAACTGAATCCTGTACCCCCCCGGGAGTCGTCGAGTTCCTTGAACAGGCCTGCGGCGGCGGCCAGACCACTGCCTGCGGATACCGTTATGGCCGCTGATGCCAGAAAGTGCTTTACCAGGTCGTGGCGTTCGTGCACGGTCAGATGCATCCATTGGTGACCCGCCGTGCCTGGCACATCGATGAAACGGTGCACATCGATGCCAAACACATACATTGCGAGGGTGATCAGGGCAGCACGGTTTTCCGCTTGTGGATCGCTCTCTGCAACACTCGAACGCATTGCTGCCAGCTGGAACAGCGGGGGAAATATCCTTTCAAGGGAGACGTGGCGCCGGGCATATTGCCCGGAAATATTCACCAACTCACGTTGATAGGCAAGGAGCCGATCCCTGTCCGCTTCGGAAAACAACAGACCCTTGCCACGCGTTTGCAGCCTGTTGGCCAGCTCCGGGCGCCATTGATAAACCAGCACCAGGCGGTCTTCAAGCAACCGGTAGCCATTGATCGTTGCCATCAGGGCACGGTAATCGTCGTAGCGCACCTGCAGTGTATTGTGAACCCGGCGCAGCAGGAGATTGATCAGGCCACCGGGCAGCTGCAGGCTGCCGATGCTAAACCGGTCGACCCTGAGAATACCGGCAGCGCTGGACAACCGGGCCGACAGGTTCAGATAGTCACCGAGGGGATTCTCCGGCAGCGTGAAGGTAACACCGGCAACAATACTGTCCGGGTGCAGGGCGATCCGGGTATTGCTGTTCCAGACCCGGGTGCTTGCATGGTTTATCAACAGATTGAGATCACGCCCGGCGAGTGAGAGAGTGCGTATCTCGCCTTCGTCCTCCAGGCGCCTGGGATCATGTTGCCTGAGCAGCTTCTTGATCCGTTCGACATCCTCGTGGGATAGCTTGGCACCCGGTTCCACCAGGGGGGTCGATTCGATACCCGCCACGGCCAGAATGACGGGTACAGCCAGCACAGATAGCAGCAGCAGTACTGCCAGACTCTTGATAATGAGGCGAATAGCCCTCATGTATCCAGCAAAGCCAGGTGACGATCAAGCGTCACGCGGTTATTTTACAGCTACATCTGTCAATTCAACTCTATGCCGTTGCAGGTAACCGATTCCAGGTACGAGCAGAATAAACAGCCAGATCGGATCGATGCTTGCGGTAGATCCCATGGTGCAGCCACCACCACCGCCACCGCTACCGCTACTGCCAGTTGTTACGCCAGTGATGCTGCCGACTGCAATGGGATCCTCGATCGTTCCATCGGCTACCTCGTCCAGGTCGGTCTGCGGGTCGCCATCGGTCAGTGTGACATCCACCGACCTGTCATCAACCTGGTTCCAGACGGTATCCGGCAATTCAGTATAATTATTGGCCTTGTCCACCTTGTTGATGACCAGCAAGTCTGGCAGATCAACAGAGAAGGTCATCCGTACGGTCACGTTACCACCCAATGGCGAGGTTGTCGTGTAACTGACTGTACCAAATGGTAATTCTATACCGCCCGGCCCATCGTTTGCTTCATCTGATCTGACATTCGAGAGCATCTCACCGGGAGCCGTGGTAATTATGACGGAATCGCCACTCGCTAACGGCAGGCCACTGGCAATCCCTGCATCACTGGCGGTTTCCCCCGGCTCCAGTGCATCAGTGACACCGTCGCCGTCATTATCCATCGGATTTTCGATATCTTCACCAACCTCGATTACATCCGACTGACCGTCATTGTCGGTATCCCCATCCTGGTCATTTGGGTCCAGTCCAAGAGCAATCGCGTCGGCATCCGAAATACCATCCCCGTTGCTATCAGGCGGAGGTAATTCGGTTCCTGCCCCGGACACGTTGACTGTTATCAGGTTTTCATCCCCATCGTTGGAAGGGATGTCGAAACTGTCAGTTGAGACACCTGGTGAAGGAGGTGAAAACCTGACAGTAAGGCGACAGAGTGCGGCTGGTACGAGCGTCTGATTCGAGCAGGTGTCATCCAGGACGCTGAACGGTGCGGCCAGCGGATCAGATACAGCGATCTGGCCAATGACCAGATTCGCCGTACCATCATTGCTTATCGAAATGGTCTGATCAGATGAGGTCATTTCGGTGACCTCGCCAAACGGCACCTGAAGATCATTGTCCGGGGTCACGGAATCAGTGACCGTGATTTCGGGTGCGGATGCACTGATTCCGGTTCCGGACACATTGAATATGACCGGGTCTTCATCAGCATCGTTGGAGGGTATGTCAAAGCTGTCCGTGGATGCCCCCGTTGCTGGCGGTGAGTACCTGACGGTAAGGGTGCAGCTCATCCCTTGTGTCAGCGTCTGATTCGAGCAGGCGTCATCCAGGATACTGAATGGTGCGGCCAGCGGGTCAGATACAGCAATCTGGCCAATCACAAGGTCCTGATCCCCGCTGTTGGTTACCGTCACAGTACCATCTGATGATGTCATCTCGGTGACACTGCCAAACTCTAGTTGAAGGTCAGTCGCCGGGGCCGCTGAATCGGTGACTAAGATCTCAGGTGCCGGACCTACCACCGCGCCGACATCGCCGTCGTGCACCGCCCAGGCATAGCGATCATTGGTCCCCTTTAACGTGGTCTTGTATGCGGGTCCATTAACGCCATCAAACCCCGTAAAGCCCCACTGCCAGTAGAAGTCCGTCCTGATACCGGTATCATTTTCGATAGTACAGGGAACATCATAATCGGGGTAATCAATACACGGATCAATTCCATCCCTGTAGGGTGTATCCGTCCAGTAGCGTGTCCGGTTGATGTTTTCAAAAATCGGATTATTCCAGGGATCATGCAGATGAGTCAGCAGCTCCATCTCCCCGCCAGTGCAGTCAAGGCGATGTTCATAGAAAAGCGTGAATGATCCAGCCGCCCTGACGTCACTAGAGCAGGTCGGATCATCAAACTGAGTTGTGGTTGGCAGCCGCCAGCCGCCGACGCCCCCGAACATCCGGCTCTCCGCTGTCGTAGATCAACCCACCACCGCGGTCGAACAAGGCGGCATTGGATGCGGTTGTAATAAAGGCAATAACACACATACACAGGATTATTATTAGATGAGATCGTTTCATTATATTCGCTCTGTAAATACAGAATGATCCAGTCATTCAAATACCGGAAATAACCGGCCAGATAACTTCAAGAATGCCTGTGGATGCCCCTACTGTCCACTCTGACCGGCCAGGCTCCGTGACGGTGAGTTATTATGGCTGACTCTCCTGGTACACACGAAGGACAGCCACTGGTGAATTGTGATTGTTTCGGTGTGAACCCATTTCCGCCTTTGTAACCCATGCTGGCGATATCGGTGGTGTTGCCCTGCCCTTTCCTTCGAATCAGATGGAAATTATGTATCTTATTGTTTATTGATTAACTTTTTATCCGAAACAATCCACGTTACGGTGTGCACCAATCCCATGCATTGATTCTTCAAGTCACTCATGCGTTTGCCGCTATATCCATGATGCCCATGAATTCCCCCGCTATGCAAGTCGAGTACAGGTTCTATCGAAACGCTACAGGGATTAAATGTGAGAAACGCTACAGGGATTAAATGTGAGCTTCAGACAATTCCGGAATTTATCTATCAGGGGCAAGCTGACTACGCTGATGGTGCTGACCAGCATCATCGTGCTGCTGCTCGCATCCAGCGCGTTTATCGCCATCGACCTGGTGAAGATCCGTGCGGCCATGGTAGAGGACCTCACGGTCCTGGCGGAAGTTATCGGGCGCAACAGTTCAGCCGCACTGGTATTCAGCGATGAGGCGGCTGCCAGGGAAACCCTGTCAGCGCTGCGCGCTGAACCCCATGTCATTTCTGCAACAATTCGGAATATTGAAGGAAAATTCCTCGCAAGTTACGAGAATGCTATAGCCGGGCCGGGCGCTGATTCTCATGTAAATCCCGAATTTGACTTCAATGGGGAGCTATACGGCCAGTCCGGGAGTGACCACTATTTCGGGGCAGACAGCCTGGAACTGGTTACTCCGATCTATCTCAATGACGAGGCCCTCGGATTTCTCTATATCAAGTCAGACCTTGGCGAGATTCATGAACAGCTTATCTGGGGCATGACAGTTGTGGGTGTTGTCCTCGCTGTGTCCGTGTTGATCGCTATCGTGCTTGCATCAGTATTGCAAAAAACTGTATCCAAACCAATCCTGGAACTGTCCCGGACAATGGTTAAGGTAAAATCCAAACAGGATTACAGCCTCAGGGCCGAGTGGATCAGTGACGATGAACTGGGCATGCTGACCGACGGATTTAACGAAATGCTCAATCAGATAGAAATCCGTGACAGGGAATTGAAGGAAGCCAGGGATTCAGCAGAACAGGCAAGCCAGGCCAAATCACAGTTTCTGGCAAACATGAGCCATGAGATCAGGACCCCAATGAACGGTGTATTAGGTATGCCTGAACTCATGCTGGGAACCGAGTTAACCGAGCAGCAGAAAAAGTTTTGCAGCATAGTTCACCGATCAGGCAAGGCCCTGTTGCATGTTATTAACGACATTCTTGATTTCTCGAAGGTCGAAGCGGGCAAACTTGAACTGGAATCAATTGATTTCGAGCTGCGCGAGATAGTTGAAGAAGTAATGGAGTTGATGGCTAATACTGCCCACAACAAAGGTCTGGAGTTATTGTGTGAAATCCAGCCAGGGGCGCCGAATGCTTTAATCGGCGATCCCAACCGCCTGCGACAGATTCTGACTAATCTGGTGGGTAATGCATTAAAGTTCACCGAACAGGGGGAGGTATTTACTTACATCAGCCTGGCTGATGACGACGACAGCCAGGTTGAACTGCGTTTTGAAGTGCGTGACACCGGTATCGGTATGACACAAGCAGCCTGTTCAAGGATCTTCGAGTCCTTTACGCAGGCAGACGGGTCTACGACACGTCAATACGGTGGCACCGGGCTGGGACTGGCAATATCCAGTCGGTTAACAGAAATGATGGGCGGGGAGATCGGCGTTGTCAGTGAACCTGGCGCTGGCTCGACATTCTGGTTTACGGCACGACTTGAAAAACGGACGGATCATGGAGTCGACAGGACAACATATGGACAACTCCGTGGTATGCGCGTGCTAATTGTTGACGACAATGAAACAAACTGTTCAATACTGGAACATCAAACCAGCGCCTGGGGTATGCGGCATGGTACTGCCATGGGTGGAGAGCAGGCGCTGGCGATGCTGCGTAAAGCAAGCGACCAGCAAGATCGCTATGAACTGGCTATTCCGGATATGAACATGCCCGAAATGAACGGCATTGAGCTGGCACGCGCTATCAAGGAAGACAATCAGATTTCTGATATTCCGTTGATCATGCTGACTTCCGTTGGTGTTTATGGTGATGCAGATACCGCAAAAAAATCAGGGATCCATACTTACCTTCACAAGCCGGCCCGCCAGTCCGATCTTTACAATGCCATGGTAAGTACAATTGACGCCAAATCCGTAGTCAAGGATGAAACACCATTAATTGGCAACCGCACCAGCATTTCAGGCTTGAATATTCTGCTGGCCGAAGACAATCCAGTTAACCAGGAAGTAGCGCTGGCAATGCTGGAGCTTATCGGTTGCAAGACACAGGTGGCAGCCAACGGCATGGAAGTTGTGGAAGCCCTGAAACATGACAGTTTCGATCTCATCCTGATGGATTGCCAGATGCCGGAAATGGACGGCTATGAAGCAACCAGAGTAATCCGGAACAATGAACGCAAAGAAAAGGGTCGGTGTATCCCGATCATTGCGGTAACCGCTAACGCCATGGAAGGCGATCGCGACAAATGCATCGCAGCGGATATGGATGATTATCTCAGCAAGCCATTCAGCAAGAAACTACTTGTCGAGGTATTACAACGGTGGACTTGCGGTAAAGAACCACACAATGATGCACAGGGGACTGTGTTTTGCGTGCATTGAGGGAATGTGTCGCATTGCCGTGGCATATACCAGCTGCCCATGGCCGTCTGAGCGACAATTCGCCAGGCACTGGTGATGCCGCGAAGGACCTGGCCGTTCAGACGCCACTTTAATGCCCTGATTCTAATGGACTATTTTGGTGGCTACGGGTGGACTTGAACCACCGACCCCAGCATTATGAGTGGTATTGCTGGAATTTAACCATTTGTTTTCGTTAACTGAATCCGGGACGCCCGTTGCATGAATTACCGGACTATGTTCAACGATTCATAACCGAATCCCGGAAAAGTCCCGAAGCCTGCTAGAAAATCTAATCTGAGATATTCCCGTCATCCTATGCTTGAACCAACTCGTTGGAAATAGGATATTTGCCACGAGCCAGGAGAAAGGATTGAGACCGAGTCCGTCATAAGTCGTTAGAGACT
>CAMYJI010000040.1 GCA_947258545.1 uncultured Ectothiorhodospiraceae bacterium
GTTCAAGACCGAGCGCGGCTACGGTCCCGCCTATTACATCACCTCCATTGTGGCGCAGGTGTTCCTGTCCATCCTGGCCTCCATTATCGTGATGTGGTTTTCGCGGCGGCGCGAGTTCCGTGCCGATGCGGGTGGTGCCTCGCTGGCCGGACGGGACAAGATGATCGGTGCCCTGCAGGCCCTGCAGCGGGCGCACGAACCGCATGACCTGCCGGGCGAGTTCGCGGCCTTCGGTATCGCGGGTGGCCTCGGCTCCGGGCTAAAGCAGCTGTTTATGACGCACCCGCCGCTGGAGCAGCGCATTGCCACGCTGCGGGCCGAACGGTAGCCTGCCTTCTTTACCCGGCGGTGCTCGATCCACTAAAGGCCCCGCTGTAGCGAACAGAGCACAATAAAGGGGACATTCCCACTGCTGTCCCACCTAATTCCTTCTCCCCTCTGGGGAGAAGGCCAGGATGAGGGGAATGCAACGCAGTTGCATAAAAGAGTGCTTATTTCACTGGGATTTCAACCCTCACCCTAACCCTCTCCCACTCATGGGAGAGGGGATTAATTCGGACAGCAGTGTGACATTACCGCTGCTGCCCTGTTTGATTCCTTCTCCCACACATGGGAGAGGGGATTAATGTGAACAGCAGTGGGGCAACCTAGTTTATTTTTGCAATCCGGGAATACAGGCGGGTGAAAAAATGCCTAAACCGGAATGTTCCAATTTGTTTCATGCCATGCAGCTCATCCTGCCCTGGCAGTATTTCTTTATCGCCGTGTCACCGCAGTAAACAGGCCGGCCCGTCCCGGTGCGCGCGTGTTGCCGCGACTGTTACACTCGGGTCGTGATGGAGTCCTCCCGCAACCAGCAGATTGCGCTGAAGCTCGCCCAGGCGGCCGACCTGCTCGAGCAGCAGGCGGCCAATCCCTTCCGGGTGAGTGCCTATCGCCATGCCAGTGATACCGTAGCGCGTCTGGACCGGGACGTCGCCGACATCGCCGCCGAGGAGGGCACTGCCGGCCTGGTAGCGCTGCCCGGCATCGGCAAGGGTATCGCCCGGGCGATACAGGAGTTGCTGGACACCGGGCGCTGGGTCCAGCTGGAGCGCCTGCGCGGCACCCTCGATCCGGTGCACCTGTTCCAGACGGTGCCCGGTATCGGCCCGAAGCTGGCCGAGCAGATCCACGAGGGCCTGCATATCGATACGCTCGAGGCGCTGGAGGCAGCGGCCTACGACGGCAGCCTGGCTGGCGTCCCGGGAGTCGGTGAGCGGCGCATCGCGGCCATCCGTAATTCCCTCGGCCAGCTGCTCGGCAGGACACGGCGACTGCCGCGCGAGGAACCCGGTGTCGCACCGGGTGTCGGGCTGTTGCTGGCGGCCGATGCGGAATACCGCGACAAGGCGGTGCTGGAGGCACTGCCGCTCATCGCACCGAAACGCTTCAATCCCGAGGGCAAGGCCTGGCTGCCGATCCTGCACAGCCAGTCCGATGACTGGCATTTCACCCTGCTGTACTCGAATACCGCGCGTGCCCATGAGTTGAAGCGCACCCACGACTGGGTGGTAGCGTACTACTATGACGATCATCACCAGGAAGGGCAGTGCACCATCGTGACGGAAACGCGCGGCCCACTGATCGGCCGGCGGGTGGTGCGCGGGCGGGAGCGCGAGTGCCGGGAATTTTACGATGGAAAAAGAAATTAATCAGGCGATACGTGAAACCTTAGGGAAGGTCTGATCAATTCGTCATTGCGAGGAGCGAAGCGACGAAGCAATCTGTAACTGATTGATCGTACTGGTCAGAGATTGCTTCGCTGCGCTCGCAATGACGTGATGCATCAATAAATCAGAGGTTCCTTAGATGTGAAGCGTGAGTGGGCAGTTTTGGTTGATTTTGCTGTAGTGGGGGGATCCTCATAAACAAGGAGCGCTTTGCAGGCGCGATCGACCGGTTTCGGCATGATCCGTATCGGCCAGAGCCTGTGTCATGCAACAACCTGCCCGTGAGCGGCAAGTCAATCATCAACGGTGGCGGCGCTCCGATCGATGATTATGATGACACTGCGCCCACGAGCAGTACCGAGTCGATCATGCCCTGCTCCTGGTCACCCGGAACAGGGCATAACCGGAATCGGGTTCACAAAGCCCTTGAACCCGGCCTGACCGGGGACGGACTCGAAGAACTCGGCCGTGCCGCTTGAACCATCACTCCCGGTGAATATGCCAGTGGCAAACGGTACCGAGTCGGCGCCGAAGATACGCTGGGGTTCCCCGCTGACATCATAGACAACCCCGGTATTCGGGTGCTGGATGCGCGCCTCGAAGGCAAAACAGGTTCCCGTGTTTTCCGGCGTCAGGAACTGGAAAAAGCGGTCAGTGCCGGCAATATCGAACACCTGCAGCGTACAGCCTGAAAACGAGTCGGGTGGCAAGTTGCATTCGAAGGCGGCACACGGCTGCACCTCGACCTGGGGCTGGCCATCCGGTGCAAGCACGAAGCGAACCTGATGCCCTGGCAGACCCCCGACGTCACATGTGCCATCCGTGACAACTGCGCCGTCGCCTACCCGTACCAGTGCATCAGTACATGTGCCGGTACATATGCCGGGCGGTGTATCTTTATAGGTCGATGCCTTGCTTGCGGTGCCATCTGCATTGAGTACAAATGTGCCGCTTTCCTCGAAGCTGGAGGCAATACCGCCTTTGAAACTGAAACGGTTGCCGCACACCGTTCCCTGGTACGCAGCACCGGAATCATCCGTGTAAGTGGCGATGGAGGAGTCAGTCTCGCTTTGCTCGATCGCCAGTGTGACTGACCCGGAGTCGTTGCCACAATTATCACTGCAAGAAAAGGTTCCGCCCCAGGTGCCCGAGATATCCGCGGGGGACTCGTTACAATCACTCACGGCCAGGCCCAGGCGGTTCAGGTCAATGATGGCATCTATAGGCGGCAGTACCTGAACACAGAGGGAATAGGCGCCTGTGTTGATTACATCGATTGTCGATTGTGTCGCCGACGCGGTGCCCGGAGTTACCGTCGCGGGTTGGAACTCACTATCCAGCATGACCTCGAATGGGCCGTACAGCTCTCCGAAGGCACATACCGTTTCGAGCGCTTCTGAGGCAGCGACACGCAGGAACATTTGGGCGCTGTCACTTGTGGCGGCCGCGGTCACAAGGCTATCTTCGGGAACGCTGGCAGTTGCCACCAGGCCTGCAGGGATCACTGAAACATCAGACAGGTGATCCTCGAGATTCAGCGTCAGCTCACCGAAGGGCCCGCCAAAGCGCTGGATGTCAAATGAAACTGGGAACGCCAGGGATAAGGTCTCGCCGGCAGTCACGGCGATATCCTGGCCGCTAGCACTCACATCGATACTTACCTCGCGAGTGCGGACGCCTCCGGAAACAGTGTCATCATCATCCGAATGAAAACAGCCAGCTATATTGATCGTCATTAATATGGCGCCCGAGAGTAATGCGTACGCCAGTGCTCTCCAGAGTGTATGCGCTGTCATAAAGGCCTCCTTGCTCATTAACGGCCAGAATGAAGACACTCACCTCCCGTTGCAGGAAGTCTCAACCTCTACCGACAAATCGAAAGATGCGTATCGGTAATCTCATTATAGTTTCCGGATAGCGCAAATGCTCAGCCCATCGGGTGTGTCTCGTGCAGGCCATCATGATCGCGCTGGTTCCTGAAACCGTCGATTAGCGCGATCATCTTGCTGAAATGGCTGCCTTTCCAGTAGATCTGGTCGCAGTCTCGACAGATGCGGAACTGGTTGAAGTAGCGTTTTGTCTTCGGCTCGAGACGCTCGATGACGGCGTCCTTGTCTACCTCGGTGAGAATTCCGTTGCAGCGGATGCAGCGGCTCAGCGGCTCGATGTCGTTGTAGAGGTCGAGGCGTTTCAGCACCTCGTCCACCTGCTGCAGCGGATCGGTGGCCCGCACGAAATAACCGTGCGTGATGATGCTGCGCTGCAGCAGCCTGCGGTCGCGGGTCAGCAGGATGCGGTGTTGTTCGCTGGAGATGCGCGCGATTTCGTCATCGTGGTAGTCGTTGCGGTACAGGCTGTCGAAGCCCAGTAGCCGCAGGTAACGGGCCAGCCGTCCCAGCTGGGTGTCGAGCACGAAAGTGGGACAACGCAGGGGGGCGGGGCGCAGTCTCAGCAGTGGGCGGATGTCGATGCTCTCGAACACGGGGTAGACGCTGATGTGGTCCTGGTCCGTGACGATATGCGAGAAGTCCACGCTGCGACCGTTGACGATGATCAGTTCCACCTCCGTGTGCGGGACACCGAAGGACTCGATCATGTCCTTGATGGAGGCACGTCGTGTGAAGGTATGGATGAAGGCGGTCTTGCGGCGGTCCGCGGGCAGGAAGTCGTTCAACTCCTCGTAGAAGCGAAACTGCGCCAGCGACTCTTCCGCGGGCGCTGCCGGATCGGGGCAACCGGTCCCTGACCGGTTTTTGATATCACCACCCATCACTACTATCAGCCGCTGTTGATCAGGCGTACGGGCATTCCGGCACAGGGCCTGTTGACGGGGGCTTAGACCGCGCGACCGGGTTCGTGCCGGATTTCTTCCCCCATTTCGTGGAAACCGAACAGCTTGAAGGCGCGCTCACCGTTGTAGTCGAGTACCCGCAGGTCGTCGCTCTCACCCAGGTCGTTTTTGACCACGGCGAAATGTCCGCCATAGCGCTGTTCCGCAAGTTCATAGGGGATCTGGAAGGCGATGAATTTCCCCACCCCCTTGGCGACCAGCTTCTCGAGCAGCGCCGCGTCCTCGATGTTCACATGAGAGGTCAGGATCACCAGTGGCCCGCTGCCCGTGTACAGCATGAATACCTTCATGTTCAAAACCTCGCCAGAGTGTCATAGACTGTGTGTATAAGTAACAATAGACGATGCTGGCAGGAGCGCCATGACTCGAAGCAAGAGAACGGATTTTAGCGATGCCCATTGCTTGACTGGTCCGTCTAGTACCTCCCGTGTCTGAATCAATCAGAGACACCTATACGTGGCCATGTCCGGCCACATTCCGGCAAGGGGTGACCTGTGGCCGACTGCGATTGTTGGCCGGCATCGCTGTGCTGGCCTCATTGCTGCTTGCCGCCAAGGCCGTTCACGCGGAGCCGGGCCCGCTGGTGGTGCTGCAGGAAATGTCGGAAAGCGTGCTGGAGGTCATCAATCAGGACCCCGGGGTACTCGATGACCCGATCCGGCTGCGCGCGCTGGCCGACAAGTTCGTGGTGCCGAACGTGGACTTCCTGGCCCTGTCGCAATGGGTGCTGGGAAAGCACTGGCGCAAGGCAACGCCGGAGCAGCGCCAGGTCTTTGCCGATGAATTCAGGGAACTGCTGATCAGGACCTACCTGGCGTCGGTCACCCGCTCCGGTTACCAGGACCAGACCATCCATTATCTGCCGCTGCGCAAGACACAGGGCACCCACAATGTGATGGTCGAGGCCCAGATCGAACAGCCTCAGGGACCGCGGGTGCATGTGCAATTCCGGATGTTAAACCGGGATGATGGATGGAAGGTCTACGACGTGGTGATCGAGGGTGTCAGCCTGGTGGCAACGCACCGGTCAGGCTTCTCAAACATTATCCGTGAACAGGGCCTGGATGGCCTGATCACCGAATTGGAGCAGCGTAACAGTGATGTGGCCGGGGAAGCCGTTGCCGAAGTGGCGACGCCCGGTGAGGCAGCGGCCGAGGAGACAGAGGCCGGTGAGGCAGCGACCAAGGAATCAATACCGGCCCTGGAGTGGTGAGATCAGTCTTCACACCGGCACGCGTGCCGGGGCGGGGGGTGTGGCTTCAGCGGTGCCGTAGTATCCGGCTCTTTTCGCGGTCCCAGTCGCGCGCCTTCTCTGTTGCCCGCTTGTCGTGACTCTGCTTGCCGCGAGCCAGGGCGACTTCCAGTTTGGCACGGCCCTTTTTCCAGTACAGCGCCAGCGGGACCAGGGTATAGCCCTTGCGTTCGACTGCACCGATAAGCTTATCCAGCTCGCGGCGGTGCAGTAGCAACTTGCGGGTGCGGGTCGGGTCCGGCTTGATGTGGGTCGAGGCGGTGGTCAGCGGCGGGATGTGGCTGCCGAGCAGCCAGGCCTCGCCGTTTTTGATGAGAATGTAGCTCTCCGCCAGCTGCACCTGGCCTTCGCGGAGGCTCTTGACCTCCCAGCCCTGCAGCGCCAGCCCGGCCTCGAAGCGTTCCTCGATAAAGTAGTCGTGACGTGCCTTCTTGTTGAGAGCAATGGTGCTGGAGGATCCCCTGGATCCGATTTTCTTCTTCGCCATGCACGCAGTATAACAATCCCGTTCGTCTATGGTCCCGTCCGGATTTATCCGCGGTTGAGGTAAACCGTCATTTAACGGACAATTCCCGTGCCAGCGGAGCCAGAGGAATATGCATGCCAACAGAACGGAAATCAATTCACGGCCAATGGTCCAACCGGTTCGCATTCATTCTTGCCGCAACCGGCTCGGCTGTGGGACTCGGGAATATCTGGAAGTTTCCGTACATCGCTGGTGAAAACGGCGGTGGCGCCTTCGTGCTGGTTTACCTGATGTGCATCGCCGTGATTGGCATCCCCATCATGATGGCCGAGGTGATGATCGGCCGCCGTGGCCGCCAGAGCCCGATCAATACCATGCGCACCCTGGCCTACGAAGAGAATGCCAGTCGTCACTGGCGCCTGCTCGGCTGGGCGGGTGTGCTGGGCGGTTTCCTGATCCTGTCCTATTACAGTGTGATCGCCGGGTGGGCGCTTGCCTATGTGTTCCGCGCCGGCAGCGGGTTGTTTACCGGGCTGACCGCCGACGGCGTGCAGAGCGTCTTCTCCAACCTGGTGGACGAGCCTGAGCGGCTACTGGCCTGGCATACCATCTTCATGGTAATGACCATGATCATTGTCGCGCGCGGGGTGCGCAGCGGCCTGGAGCGCGCGGTGCGCTTGCTGATGCCGGCGCTGTTCGTGCTGCTGTTGTTGCTGGTGGGCTATGCCTGGAACAGCGGCTCCTTTCACCAGGGCCTGGATTTCCTGTTCCAGCCGGACTTCAGCAAGATCACCGCCAACGGTGTGCTGATCGCCATGGGCCATGCCTTCTTTACCCTGAGTCTGGGCATGGGCGCGATCATGGTGTACGGGTCCTACCTGCCGGATAACGCCTCGATCGCCAAGACCTCTATCGCGGTTTCCATCATGGACACGCTGGTGGCCCTGCTGGCCGGCATGGCGATCTTTCCCATCGTGTTCGCCAACGGCCTGGAGCCGGCCGCGGGCCCCGGCCTGATATTCCAGACCCTGCCGATTGCCTTCGGCCACATGGATGGCGGCGCCTTCTTCGGCATGCTGTTCTTCTTGCTGCTGGTGTTTGCCGCCTGGACCTCTGCAATCTCCCTGATCGAGCCGGCCGTTGCCTGGATGGTGGAGAACATGGGCATGACCCGGATCACCGCCGCGGTAGTGGCCGGATTCACCACCTGGCTGGTCGGTCTGCTGACGGTGTTCTCGTTCAACATCTGGTCTGACCTGAAACCGTTGTCACTGATACCGGTGTTCGCGGACAGCACGATATTCGACCTGCTCGACTATCTGACGGCCAACATCATGCTGCCGCTTGGGGGGCTGTTGATCGCGGTCTTTGCCGCCTGGCAGATGAAGCGTGAGTCCAGCGCGGACGAGCTAGCGATGGGTGACGGGTTCTTCTACCGATTATGGCGGCTCCTGGTGCGCTACATCACGCCGATTGCCGTGGTCATCGTCTTCCTGAATGCGATCGGTATTATCTGAACACTAACTCAGCAGGTGTGAATCTTGGAGTCAATTGACCGTTCGGCGCTGGTGCCCTACACGCCAGAGGAGATGTTCGGGCTGGTGATCGACATCGAGTCGTATCCCCGCTTCCTGCCGTGGTGCCAGGGCAGCCGGATCCTGTCCCGGGATGGTGACGAGGTGCGCGCCAGTATCGACTTTGCCGTGGGTGGCATGACCAAGTCATTCACCACGCGTAACCGCCATCAGGTGAACAAGATGATCGAGATGCACCTGGTCGACGGCCCCTTCAGTCGCCTCGACGGCTGCTGGCGTTTCGACCCGCTGGGTGAAGAAGGCAGCAAGATCTCGTTGTATCTCGAGTACGACTTCTCCAGTCGAATGCTCAGCATGGTGGTGGGTGCGGTGTTCAGCCAAATCGCCAATTCACTGGTGGATGCATTCCAGCAACGCGCGGTCGAGGTCTATGGACAGCGCTGACCGGATCGATGTCGAGGTGGCCTATGCAACGCCCGCCAAACAGGTCATCCTGAAGCTGGCCGTGGTGCCTGGTACCCGCCTGGAGCAGGCAATTCGCCTGTCCGGGATCCAGCAGCAGTTCCCGGAGATCGATCTCAAGCTGAACAAGGTCGGCATCTTCGGCCGATTGGGCAAGCTGACCGATGTCCTGCAGGCCGGGGACCGCGTGGAGATCTACCGGCCGTTGATCGCCGACCCCAAGGAGGTCAGGAAAAAGCGCGCCGCAGAGGGCAAGGCAATGAAAAAAGGAGCGGGCAGCGAGTAACCCGGTTTGGGTGCGCGTTCGTCATACTGCGTATTAACCGCAAAGGCGCAAAGGGCGCAAAGAAAATAAACGAAATATCATAAAATCCTATAACACGTACTTAATGTTTGCGTGTTGATGTTAGTTTTTATTGAATCTTTACTTGCGCTTTCGGTAACTGTTCCCTGCGTTACTCTACCTCCTGCATCCCTGCAGTCGTGCGCCTTTGCGGTGTACATCTTTTTATCAGACATTACGGCTCTTCCGGTTTGCGGAAGGTGATCCAGTGCCAGAACCGGTTCAACAGGCCGGGTTCCACGCGTTCGTAGGGTGGCACCACGACCGTGGTCTGCCGGCTGCCTGTCGTGCTGTCCCCGCCCTCGGTGGGCGGGATGCTGCCGCTGATACGCGCCAGCACCTCGTCCTCGAAATAGAGACTGACGTGTTCATGCTGACTCTCGCCATATCCCGGCTTGAAACGGTAGATGTAGTCCCAGCGCTCCTGGTGAAAGGTATCCACCACCATGGGGGAGCCCATGACAAACTGGACCTGGGCGCGACTCATGCCGGGCTCCAGGCGATTCACCATCTCCTGAGTGACGAGGTTGCCTTGCTGGACGTCAATCTTATGGATTAGCTGGAGGCGCGACGAGCAGGCCGCGAGGCTCAGGCTTGCAAAGCAGGTGATAATAATGAGAAGCTTTTTCATCTGCAGATCTGTCAGGGTTCCCGGAAGTTGGCCGGCCGCATGATACCCCAAGTTCGCGTTCCATGGCATCAAATAGGAGATGAAGCATTGGAATCCAGTGAGTTACGCAAGGCCGGCCTGAAGGTGACCCTGCCGCGGGTGAAGATCCTGAATATCCTCGAGGGCAGCGCCAGCCACCACCACAGCGCCGAGGATGTCTACAAGGCGCTGCTGGACTCCGGGGAGGATATCGGCCTGGCAACGGTATACCGGGTCCTCACCCAGTTTGAGGCGGCCGGGCTGGTCAAGCGTCATCACTTCGAGGGTGGGCACTCGGTCTTCGAACTCTACGAGGGGAGCCACCACGACCACATCCTGTGCGTGAAATGCGGGCGCGTGGACGAGTTTGTCGATGAGACCATCGAACAGCGCCAGAAGGACATAGCCAGCGAACTGGGTTACGAAATGACCGATCACAGCCTGTACATGTATGGTATTTGCGCGGAGTGCCGCGACAAGTAGCGCTTCAGTGGTCCGGCCGGCTACGCAGCCGGTGTTCAGCCCTTACCCGTGGCCGTCCAGGGCAGGGCGCCTGTGCCCCGTTGCGCCAGGATGGCCCTGCCTGCACGTTCCAGATCGAACATCCTTTCCAGGCTTGCCCTCGCTTGACGCGCGATGTCCGGTGGTATCTCGATGTATTGTTCGGGGTCCGGATCCTTGAGGACCTTGAGTACGTCGTCCAGCCGGATCTCCTTCATGTACGGGCACAGGATGCAGGTGCCAACAATTTCCTTGTCCCTGAATTCTGCCTTGAAGCGGTCGGTGAGCCCGCACTCCGTGACCAGCATGAAGGTACGGGCGCCCGAGTTGCGCACATAGTTGAGCATCCCGGACGTCCCGCCGGCATAATCCACTTCCGCGACCAGCCCGGGTGTGCACTCCGGGTGTGCCAGGATCTTTACCCCGGGGAAGCGCCGACGGATATCGTGGACGGTGTCGACATTGAAGCCCTCATGCACGACGCAGGTGCCGTCCCAGGTCAGGATGGTCTTGGAACTGATCTTGTCGAGGTTGAGCCCCATCAGGCGATCGGGGATGAACAGGATCTCGTCCTGCGGCATGGCCTCGACCACCTCGACCGCGTTTGCGGATGTGCAGCAGGCATCACTCTCGGCCTTGACCTCGGCGTAGGTGTTTACATAACACACGATGCCGGCCTCGGGATGTTCCCGGCGCAGGGCGCGTACCTGTGCGCCGCTGATCGAGTCCGCCAGCGAGCAGCCGGCCACCCGGGGCACCAGGACCTCTTTGCCGGGATTGAGCAGCTTGGCCGTTTCGCCCATGAAGTACACCGAGCAGAAGATGATCTTTTTCGCCGGGTGTTCCGTGGCCTTGACGCTCAGGCCATAGGAATCGCCAACGTAATCCCCAACCCCGTACATGATGTCCGCGGTCTGGTAGGAATGCGCCAGGATGACAGCATTCTGCTGACGTTTGAGGTCGTTGATTTCCTGGGTGATTGGGGCGATGAGCTTGCAGTCATCCCGGCTCCAGCCGAGGGGGTGGAGTTTCTGGTAAAGGCGCTGTACCTCTTTGCCCTGTTCCGCCTGCATTGCGGATCACCTCATTGCCGGCCAGACCGGAGTTCGGTGTCATAATTAATTTAGACAGCAGCAGGCCGGATTCTCTCCGTGTGTGTCCCGGCGACGATGTCGGGACAGGGCAGGATCTGTGGTCGGCTAGCCCGTGCGTTTCGGTCGGCGCTTCCTGGTCTTCGCCGGCTTTGTCTCCTGGGCCTGTGCCAGCATCGTACGGGCATGTTCGCGGCTCTGCTCGGTGATCTTCACACCGCCCAGCATGCGTGCCAGCTCATCGGTGCGTTCTTCCGGATTCAACTGGCGAATCCGGGTGCGGGTGGTGTTTTCGCCGGTCAGCTTGCTGACCTGCAGCTGGTGGCCGGCCAGCGCGGCCACCTGTGGCAGGTGGGTGACACATATCACCTGGTGATTATCACCCAGGGTGCGCAGCTTCTGACCGACGATTTCCGCCACGCTGCCGCCGATCCCGGTATCGACCTCGTCGAAGATTAGTGTCGGTATGTGCCCGCTTTTCGATGCGATGACCTGGATGGCGAGGCTGATGCGCGACAGTTCGCCGCCGGATGCGACCTTCGATAACGACCCAGGCGGCTGGCCGGGATTGGCGCTGACCCTGAACTCGATGGTGTCCTGTCCGTGGGGTCCGAAGTCGCGCTGGGGGTCGTTTACCACGACGACCTCGAAGACGCCTCCGGGCATGCCCAGTGCCTGCATATTTTCGGTGACCAGCTTGCCAAAGCGCCTGGCTGCCTTGCACCGGCTGTCAGACAATAGCCGCGCACTTTCCAGATAGATGGTCTGCAGCTCAGCGAGTTTCTGCTGCAACCCCGCGCGCTGCTGGTCGGCATCTTCGAGACCATCCAGTTCGGTTTGCAGCCGCTCCCGGATCGCCGGCAGCCCTTCCGGCTTGCAGCGGTGTTTGCGGGCCAGGTCATGGAGTATGCCGATGCGTGTCTCCAGCTCCTGTAACTGTCCGTGGTCCACGTCCAGTCCCGCGTTGTAGTGCCGCAGGCCATCGGCACACTCCTGTACCAGGACAAGGATTTCGTTGAGTAGCCGGGTGGTCTCGGCGAGCCCGTCATCAAGCCGGACCAGGTCCTTGAGCTCGCCGAGGGCCTGGCTGATGCGCTGATAGGCGGAATGCGTGTCATCGCCATACAGCTGCTCCAATGCCAGTTGGGAAGCGCTCATTAATTGCCCGGCGTTTGCCAGCCGATCGTGATCTTTTTCCAGGGTGCTGATTTCATCGGCCTGCAGACCCAGTGCTTCCAGCTCCTGTAACTGGTAGCGCAGCATGTCCAGGCGGGCATCGCGGTCCTCCTCGGAGCGGGTGACCGCCGTGAGCCGGTCACGGGTGTCCTTCCAGTCGGCGAAGACAGCGGTGACATTGGCAAGCAGGGAATCGTGCCCGGCAAAGGCGTCCAGTGCGGCGCGTTGTGCATTGCTGTGCAGCAGGGACTGGTGCTCGTGCTGGCCGTGGATATCGACCAGCTGTTCCCCCAGTTCACGCAGTGCCTGCATCGGCACCGGCTGGTTGTTGATGTAGCCGCGTGATCGCCCCGCGTGGCTGATGATGCGGCGCAGCTGGCATTCCCCGTCGGCATCCAGTTCGCGTGACTCCAGCCAGCCCTGCAGGGCGGCGTGCCGGTCGATGTCGAAGCCGACAGCGATCTCGGCGCGTTCGCAGCCGTGCCGAATGACGCCACTGTCGGCACGGTCGCCCAGGACGAGGCCAAGCGCGCCGACCACCAGGGACTTGCCGGCACCGGTCTCGCCGGTAAGTGCTGTCATGCCGCCGCCGAACTCGACCTCGACCTCGTCGGCGATGGTGATGTTGCGGATGTGGATATGGGTCAGCATGGGTGATCGGCGTGACTTCTCAGGGCTGCTCGCTCCAGCGCAGTTTCCTGCGCAGGATATCGAAATACTCGTAGCCCGGCGGGTGTATCAGCCGCAGGGTGTGTTCATGTTTGCGCACCGTTATCCGGTCATCGGGATCCAGGGTCATGTTGATCTGGCCGTCACAGGAGATTTGGGCCTTCAGGACACCCTTGTGGATAACGATCTCGATGACCGACTCGTCGTTGATGACAATCGGACGATAGCTGAGGGTGTGCGGACAGATAGGCACCAGTGTCAGCGCATTCAGTGCCGGGTGCAGGACCGGACCGCCGCCGGAGAGGGCGTAGGCGGTCGAGCCCGTGGGTGTCGCCACGATCAGCCCGTCGGAGCGGTTGCTGTTGAGAAAGTGGCCGTCGATCCAGGTATCCAGTTCGATCATGCGCGCGATGTCCTTCTTGTGGATGATGACATCGTTGAGGGCCGTGCTGTCATCGACCGGTTCGCCGTCACGGGTCACGGTCGCGTGCAGCAGGGTGCGCCGCTCCTCGGTAAAATCGCCGCCGAATATCTGCTCAAGCTGTACCGCCATGTCCTCCGGCGACACATCGACCAGAAAGCCCAGGCGTCCGAGATTGACGCCTAGCACGGCGACATTGGGTTCTGCCAGGCTGCGTGCGGCGTTCAGCAGGGTGCCGTCACCACCGACCACGATGGCGAGATTGCATTGCCGGGCCAGGGCGTCGCGCTCGACAATCTTGTAGTCACTGTCGGCGAACATATCGGCAATACCTGCGTCCAGCACGATCTTCGCCTTGTGCCGCTCGAGGAAGTCGATCAGGGCGCGCAGGGTGACCAGCACATTGCGATCGTCGGATTTACCAATCAGGCCGACACGTTTGAAGGAAAGCTTCATTATTCGTATTCCATTGATTCGTTGGCAAACTAACATGACTCTACAGGGAGGCCAACACCCGTCTGCACGCCCGGTACACCGGCTTGACACCCCCGGAAGGCGGCGGTACGTTGCAGATTGGCACCCTCCGAAAGGGAGTGCCAGCAACAGCCTGCAGGGCACGAGCAATCATGAAACAGTCAACGCCCGATATTCCAGAACGCGCGCAGTACATGCTGAGGGTGCTGATTGACCGCTATATCCGCGAGGGGCAGCCGGTGGGTTCGCGCACCCTGGCGCGCGAGGCGGGGCTCGACCTCAGCCCGGCGACCATCCGCAACGTGATGTCGGACCTGGAGGAGCTCGGTTTCATCCGCGCGCCGCACACCTCTGCCGGGCGCGTGCCCACGGTGCAGGGCTATCGCTTTTTCGTGGACACCCTGCTCAAGGTGCAGCCGCTGGATATTTCCTCGGTCGAAAGGATGCGCCTGGAATTCGATGTCGAGCGGGCGCCGAAGGACCTGATTGAATCCGCCTCCGAACTGCTGTCCGGCATCACCCGCCTGGCCGGCGTGGTAACCCTCCCCAAACATGAGCATGCGCTGTTCCGGCGGGTCGAGTTTCTGCCCCTGTCGGAGAAGCGGGTGCTGGCCATCATGGTTACCAGTGAGGGCGAGGTGCAGAACCGGATGATTACGACCGACCGCCAGTGCAGTGCGTCCGAGTTGCAGCAGGCATCGAACTACCTGAGCGAGCTGTTCCAGGGAAAGGACCTTGCCGCTGTGCGCAGTACCCTGCTGGGTGAAATGCACGAGGCGCGTTCCACCATGAACCGGATGATGGTGACGGCCATGCAGATGGCAGACCAGGTTCTGGAAGAGAATCAGAGTGAAGACTACATTATGGCCGGGCAGACCAACCTGATGGAATTCCGGGAGCTGTGTGACATTGAAAAACTGCGCAAGCTGTTCAATGCCTTCAACCAGAAGCGCGATATTCTGCACCTGCTCGACCAGTGCGTGCATGGTGATGGCATCCAGATCTTCATCGGTGAAGAATCCGGCTACCAGATGCTGGATGAATGCAGCATGGTCACCGCACCCTACCAGGTGGACGGGGAGGTGGTTGGCGTGCTTGGTGTCATCGGCCCGACCC
Source organism: uncultured Ectothiorhodospiraceae bacterium (assembly GCA_947258545.1). Taxonomy (GTDB): domain Bacteria; phylum Pseudomonadota; class Gammaproteobacteria; order UBA9214; family UBA9214; genus CAMYJZ01. Next base: position 14,719 of record CAMYJI010000040.1, read on the forward strand.
GGATGGCCTACGAACGCATCATCCCGATCGTGGACGCGACCGCCCGATTGCTCGGGGCGGCCTTGAATCAGAAGGATTGACCCCCATATACAGCAGTCAGTTCCGCGCGTGGCGGGTGGCACAGGCGCGTGCGGAACACTGATATCCGGCATTAGAATAGTGGAGTAACTTTATGGCAGATAAAGATAAAGTATCGGTCGATGAGATGCAGGGAGAGGCCGTGAGCACTCCCGCGGCCGAGGCCGAAGGGGGCGAGCAGCCACTCGATCACGGTGAACTGACCGCGCTGCTTGAAGATGCACGCGACAAGGCGGACGAGCACTGGAACCAGTGCCTGCACCTGCAGGCCGATATCGAAAACCTGAGGAAACGTTCCGAGCGCGATCTGGCCAATGCCCACAAGTTTGCCCTGGAACGCTTCGCGCAGGAACTGCTGCCGGTGCGCGACAGTCTGGAAATGGGTATCGCCGCCTTCGCTGCCGAGAATGCCGAATCGAACAAACTGAGCGAAGGGGTGGAGCTGACGCTGCAGATGCTTACCACCGCGCTGGAAAAGTTCGGTATCTCCGAGGTGAATCCTCAGGACGAGCGCTTCAACCCGGATTATCACCAGGCCATGTCCATCCAGGAGCGTGCCGATGTCGAACCCAATACTGTGGTGACCGTGGTGCAAAAGGGGTACCTGCTGCACGACCGGCTGATCCGGCCAGCAATGGTGATCGTATCCAGGGCACCGGAGGCCTCCGATACCGAGCAGACTTGATTTTCATGCCCGCAGACCCCATCTAGACGGTAACAGCGGACAGGTTTCGATTTCATATTATTCATGATGTTACGCGGAGATTAGAGAAAATGGGAAAGATTATCGGAATTGACCTGGGTACAACCAACTCCTGTGTCGCGATAATGGAGGGGAACAAGGCCCGGGTAATCGAGAACAGCGAGGGTGACCGGACCACGCCATCGATCGTGGCCTTCACGGATGACAGTGAGGTGCTGGTCGGTCAGGCCGCCAAGCGCCAGGCAGTCACCAATCCCACCAATACCCTGTTTGCCGTCAAGCGGCTGATCGGTCGCCGCTTCGATGAGGATGTGGTGCAGCGCGATATCGACCTGGTGTCCTACAACATCGTCAAGGCCGACAACGGTGATGCCTGGGTCGAGGCCCAGGGCAAGCGCATGGCGCCGCCGGAGGTCTCTGCCCGCGTGCTGCAAAAGATGAAGAGTACCGCGGAGGACTACCTGGGTGAGACGGTCACCGAGGCAGTGATCACGGTGCCTGCCTATTTCAACGACTCCCAGCGCCAGGCCACGAAGGATGCCGGGCGCATTGCCGGCCTGGATGTAAAACGCATTATCAATGAGCCAACCGCCGCGGCGCTGGCCTATGGCATGGACAAGAAGCGCGGTGATTCCAAGATCGCGGTCTACGACCTGGGCGGCGGCACCTTCGATATCTCCATAATAGAGATCGCGGATGTCGATGGTGAGCACCAGTTCGAGGTGTTGTCGACCAACGGCGACACCTTCCTCGGTGGCGAAGACTTCGACAAACGCCTGATCGATTACCTGGCCGATGAATTCAAGAAGGACCAGGGCATGGATCTGCGCGGTGATCCGCTGGCCATGCAGCGCCTCAAGGAAGGCGCCGAGAAGGCCAAGATCGAACTGTCGTCCAGTCAGCAGACAGACGTGAACCTGCCCTACATCACGGCCGATGCCAGCGGGCCCAAGCACCTCAACATGAAGCTGACCCGCGCCAAGCTGGAATCACTGGTCGAGGACCTGATCGACCGCACCATCGATCCCTGCAAGATTGCCCTGAAAGACGCCGGGCTGTCGGCGAGCGACGTCGACGACGTCATCCTGGTCGGCGGCCAGACCCGCATGCCCAAGGTACAGGAGGCGGTGCAGGGCTTCTTCGGCAAGGAGCCGCGCAAGGACCTGAACCCGGACGAGGCGGTCGCCATCGGCGCGGCCATCCAGGGCGGCGTGCTCGGCGGCGAGGTCAAGGACGTGCTGCTGCTCGACGTGACGCCGCTGTCGCTCGGTATCGAGACGCTGGGTGGTGTCATGACCAAGCTGATCGAGAAGAACACCACCATCCCGACCAAGGCGAACCAGGTGTTCTCGACGGCGGATGACAACCAGTCCGCGGTGACGGTGCACGTGCTGCAGGGCGAGCGTGATGTGGCCACGGCCAACAAATCGCTGGGTCGCTTCGACCTCGGTGACATCCCGCCGGCCCCGCGCGGTGTGCCGCAGATCGAGGTGAACTTCGACATCGATGCCAACGGCATCCTGCACGTGTCCGCGAAGGACAAGGCCACCGGTAAGGAGCAGTCTATTCAGATCAAGGCCTCCAGCGGCCTGTCGGATGATGAGGTCGACAGGATGGTCAAGGACGCCGAGGCGCATGCCGAGGAAGACCGCAAGTTCCATGAGCTGATTGACGTGCGCAACCAGGCGGACGGCCTGATCCATGCCGCCAACAAGTCGCTGGGTGAGCTGGGCGATAAGGTGGAAGAGGCCGAGAAGAAGGATATCGAGGCCGCCATCGAGGCCCTGCAGGAGGCTATGAAGGGTGATGACAAGGAGGCGATCGAGGCCCGCACCAAGGAACTGGGTGAGAAGTCCGGCAAGCTGGCCGAACGGCTCTACCAGGAGAAGGCCGCCGAGGGCGAGGCGTCCGCGGAAGCCCCGGCCGGTGGCGAGGCCGGCGATCAGGGTGATGTGGTCGACGCCGAATTCGAAGAGGTCAAGGACGCCGACAGCAAGTAACGCAACCGGGTCATATTGAGGTTGCGGGTCCGGGGCCGGCTTGGCCGTCCCCGGATCTTTGCTGTACAGGAGATCTAAAAATATCATGGCAAAACGCGATTACTACGAAGTACTGGGTGTATCCAAGAACGCCAGCGAGGCCGAGCTGAAGAAGGCCTACCGGCGTTCGGCGCAGAAGCATCACCCGGACCGGAACCCGGATGACGAGGACGCCGAGCACAAGTTCAAGGAGTGCAAGGAGGCCTATGAGATCCTCAGTAATTCGCAGAAGCGCGCGGCCTACGACCAGTTCGGTCATGCCGGCGTAGACCCCTCCATGGGGGGCGGTTATGGGCCGGCCGGGGCCGGTGCGGGTGCCGGTGCCAGCTTCAGCGACATGTTCGGTGATGTCTTCGGTGATATCTTCGGCGGCGGGCGTGCCGCCGGTGGTGGTCAGCGCGTCTACCGCGGTTCCGACCTGCGTTACAACCTGGAGTTGTCGCTGGAGGATGCCGTTGCCGGTACCGAGGTGAAGATCCGTGTACCCACCCAGGTGACCTGCGATGCCTGTAGTGGCAGTGGTGCCAAAAAAGGCAGCACGCCCACCACCTGTACCACCTGCGGCGGCCATGGCCAGGTGCGCATGCAGCAGGGCTTCTTCTCCCTACAGCAGACCTGCCCGCGCTGCCACGGCAGCGGCACCATCATCACCGATCCCTGCCAGAAGTGTCACGGGCAGGGGCGGGTGCAGGAACGCAAGACCCTGTCGGTCAAGGTACCGGCCGGTGTCGACACCGGCGACAGGATTCGCCTGGCCGGTGAAGGCGAAGCCGGGGAGAGCGGCGGTCCGCCGGGTGACCTCTATGTGCAGATCCAGGTCAAGCCGCATCCCATCTTTACGCGCGAAGAGAACAATCTCTATTGCGAGGTACCCATCAGTTTTGTGACTGCGGCGCTCGGCGGTGAACTCGAAGTGCCTACCCTCAGCGGCCGCGTGAACCTCAAGATCCCGGCCGAGACCCAGACCGGCAAGATGTTTCGCATGCGGGGCAAGGGCGTGAAGCAGGTGCGCGGTGGTCCGGTGGGTGACCTGGTCTGCAGGGTGAAGGTCGAGACGCCGGTCAAGCTCAACCGCAAGCAAAAGGAACTCCTGCAGGAGTTTTCCACAGCAGTGGAAGGCGATGGCAGTCGCCACAGCCCGCAGGCCAGTTCCTGGGTGGATGGCGTGAAGAAGTTTTTCGACGGCCTGGGCGGGTAGGTGCATCGCACCTGACTGGGTATTAACCTGGATGTCAGGAACGTATTCTGTCCAGAGCCCGTTCAACAAACGGCAGCGGACCGGAAGCCGGATAGTGAACGTAACAAGCCCGGTCGATGGGCTTATTCCGTGTAAAAGCAAAAAAAGGGGCGGACTCAGTGAGCCCGCCCCAGGCGAAGATCAGATCGATTCATCCGATCAGGTTTCTGGCCGAGTCTTATTCATCATGACTCAGGAACAGGAACTGACCGCCCTGCACCAGGTTCGCTGAATCGATGACACCGCCACCGAGACTGTGTGCCTGGGCGTTGATGAACAACAGGCGTTCGCCCTTGGCGTCGAACTCGTCCGTGACATCGATGATGCCGGAGGTCTCCCAGTCACCGAGGTCCAGCGGATCGCTGTCAGTCTGCCCGGTGGGCACAGCATCGCGGTTTACCTGGCCGATACGGTATGCCGCACCGCTAATCGGGTCGAGTGACCACAGCGAGGCCTCTTCATCGCTGGCGCCGCCGAAGGCCAGGTCCTGACATTCCCCGGGATCCGTCGCGGCGGCGCAACCGGCAATGTCCTTCGGTACGCGCACTGGGGTCGAGCGGTCTTCCTGGATATAGATCAGGCCATCATCGGCCCAGACCAGGTTGTCGGGGCTGCGGATGCCGAAGTCCGGATGCGAGAACTGCAGACCTGCATCATCCCCGTCGTAGAGGATAGTCAAGTCAGCGGTGATGTTGCCGTTCTGGATGCGTCCCAGGTTGATCTTCACGTCCACCAGGTAGGTGGTACCCCATAAATCGGCACCCTGGTTGATGGCGGTATTTCGGCCGGTGGATGCGAGCACCACCTGGTTACCCTTGCCCTTGCGCGGGTTGGTGTGAACATCCTCCGGGCGGGAGAAGTTGAACGCACCAATGGCGGATTTCTGGCTGTCCAGTTCTTCCTGGGTGGCGAAACCCAGCTCGTCGAAACCACGATCCTCCTGGCTAGCCGCGCTGCCGGCATCATCCGCGTTATAAATCTCCACTTCCACGAAACGTCCGCTGCGGCTGGTGCCGGTACCACTCCAGTGCGCCGGGCTGAGTTCGCCGTTGTCGGCCACCCACATATAGAGTCTGCCGTGTGCCAGGCCGTTGCGCTCGACGAAATTGCCGTTTTTCATCTTTTCACCGACATACAGCAGTAACGGCGCATCACCGCGGTCATCGCCGATCACGATGGCGACGTGGGTCTTGTTGATACCGGGGACTTCCAGCGCGGCCACGCTTTCCCAGGCGGCGCGTCCCATCCAGGGCAGTGCCCAGAGCTTGCCGTTGGCCACATCGAGTGCGAACTCGGTGCCGCCGTAGCTCTCCTCGCCAGTCAGGAACACATCGTCGACGAAACCGGCCTGTCCCTTAGTAAAGGAACCGGCGGAACAGAGGCGGTTGAGGCCGCCAAAATCAAGATCCGAAGGTTCATCAACAATCTCTCCGGCACGGTTATAAATCGTATCGTAGGCAAGGCCCATATCCATCAGCTCACGGCTGTGCTTGGCAAACGACAGGGAGGACACCCGTGCCCCGGTCAGTTCGGCACCGTTGGCCAGGAAATAAGGATAACCCTGCGCACTTCTCAGTTCGTGATTGGCGACGATGACAACCTCGTCATCACGCTCGAAGGCGCCCATGCCATCGGGGATGCCGGGCGGGGTGTAACCGTCGATTGTTTCACCGATGGTGAAAACCGGCGACGTGGTCCACGGCCCGAGTCCGGTTACCTGGACCGGCTCGGTGGTCGTCTGTGCAGAGGCACCGGATAGGCCCGCCATGGCCAGTGCCACACTGAATGCCAAGCGATTGGGTATCAATTCCATTGTGCAATTCTCCGTTGTGTTCGATGAATCAGATCATGAAGGGAGGTGCAATTAGACACCGGAGATTTTACAGAAGTGTGAAAATACAATGACACTTTGATGACATTTGGACCTGGCTGAATATCAGGAGGCAGCGGCGGGATTCCGGTGTTTATGTAGTCTTGTCTTGCCACCACTGTGACGACCGCAGGCTCTGTGGCAATATGCAGCTTCAACCTGGAAATGGAAAAACTCGATGACACGAATCGCGATAACGGGAGCAGGCGGCCGCATGGGCCGCAGCCTCATCGAGGCCTGCCACCAGGCCGATGGCCTGACGGTCACGGTCGCCCTGGAACGCCCGGACAGCAGCCTGCTCGGCAGCGATGCCGGGGAACTGGCCGGCGTGGGCACGCTCGGTGTCAGTGTCGGTGCCGACCTGTCGGCGGCGCTGGATGATTTCGACGTCCTGATTGACTTCACCCGTCCCGAGGTCACGCTGGCCAACCTCGCCGCGTGCCGCGCAGCGGGCCGTCACCTGGTCATCGGTACCACCGGCTTAAGCGATGTCCAGCAGGCTGAGATCGCCGCTGCGGCAAGCGACATCGCCATCGTGTTCGCGCCGAACATGAGCGTCGGCGTCAACCTGTGCCTGAAACTGCTCGACCTGGCCGCCCGGGTCCTGGGCGATACAGTGGATATCGAGGTCATCGAGGCGCACCACCGCCACAAGGTGGATGCCCCGTCCGGAACGGCCCTGCGCATGGGCGAGGTGGTGGCCGAGGCGCTGGGTCGTGACCTGAAGGATTGTGCCGTCTATGGACGGGAAGGGCAGACTGGTGAACGCGAGCGCAAGACCATCGGTTTCGAGACCATCCGTGCCGGCGATATCGTCGGTGACCATACCGTGCTGTTTGCCGGCACCGGTGAGCGGGTCGAGATCACCCACAAGGCCAGCAGCCGGATGACCTTTGCCAACGGTGCCGCCCGCGCCGCCGCCTGGCTGATGGAGCGCCAGACCGGGCTCTATGACATGCAGGACGTGCTGGGGCTGAGGTAGCTGAAGGGGAAGGATTGTCGATAAAGAATAATCTCACCGCATATCTGCAGTGAAATACGCACTTTTCCACCCGCTGCGTAGACAGCCAGACCCCGAATCCATTACAATTCCCCGCCAGATTTCGGGCAATTCACACCAGTATTCAGAAACGGGACGGTTCCCCTGGGACCCTCCCGTTTTCTACGTCCAGACGCGGAGGTCTTCTTGAGGAAACCGGCCCTGTTGGCTTTGCAAGACGGAAGTCTGTTCCGGGGTGTTTCTATTCAGGAAATTCTCACCGACCCCTCCTATGCCCGCCAGATCGTTACCCTGACTTATCCGCACATCGGCAACGTCGGGACCAACCCCGAAGATGAAGAGGCCGCAGAGATCCATTGCTCCGGCCTGGTGATACGCGACCTGCCGGCCCATGCCAGCAACTGGCGCAGCTCCGCCACGCTGGAAGACTACCTGCAGCAGCGCAATGTTATCGGTATCGCCGACATCGACACCCGGCGCCTGACCCGCATCCTGCGCGAGAAAGGTGCCCAGAACGGCTGCCTGATGACCGGCGCTGGCGTCGACGAGACCGCGGCGCTGGCGGCCGCGCGGGGGTTCCCCGGTCTGCAGGGCATGGACCTGGCGAAAGAGGTCTGCACCCGGGAAGGCTATGAATGGCGCCAGGGCAGCTGGTCGCTGGCTGACGGCCTCCCGCAGGCCGCTGAGGCCGATAGCCTGCCCCGGCACGTGGTGGCGTACGACTTCGGTGTCAAGCGCAACATCCTGCGCATGCTCGCCGATCGTGGCTGCCGGATCAGCGTGGTGCCCGCACAGACCCCGGCCGATGAGGTGCTGGCGCTGCAGCCGGACGGGGTGTTCCTGTCAAACGGGCCGGGTGATCCGGAGCCCTGTGCTTACGCCATTACCGCCATCAAACAACTGCTGGTCACGGGCATCCCGGTGTTCGGCATCTGCCTCGGTCACCAGCTGTTGTCGCTGGCCAGCGGGGCGAGCACCGTCAAGATGAAGTTCGGTCATCACGGGGCCAACCACCCGGTACAGGACCTCGCGACCGGGCAGGTGATGATTACCAGCCAGAACCACGGTTTCGCGGTGGACGAGGACAGCCTGCCGGCAAACCTGGCCGCCACGCATCGCTCGCTGTTCGACAACTCCCTGCAGGGCGTGGAACGGACCGACTGCCCGGCGTTCAGTTTCCAGGGGCACCCGGAGGCGAGCCCCGGCCCGCACGACGTGGCGCCATTGTTCGACCGTTTTATCGAGTTGATGGAGAAACGGCAGGGTGAGCTGTGCGCACCTGGGAACCAGGCCAATGAATCATGATGCACATGGCGCATCCTGCTTACTACCATGCCAAAACGAACTGACATCGAAAGCATATTGATCATCGGTGCCGGGCCGATCATCATCGGTCAGGCCTGTGAGTTCGACTACTCCGGTGCCCAGGCCTGCAAGGCCCTGCGCGAGGAGGGCTACCGGGTCGTGCTGGTCAATTCCAATCCCGCGACCATCATGACCGATCCGGAGACCGCGGACGCGGTCTACATCGAGCCGGTCCACTGGCGCACCGTCGCCCGCATCATCGAGAAGGAGCGCCCCGACGCCCTGCTGCCGACCATGGGCGGTCAGACCGGGCTGAACTGCGCCCTCGACTTGGTGCGCGAAGGCGTGCTCGAGCAATTCGACGTCGAGCTGATCGGCGCCAGCCGCGAGGCCATCGACATGGCCGAGGACCGCGGCCTGTTCCGCGACGCCATGACCAGTATCGGCCTGTCCACACCGCATGCCGTGGTGGTGCACAGCATGGAGGAGGCCCACCAGATGCAGGCCTCCATCGGTTTTCCGGTCATCATCCGTCCGTCTTTCACCCTGGGCGGCAGCGGCGGCGGCATCGCCTACAACAAGGAAGAGTTCGTCGCAATCTGTGGACACGGCCTGGACCTGTCGCCGACCACCGAGGTGCTGCTGGAGGAATCCATCCTCGGCTGGAAGGAATTCGAGATGGAGGTGGTGCGCGACAGGCAGGACAACTGCATCATCATCTGCTCCATCGAGAACCTGGACCCGATGGGCGTGCACACCGGAGATTCCATTACCGTGGCCCCGGCGCAGACCCTGACCGACAAGGAATACCAGATCATGCGCAATGCCTCGATTGCGGTGCTGCGCAAGATCGGGGTGGAAACCGGCGGTTCAAATGTGCAGTTCGCCATCAATCCCGATGACGGCCGCATGGTGGTTATCGAGATGAACCCGAGGGTCTCGCGTTCCTCCGCCCTGGCCTCCAAGGCCACCGGCTTTCCGATCGCCAAGGTCGCCGCCAAGCTGGCGGTGGGCTACACCCTCGATGAACTCAAAAACGAGATCACCGGAGGGGCGACGCCGGCCTCTTTCGAGCCCAGCATCGATTACGTGGTCACCAAGGTGCCGCGCTTTACCTTCGAAAAATTCCCTCAGGCGGAGCCGGTGCTGGGAACCCAGATGAAATCGGTCGGCGAGGTGATGGCCATCGGGCGCAGCTTCCAGGAATCCCTGCAAAAGGCCCTGCGCGGGCTGGAGACCGGTAGCGATGGCCTCAACGAGGTGTTTGACCTGGCCGACGAAGAGGCGCGCGACCTGCTGCGGCGTGAACTGCGGATTGCGCGGCCCGAGCGGCTCTGGCACGTTGCCGACGGATTCCGTGCCGGGCTCTCGGTCGAAGACCTGTTCGAGCTGACCTCGATCGACCCCTGGTTCCTGTCCCAGATAGCCGAGCTGGTCGCGCTTGAGCTGGAGGTCCGCGAGCAGGGCACGGCGGCCCTGGATGCCGGTCGTCTGCGTCAGCTCAAGCGCATGGGCTTTGCCGATAGCCGGCTGGCGCACCTGCTGGGCATCGGCGAGGACGCCGTGCGCAAGCGGCGTCATGAGCATGGTATCCACCCGGTCTACAAGCGGGTGGACACCTGTGCCGCCGAGTTCGCCACCTCCACGGCCTACCTGTATTCGACCTATGAGGAGGAATGCGAGGCCGAGCCGAGCACGCGCGACAAAATCATGGTGCTGGGCGGCGGGCCAAACCGTATCGGCCAGGGCATCGAGTTCGACTATTGCTGTGTGCATGCCGCGCAGGCCTGCCGGGAAGACGGTTTCGAGACCATCATGGTGAACTGCAACCCGGAGACCGTGTCGACCGACTACGATACCTCTGACCGCCTGTATTTCGAGCCGCTGACGCTGGAGGACGTGCTGGAGATCGTGCACGTGGAACAGCCGAAGGGTGTCATCGTGCAGTACGGTGGCCAAACCCCGCTGAAACTCTCGCGCGGGCTGGAGGCCAACGGCGTCCCGGTGATCGGCACCTCGGCCGATGCCATCGACCATGCAGAAGACCGTGAGCGCTTTCAGCAGATGATCGAACGCCTGGGTCTGCGCCAGCCACCCAACCGCACGGCGACCGACCCCGATGGGGCCCTGGTGCTGGCCGGGGAGATCGGCTACCCGCTGGTGGTGCGCCCGTCCTACGTGCTCGGCGGGCGCGCCATGGAGATCGTCTACAGCGAGGATGACCTGGCGCGCTACATGCGCGAGGCGGTGCGCGTTTCCAACGATTCGCCGGTGCTGCTGGACCGGTTTCTCAACGATGCCGTGGAGGTCGACGTGGATGCCGTGTGTGACGGCACGGACGTCCTGGTGGGTGGCATCATGGAACATATCGAGGAGGCCGGGGTGCACTCCGGCGATTCCGCCTGTTCATTGCCGCCCTATACCCTGAGTGATGATATCCAGCAGCAGCTGTGCGAGCAGGTCACGCGCATGGCGATGGAGCTGAACGTCAGGGGCCTGATGAATTCCCAGTTCGCGGTCAAGGGCAGTGACATCTATGTGATCGAGGTCAATCCGCGTGCCTCACGCACGGTCCCGTTTGTGTCCAAGGCCACCTCGATGCCGCTGGCCAAGATCGCGGCACGCGTCATGACGGGCAGCAGCCTGCAGCAGCAGGGCCTGACGCGGGCGCGTGTGCCGCAATTCTTCTCGGTCAAGGAGGCGGTGTTCCCGTTTATCAAGTTCCAGGGGGTCGATCCGTTGCTCGGCCCGGAGATGAAGTCCACTGGTGAGGTCATGGGCGTCGGCCGCACCTTCGGCGAGGCCTTTGCCAAGGCCCAGCTGGGCGCGGGCAATGCCGTGCCTGTGGAAGGCACAGCTTTCCTGAGCGTGCGCAAGGCGGACCGCAACGGCGTCGTTGAGCTGGCACATGACCTCGCCGGGTGGGGCTACCGGCTGGTGGCGACCCGCGGCACGGCGGAGATCATCAACAGCGCCGGGATCGAGTGTGCGGTTGTCTACAAGGTCATGGAGGGCCGGCCGCACATCGTGGACATGATCAAGAACGGCCAGATCGACCTGATCGTCAATACCACCGAAGGCAAGCAGGCCATTGCGGACTCCTACACCATCCGCCGGGCCGCCCTGCACCACAAGGTGTCCTACAGTACAACCCTGGCCGGTGCACGAGCCACCTGCATGGCGCTCGAGTTTCTTGATACCGGTACGGTGAACAGCCTGCAGGCGTTGCATCAGGAGCAGATAGCATGAAGAAAATTCCCATTACCTCGAGAGGCGCCAGGAAACTGCGCGAGGAACTGGTGCGCCTGAAGACAGTGGATCGGCCACGCATCATCAAGGCCATCGCCGAGGCGCGTGCACACGGGGATCTCAAGGAGAATGCCGAGTACCACGCGGCCCGTGAGCAGCAGAGTTTTGCCGAAGGCCGCATCAAGGAGATCGAGGGCAAGCTGAGTCATGCCCACATCGTCGACGTCAGTACGATGGACGCGGGCGGCAAGGTGGTATTCGGCTGCACCGTTGAACTGATCGACGTGGACACCGAAGATACGATCACCTACCAGATCGTGGGCGAGGACGAAGCCGACATCAAGGTCGGCATGATCTCGGTCAATTCACCGATTGCCCGCGCCCTGATTGCCAAGCTGGAGGGTGACGAGGTCGTGGTCCAGGTGCCGGGCGGTGAGCGCTGCCTGGAGATCGTCGAGGTCCGCTATATCTGACGGCGGGTTGCTGTCCGGCCTATCCAGGCGGATTGGTGCATGTGCCGAAGGTAATCCGCATGAACATGGTTTCCATCCTTCCTGCCCTTGAGCGTGTCCTGCTGACCCTGTGGATCGGTGGCCTGTGGGTCAGCGGTTTCATCGTTGCGCCGCTGTTATTTGCCGGGCTGGAAAGCCGTGCCCAGGCCGGCACGCTGGCCGGGAGTCTGTTTTCCATCATGAGTTATATCGGCCTGGCCTGCGGCATTCTGCTTCTGGGTCTCAAGGGATTGCGGCGCGAACGCCCGGCGGCGCGTTGGCCACTGCTGGTGATTGTGGTGATGCTGGTGCTGGTGATTGTCGGTGAATTCGTACTGGCACCGATGATTGCGGAACTGCGGGGCGCCGGGCTGGTGGATACGCCGCGCTTCGGTCAGCTGCACGGGCTGGCGGCCATCCTGTTCATTGGCAACTGTGTGCTGGGTCTGGTGCTGGTCGTGGCCGGCCGGCCCGACTGATCAGCGCGTGCCACGCCGGTCCCTGACCGGACGCCGCGTCTGCCCGGCCTTGGCGGTAGGCTGGTCTTCCTTCTCCCGGTAGAGCAGCGCGATATGACCGATAGCCTGTACCAGTTCGGCGCCGCAGGCCTGGCAGACGGCATCGATGAGTTGCCGTTTCGCATCACGGTCGGCACTGCCGATGCGCACCTTCATCAACTCGTGGTGCGCCAGTGACAGGTCGATTTCACGGATGACCGCCGCACTCAGTCCGGCATTGCCGATACTGACGACCGGTTTGAGTCCATGGCCACGCTGGCGCAGTTCGCGTTTGTGTTTTTCGGATAATGGCATGGCTCTATCACGGTATTATTGGCACAGGGGAAACCATAATAGCCACGGAATCCACGGAAGAACACGGAAAAATTCCAAACCGGGAATAACAGCGATGCGGCGGAACAGGTACCGCACTGACAATCCCTGCTCATAACCGCAAAGGCGCAAAGAACGCAAAGATATACAATTATTCACCTTACGACTCCAGAGATGGGGGAGGTAGAGCAACGTCGGGAACATTAGCCAAGAGAAACCAAGGACAAGGAGAGAGAAACAAATATAAATCAGTAAAAAAATCCAAGAATAGTCTGTCATTGCGAAGACCGCGAGGCCGCAGGCCGTGGCGGGACGAAGCAATCCGCCGCAGGCGTCCCGAGCGCAGCGAAGGGATCTCTACGAGATCACCACGGATGCTTGGCATCCTCGTGACAAGGATTGCTTCGCTGGCCGCTCCCGGCTCCATGCCTCCCGTGGCACTTGTTCATCCATGTACATCGCGCTCGCAATGACGTGGTACTTAAGGAACGACTGCCTGATTGTCTATCATCGGATCGGGGTTTTTACATGTCAGTATTCTTTGCGTTCTTTGCGCCCTTTGCGTTCTTTGCGCCTTTGCGGTTAATCGGTTTATATAATGGTCTTTCTCAGTATGGAGCTTCTGGTTTCTAACCAGCTATGATGAATGACCGTGTATTTGTTATGCCGCGGACCGGAGTTTTTACAATAATGTTTCCTTGCGTCTTTGCGGTTATTTTGCTTTTCTAATGTACTTTCTCAGCGTCCTCAGCGCCTCCGAGGTGAATATTATTAGGCCTGCAAGGTATTTAGCAGACACTCACACGGGTCCCGTTTCACATGGCACGAAGCAAGAGCAGTCATCGCTGGCTGAAATCGCATTTTAACGACGAGTACGTAAAACGCGCACAGCGCGAGGGCTACCGCTCGCGCGCGGTCTATAAGCTCGAGGAGCTCCAGCAGAAGGACCGGATCCTGCGCCCGGGCATGACCCTGGTCGATCTGGGTGCAGCGCCGGGTGGCTGGTCGCAGTACGCCGCACGGCTGCTAAAGGGCCGGGGCCGCATCATCGCCATGGACCTGCTGCCGATGGATCCCCTGGAGGGAGTGGAATTTCTGCAGGGTGATTTCAGGGAAGACGAAGTGCTTGATCTGCTTATGGAAACTCTGGGAGAGACCCGGGTGGACCTTGTAATGTCCGATATGGCCCCCAATATGAGTGGCATGGAGGCGGTGGATCAGCCGCACAGCATATACCTGGCCGAGCTGGCGGCCGATTTTGCCGCCCGGGTCCTGCGCGAGGGCGGCGATCTGCTGTTCAAGGCCTTTCAGGGCGAGGGATTTGATGCCCTGATAGCGCTGCTGCGCACCCAGTACAAACAGGTGAAGATACGCAAGCCCCGGGCCTCCCGTCCCCGCAGCCGCGAGGTGTACGTGGTGGCACGGCACTACCGGGCTGCGGATGTGTCATAATGTTTTAAAGTAAAGTTTATAACCCGTCGAAAGACTGTGGTAATGCAGGTCTTGTCCTGCTGGCTAACGAGGTATCCCGTTTGAACGATCTGGCAAAAAATCTGATTCTCTGGTTGGTCATCGCCATTGTGCTGATGTCGGTATTCAATAACTTCGGACCGACGACCTCCAATACCCAGACGATCAGCTATTCCGATTTCATCACCGAGGTCCAGCAGGGCCAGGTGCAGCGTGTGGACATCGAGGACAATACGGTGGAAGGCCTGCGTGCCGACGGCACCCGCTTCACGGTGCAGACCCCCCCCGAGGACCCGAAGATGGTCGATGACCTCCTCAACAATAACGTCGAGGTCAACGTCAAGACGCCCAACCAGCAATCCCTGTTGATGCAGATCTTCATCTCCTGGTTCCCGATGCTGCTGCTGATCGGTGTGTGGATCTTTTTCATGCGCCAGATGCAGGGCGGCGCCGGCGGGCGCGGTGCGATGTCGTTCGGCAAGAGCCGCGCGCGCATGCTGGGTGAGGACCAGGTCAAGATCAATTTCACCGACGTGGCCGGCGTGGAAGAGGCCAAGGAGGAGGTCGGGGAACTGGTCGAGTTCCTGCGTGATCCCGGCAAGTTCCAGCGCCTGGGCGGCAAGATACCACGCGGCGTGCTGATGGTCGGTTCACCGGGTACCGGCAAGACCTTGCTGGCCAAGGCCATCGCGGGCGAGGCCAAGGTGCCGTTCTTCACCATCTCGGGCTCGGACTTTGTCGAGATGTTCGTCGGTGTCGGTGCCTCGCGGGTACGCGACATGTTCGAACAGGCCAAGAAACACGCACCCTGCATTATCTTCATTGACGAGATCGATGCGGTGGGCCGTCACCGCGGCGCCGGCCTCGGGGGTGGTCACGATGAACGCGAGCAGACCCTCAACCAGCTGCTGGTCGAGATGGACGGTTTCGAGGGCAACGAAGGCGTGATCGTTATCGCCGCAACCAACCGGCCCGATGTACTCGATCCCGCGTTGCTGCGTCCGGGCCGCTTCGACCGCCAGGTGGTAGTGCCGCTCCCGGACGTGCGCGGCCGTGAACAGATCCTCCGGGTGCACATGCGCAAGGTGCCGATCGATGACAACGTCAAGCCCAGCCTGATCGCTCGCGGTACCCCGGGCTTCTCCGGCGCCGACCTGGCCAACCTGGTGAACGAGGCGGCGCTGTTCGCCGCGCGTGCCAACAAGCGCCTGGTGGACATGGAGGACCTGGAAAAGGCCAAGGACAAGATCATGATGGG
>CAMYJI010000041.1 GCA_947258545.1 uncultured Ectothiorhodospiraceae bacterium
GATCTCGGCCTCGAATTCTTCCCCGTCGTCTGCCACCATCTGGTAGGAGCCGTGCATGCTGCCGACCGGGGTCGCGATCATGGCGCCGCTGGTGTACTGGAAGCCCTCGCCGGGATTGAGGTGCGGCTGTTCGCCGACGACACCCTCGCCCTTGACCTCCTGGACGTTGCCATTGGCGTCGGTAATGACCCAGTGTCTTGACAGCAGCTGGGCGGGCGCAGAGCCCTCGTTGCGGATGATGATGGTATAGGAAAAAACATAGCGGTCGCTGTCGGGTTCCGACTGCCCTTCAACGTACTTGGTCTGCACCTCAACGGTGATGTTATGAAATGTATCGATCGTCATGTTTTATTCAGTTTTGTTGTTAATGATAGCAAGCATACGCGCTCCGGGCGGGTGTGACAAAATTGTGGCCCGGGGGTGCGGCCGCTTCCCCGGGAGGGGGTGCATCGCCGCGATTGGCACCCCCGTTTTGACCGCAAAAACGCGTGTCAGGGTGTATAGTAATAAGTAGACACGCCGCTTAATAACAATCTGGAGGCTGCTATGTATCTCAGGAACAAGGAAAACGGTGATCTGGTTGAGATCCTTGACATCACGGCCATGGTGGACCCCTGCCGCGATGAGATATCAGGCCGTTATCATGCCGGTGAAGAGTTGCAGGACCCGGCGCCATTCAAGAAGTCCGCGTTGGGTTTTCCTTCCGGAGAAGATCTGCCGCGGTGCTGGATCGACGCCAACTACAAGGACACGGGCGGTTAAATAATATCTTATAAAACAATAATATGCAGGCCTGCCAGCGGCGCAGGCCGGCCAGGTCGCCGGTTTGCCCCGTGACCGCTCGATGCCCCGTATGTGACCGGGTTACCAGAAGTCCTGGCACAGATAGGCCATCATGAAGTCAACTCCATGAACAATTCCGGTGCAGCCGTCACGGCATCCCGGATCGCAACACAAGGGAGAGACCGTCATGATGAAAGGATACCGCCATTATAGGAAGCCCGATCCCCTGTTGCTGCTGGTCGCGGCGGTGGCGCTGTCCACGGTTATGACGACGGCCGTGAATGCCGGTGAAGGTCCCGCGTTGGCTCATCCGGGTGTAGCCAACAGCCTGTTTTCGACCGGCACCGGCCAGGGCCTTGTCGCCACCGATATTGGTACCACGGGCGCCCGGCTGCAGGTCTCGTTGAGCCCGCCACCCGAGGTGGAGGCCAGCTTTTTGAGCAGCGGGGCCAGTAAGCGCGAACTGAACGGCCTGTCGGATATCTTCCTGTCCCTGCGTTATCCCTGGTAGGGCAGGCGCCGGTTCTATTCCCGCCGTCCCGCCGCGTAATCGGCCAGGGCGGCGAACTCCCTGATCCCCAACACCTCGGCGCGTGCCGAGGGATCGATCCCCAGCCCGCGTATCTCGTTTTCCTCGAACATCCCCTTGAGCGCATTGCGCAGGGTCTTGCGGCGCTGGGCAAAGGCCTGCCGAACGACCGCGGCCAGCAGGTCCTCGTCGCGCACCGTAACCGGTGGCCTTTTGAACGGCACGAGTCGAACTAAGGCAGACTCCACCCGCGGTGGCGGCTGGAAGGCGCCGGCCCCGATGTTGAACAGCGGGGTCACGGCACAGCGGTACTGGACCATGACGGACAGGCGCCCGTACTGGCCGCTGCCGGGTGTTGCTGCGAGCCGATCCACGACCTCTTTTTGCAGCATGAAGTGCATGTCGGCAATGCAGTGCGACTGCGCCAGCAGGTGAAACAGCAACGGTGTAGAGATGTTGTAGGGCAGATTACCGACCACGCGCAACGCCGTTGCCGTGGTAAGTGTGCAGAAGTCCACGTCCAGCGCATCGGTGTTGTGCAGCGTGAGTTCACCTGCGTCACGGCACAGCGTCTCGAGCGGGCCGACCAGGTCGCGATCGAGTTCAATTACATGCAGGCGGCCGGCAGCGCGCAGCAGGGGCAGGGTGATCGCGCCCCTGCCGGGGCCGATCTCGACCAGACTTTCGGATGGCTGCGGATTGATACTGGCGACGATGCGACCGATGATCGCCGGGTCATGCAGGAAGTGCTGACCGAACCTTTTCCTTGGACGGTGGGTCAAGGGTTTAGCCATTCTGTTGTTTTTCAATCACTAATATCGCTCCATAGAAAATTTATTTACGCAAAGCACCCCGTCAGAAGCATATAGTGTGCGATTCGATGTCGCAGCGTTTTCTCATCGGTAATAGCATGATAAGAATACATTTGCGCTGATACATACCCACGGGCATCGGTCACGTTCTATCGCTTCAATTGGCGCTTTTGGTAACCAGGATTCCGAACCGTATATCGGTGTTGTACGTTGATCTTGTACCAATGCCTTTATAGATCGTTTGCCGTGCGTTACCATGCATTTGCTCCACTCGAAAAGAACCGCAAGACAGCCGATTGATACCCAACGTGATCATTAATACGTAAATAAAATTCACATTTTAGTTGATCCAGGTCAAATCAATTGCGTGGTATATACATTAAGAATACACTTCATTGTAGGTCTTGCTTCAGCAAACAGATCGATGCTGGGATTCAGCATATGCAGCAAGGGGGGGTCACCGTTCTCGGATCTACAATAATTCGCCCCATCCACTCTCAGAGCATGAGATTAAGGAGCGCGAGATGAAAAGAAAGACACCATTTTTGTTCAATATTCTATTCCCGGGCCTCTTGATCGCAGTCCTGGCGCTGGCCGGTTGCGGTGGTAGTGACGGTGCCGATGGTGCCGATGGTGCCGACGGTGCGCCTGGTGCCGACGGTGCGCCTGGTGCCGACGGTGGAGCTGCCTTAACTGCGGAAAATCTCGTTGAACTAGGTCTTCAGGGCAGTGTCGTTGCACTCAATCCCCTGCTCGATCTCAGCAACACGGTTGATTACGATGCGGCGACCGGAGCCATAACAGCTCATTTCTTCCTCACTGACGGAACCGACGCGAACAACGGTGTCGATGTCTTCAGCGATGCCTACGAACTGCGTTTCTACGTGTCCGAGTTGATCGATAACGGGGATGGGACCATCGGCCAGTCCTGGGACCGGCTGATCTACGAGCGCGGCACGCCTACCGCCGAGGATCCGGACGACCAGTTGCCAGGTACCCTGACCTTGCTTGACGCGGATACCGGTGAATACACCTATGTCTTCAGCGACACCGTGCCGTCTTCCGGCAATGTTTTCAGGGTCACCGCGCGCGCCCGGTGGAGAGAAACCGTCTTTGACCGGGATGGCAACCGGATAAGAGTCGTGTTTGCCAACTCGGTTAATGCCAACTATGACTTCCTGCAGGCCGATCCCGGGATGGAGCTTGCCTCTTCCGGTGCCGATATCGTGACCACGGAGGCCTGCGAGTCCTGTCACGGTGACCGGATCGGCAACGTTGGCCACGGAGGCGGTTATACCACTGTCAAGACCTGTGACAACTGTCACAATGTCAACTACATGGCCTCCCGAAACGGGGGCGAGGGCGACATGGCCTTCATGATCCACAGGATCCACAATGCGGGCTCCTTCGACCAACTCGAAGACGGGATAGACTTTTCCCATGTGACCTTTCCGCAGCACATCTACACCTGCAGCAAGTGTCATACGGCTGATGCCCCCAACGCGAACTTGTCCGAATTGGTCCCGACTCGCGCCAATTGCGGTTCCTGCCATGATAATGTCAATTTCGCGACGGGCGAAAACCACGGTGGTGGCGCCTGGGGTGATGACACCACCTGTGCCTCCTGCCATCGTGCGGGTTTCAGTCTTCTTGGCGTTAGCCTGGATCCCGCCGACGTTCACAACCCGGATCCGAAACCGGAGAACGTCCCCGAATACGAAGTCACCATCGCCATGACTGACCCCGCCAATGGCACACACTACGTTGCGGGCGAAACGCCGCTGGTGACTGTGACCCTGGCGGGCGCCAATCCCGTGAATTACACAGCTGACCAGGACGCCCAGGGCGACACCGATGGCGTACTCTCAGAGGCCGAGCTGTTTGTCTATGGCCCGCGGGCCAACGCGGTCCCGGTTCTGACCACCAATTCCACAACCGATCCCGCCTGGGATCCGCTCACGAGACCGACCCAGGGCCTCGATGTGTTGCTGACAGGCGGCGTTTCCACGGATGCGCAGGTAGCGACAGATGCCACCGGCTACAAGTACCGGCTGATGGACAACATCGGTGACCTGGTTCCTGGCACCTACATGGTGCGCTTCGAGGGTTTCGACTACGGTGACATCTCCGATACAGATTACATCACCGCCTCCAACGCCATGATCACCTTCCAGGTGGGGACCGACGTGGAGGAGCCCAAGGTCTCGGGTGATGCCTGTGTCAATTGTCACGGCGACACCCGTATGCACCAGGAAGGCAGGCATTCCCATAACCAGACCTTCGATACCGACGGCTGTCTTGGCTGCCATGACCTGTCGGAGAACTACGGCAACTACATCGGCAACCGGGTGCACGCCGTGCATTCCGCCAGCGCAACCGGCGACCTGCATCTTTCCGGTGGCCTGCCTCGTGACTGGAGCCACGTGACCTTCCCGCGGCCGGCCAACAACTGCCGGACCTGTCACACGAATGCCGAAGCTGATGTGCCGGTCTGGCGCGATCCCAACGAGGTGGCCTGTGGCGGCTGTCACGGTACCCAGCGCGATGCCAATCCTGCGGATTACCCGGATGTCGATCCGGACGATATCCTCAGAGAGGCGGCTGCCGCGGCCCACATGGTGGAAATGGGCGGGACATTCCTTGCGGACACAACCAATCCGTATGACCCGAGCTATGTGGCGCGGCAGTGCATCGTCTGCCATGGAGAGGACCGGATCGCGGATCTGTTTGTCACCCACGGGCTCGTCAACTTTCCGGTGACGGATACGTCGACTCCGGAGGACTAGAGGTAAGACAAAACCCTTAACTCGACCGGTTCGAGCCAAAAGCCCCCGCTTCTGCGGGGGCTTTTTTGTGCGCCACGCATGCAACCGCTGAGACGCAGAGAACGCGGAGAAAACCATAAAAAACTTCTCACCGCAAAGGCGCAAAGAACGCAAAGTAAAACACAATTCATGCTAAGGAAGACGGGTAGGGTGCGTTATACGCACCGGGGATGGCCACAGAACCCAGCAAAGATAAGACAGGACTGTCTTCAGGTTTTTTTCAGGCATTGAATTCTTTGCGTACTTTGCGCCTTTGCGGTGAATGATTTTCTGACTCCGCGTTCTCGGCGTCTCTGCGGTGAATCTTTTTTCTGGACCCGATTAGCCGGCGGCACGTTGGCGAGCGATCTCGATGGCAGCCCAGGGTGATGTTTAGCGCGCGGGCTCTTTATGAAACCTGGGTTCGCTTTACTGCAGAGAGAGACGGAGCGGAAAACGTCATCCTTAGTCGTTCGAGAAAAACCTGCTAGCTCTCCATGGCATCATCAAAAATCCCATAATGGTAGGCCCCTTCAATCACGCCGCTCGTATAATATCCTTTCAGACCCTTGAAATTCCCTTTTGCAAAATACACTTTCAGGTCAGGGCTTTCATTCATTGCCTTTTTTACATTTTCTACCAATTGAGCATCGGCATTCCTCACAAGTACACCGCAAAATCCCGCTGTCAGAGGAAAAATATCATTCCCGCTGTCACCGCAAAATACAACATCCTCTTTCGCGGCACCGAACTCCTCAGCTACATACTCCAGGGCGGTCTGTTTCGTTGCGCTTGCAGGTAAGAAATCCAGGAGCCCTTTCCCATTCTGTGAATCAAAGCTGTATATGATTACTTCATCAAATCTTCCATTCGCCAACTCATCTACCTTTTTTAACACAGCATGATTTTTATCATGCTCAACATAGTAACTCTGCTTGAATTGGTTCAGATGCTCGCTTTCCTGTTCACGCATCCCGTCAATTCCGGCAACCGCATCTCTTATTGCGGTGACATTCCACCTCGGGCTCGCGCGTTTGACATGTGTTATCCATCCAGCATCGAACTTCCACTCACCATTCTCATACTTCCTTATCGAAGAACCGACATCACCACACAGAACATCTGGATACCTGACCCCGAATTCTTTTATCGCATTTTCTGTGAGAGCGAGATTTCGTCCAGTCACATAAACGAGAAGAACACCTTGTTTTTCTGTCAGCTCATTAAACAAGTTAATGGCTTCGCTATCACCCTTCCAGCTGCCATTCGGGAGCAGCGTTCTGTCCAGATCGGTAGCTAATATTTTCATAAATATTCCCCTGGGAAAAGTCAAATCTGATTATGTATGTTCATTTAGCGATAAGACGTCACATACTCTTCGCAGGCTTCACCCTTGTGTGTAACGCTAAAGCTATAGTTGCGTAAGTCGGCGTTCAATGTTGCTGTGCACCCATGATGTTTCCAGGTCAGGTGTAAGCGGTGTTCGTCTGAGCTATGTATCTCCAGCTCGCCGTTAAAAGCGGGCGATATATTCCGTAGTCTCATGAGCTCCAACTGGTCTCGCACAACAATTCGTGAGAGTCCATGCTCAATATCACTGTTTGTGAGAGTTGTTCGATTGATTTCCTTATGTCCAGCCGCGCCGCCTTTGTCGGCCGCTGCGTAATCGTTCTTGCCGGCAAACAGATCCAGATACCATACTTGCGGGATGCCCGGCATAAACATTTGAATCGCCCTGGCAAGCCGCAGCTTTCGCTCGTCTTCCCCCAGTGCGCTGAAGAATGTCGCATTTATCTGATAATACGATATCTTCTTGCCATCCGGTCCGTACAGGTTTTTTACTCTCCCGCCCCTGTCCATTATTTCATCGATGATTGCGTCGATTTCTTCATCGCTTAACAATCCCTTCTTTTTTACGCCAGCTATTTCTTTCCCTCTCAAGTCAAGGACGGGGATGCCGTCATGACAACCAAGCATGTTTATGGTTTTGATGTTTTTCTCCAAAATATCTCCAATCCAGTGCAAAATATGCCTGTTTGTTCCGCGATCAAGTGCATCGATAACCAGGCCCGGAAAGAAAAAGTCGTATATTGGGAAGCCTTCGGATGCCACTTCTTCATGGAGCCCATAACCATATTCAGAATGTATTTCAGGCAGGAGAATCAGGTCATATTTTTCCGCTATCCGTCTCAATCTCCCCAGATACTCCCATGTGCCGGGTTTGTTGAAGAAATTGACCTCGCCCGGTTCCTTGTGCAAATAAGCGAACGCATCGAGCCTAACTAGTTTCCCGCCGTGTTCATGCAGCTTCTTTAAGGTCTCATCGTAAAAATCCCAGACTTCTTCCGATTGGGCGTTTAAATCCATTTGTCCCAGGTATTTTCGGTTCTGCTCGACAATGGAAACAATCTCATCCTTGTGGTGGGAAAAATCGCCAAAATCGATATCGCTGAGATCCCGCTTCGCATTCAACACGTCATTTACGATCGCTGCAATGTACTCCGCGTCCTCGTGTGTAAGTTCTTTGATCCCTAATTCCCGGAGCAGATCGTGGGCGACGATCTCGTGATAAGAGACCTCCTGATAAAACGTATTCCAGTAAGGCCTGTCGGTTCCATCCGGAAAGCGGACTTTCAATATTGGAAGGCCGGGTTTTCTCATGAAAAGCTTCTCGAGATGTTCTTCATTGGGTACCACATGACCGTCAGGATCCATCTCTCCGTGTGAACGCCAGAATTCATTCCAGTCAATAAAGAAGTTCTTGTATTTTGATTCGTCCCCATGCTTCAAGAGATCCTGAAACTGGGGGGAGCCTACGGAGAGGTGGTTCAAAACAAGATCAAACTTGAACATGACATTGAGCTTATGGAGTTTCTCCAAATCTTCCCGGGAAACAAGCGCATCGTTGAGGTTGTAATCTATGATAGAAAAGCCGCGATCCAGATCACTATTAAAAACGGTAGGAAGGACGTAAAACAAAGAAAAGACATCTTTGAATTCCGGCCTCTTGAGCATATGTACTATATCAGTCAGGCTTCGGCCAATGCTGTCAGGATAAGCGTTAAATATTACGCCTTTAGGCAGTCCTTTTTTCATCGATACGACTCCGGTATTCATGGCGATCGCTCTATTGCTCGTACGTTCTACACGCGGTCACATATGTGGCTGATTTATTGACACTGTTTTCCGGCAGTATGTGAATATTCTAGTGGGAGAAAAGATTTATGAAAATATATTTCCGACTCATGTTGATGCAGGACACGGCAATATGGGGCCAATAGATATGCCCGCGTCATCCACTGGGCGGCGCTGTAATTCATCTTGAGCAATGTCGGGAGTTAGAGCCGGGGAGTGGTTCTGATCGAAGCGCTTGCGCAAGGTGTGTGTCATGGGCCTGGATTAATGGTGTATTAGAGAACCGCTGAGACGCGGAGAACGCAGAGAACGCAGAGAACGCAGAGAAAAGAAGATAACTTATTGTAAAGAATCAATAAACAATTTCATTGAAATTGAAATCTCCGCGTATTCTGCGTCTCTGCGGTGAAGATTTTTTATTGGATCTGATTTAACTAACAGAGCGCTGGAGGGCGATTTCGATGGCGGTCTCAAGCGCTGCCTGCAGGCTGCCGACGTTGGCCTTGCCGGTCCCGGCCAGGTCGAAGGCCGTGCCGTGATCGACCGAGGTGCGGATGATCGGCAGCCCCAGGGTAATGTTTACCGCGCGGCCGAAACCCATGTGCTTGAGTACCGGCAGTCCCTGGTCGTGGTACATGGCCAGCACGGCATCCGTCTCTGCCAGGTGCCGGGGGGTGAATACGGTATCGGCCGGCACCGGACCGTTGAGATCCATCCCTTGCGCCCGCAGTGTCTGCAGGGTCGGGATAATGGTGTCGATTTCCTCGCGGCCCAGGTGGCCGCCTTCGCCGGCATGGGGGTTCAGACTGCAGACGCTGATGCGCGGCCGGGCGATACCGAAGTCGTTCCTGAGCCCGGCATGCAGGATGCGCAGCACCCGTTCCAGCCGGTCGGTGGTTATCAGTCCGCTGACCCGGGACAGGGGAACGTGGGTAGTGGCCAGCGCCACCCGCAGGCCCGGTGCGGCCAGCAGCATGACCACATCGCTGCTGCGGGTGGCGGCCGCCAGGTATTCGGTGTGGCCGGTGAAGGGGATGCCGGCCTCGTTGATTACGGCCTTGTTGAGCGGCCCGGTGACCAGTCCGGCAAACACCCCGCTGCGGCAGCCCTCGATGGCCCGGTCCAGTGTCTCCAGCAGGTAGCGGGCATTGGCCGGGTCCGGCTGTCCGCAGGCCGCAGGTGCCTGCAGCGGAACCGGCAGAACACAGAGTTCACCGGCGGCGGTGCTGCACGGTTCTGCGGCAGGGTCCAGCAGCCGGTAGCGGAAGGGCAGTTGCAGGGTGGCGGCGCGTGCCTCCAGCAGGGCGGGATCGCAGACGGCGACCAGTTCGGCGGCGTGTGCCTGCTGTACCAGTTGCAGGCACAGGTCGGGCCCGATGCCGGCCGGCTCGCCGGGCGTCAACGCCATGCGTAGGATCGGGTCAGGCAAGAGGTGTACTGCGGCGTCTAGGAATCGAGTCGGTATTCGACATAGGCCTCGTCGCGCAGGCGCCGCAGCCAAAGCAGCAGCTGTTCATCGCTCTTGCGTGACCGTATCAGTTTGATGGCCTTGGATCGCTTGTACTCTGCGGTGCTGTCATGCTCCCGCCGCTCCAGCACCTCGAGGATGTGCCAGCCGAACTGGGACTTGAAGGGTTGACTGAGCTGCCCGGGTTGCAGCTTGTTCATGGCCTCCTCGAACTCCGGGACCAGTTCCCCCGGATTGACCCAGCTGAGGTCGCCGCCCTTGGCGGCGGACAGCGTATCCTGGGAATTCGATTTCGCCAGGGCCGCGAAGTCCTCGCCGCCACGGATACGTTGTTCGAGCTGTTGCAGGCGAACCCTGGTTTCCTCGTCCGAGTGCAGGGCATCCGGCTTGAGCAGGATATGGCGTACCCGGGTCTGCTTGACCACGTAGCGTTCGCCGCCGCGCTGCTCGATCAGCTTGATGATGTGAAAGCCGCTGGGGCTGCGGATCAGTTTCGATATCTCACCGGGCTGCAGCGACTTGAGCGGTTCGACGAACAGGGTCGGCATCTGGCCCAGGCTGCGCCAGCCGATGTCGCCACCGTCGAGTGCTGTCTGGCCGTTGGACTCCGCGATGGCCGTACGGGAAAAATCGGCCCCGCCGGCGAGACTGGCAAGAACCTGCCCGGCATGCTGTTGTGCCGCCTGTATCTGCTCGGGGCTGGCGGCCTCGGGAACGGCAATCAGGATATGCGCGAGATGGTACTGAACATCGCCCTGGTCGCTGGCTTCCAGGTTGGCAAGCAGGTTTTCGACCTCCTGGTCGCTGACCTTCAAACGGCTGCCCACCATTTGCCGGCGCAGCTGGTTGATGACAAGTTCCTTGCGCAGGTCCTCGCGAAACCTGGCATAGTCGTAGCCGTCGCGTTCGAGCACGCTACGGAACTGGGTCAGAGTAACGCCGTTTGCCTTCGCCAGCTCCTGCAACTTGCTGTTCAGGGCGGTATCGTCGATGCGTATGCCGCTGTTTTCCGCAAGCTGCAGTTGCAACCGCTCAACGATCAGCCGCTCCAGTACCTGCTTTTCCAGGATAGCGCGCGGCGGCAGCTGAGTGTCCTTCTTTTGCAGCTCGGCGGATATCGACACCATCTCGTTGTCCAGTTCGCTGTGCGTGATGATGTCGTCGTTGACCACCGCAACAATGCGGTTGATCAGCCTGGTTTCGGAGAGGTCGCTGTTCTCTGTTTGCGCGGTACCGGCCAGGGGCAGCACGGCCAGGGCCACGCCGATCAGCTGGGTTAGGGATTTCATGCCTGATTTCCGTCAGTAAACCGATTGGTAGCCTAGGATACCACGTTCAAGCAGGCGATCGACCTGGCGGCCGCTGCTGGTAAGCCCCTTGAGTTCGATCTGCAGGTAGATCCCGGAGTTGCGGTCGCCGCCCTCATCGTTGACATAACTGCGGCCGACAAGCTGGGCTGCCCAGCAGCAGCTCTCGTAGCCGAAACCGGCAATTGCCTCCAGGGTCTCGCGGCTGTCAAGGGCATAGTTCCAGCGACCGATGGCATGCCAACTGCGCCCCAGTGGCCAAAGGAAGGAGAAGTCCGTTTGTTCAAGGGATTCATCGCGAAACCGGTAGGACAGGTTGACCATCTGGCGTTTGCTGACCCGGTACTGGACCCGGAAGTCGCTGCGCCGGGTCTGGCGCTCGTGCGGGTCCCAGATGATGCCGGCACCGGCGTTCCAGCCCGGGTCCAGTTCCAGGCTGAGTTCGCCGATGACATCTGAGCGGCTGGTCGTCTCCGCGCTCTGACCGGGCAGTGTGACCTTCCGGTCACGGAAGTAGAGGAGTTCCCCCAGGCTTGCGCTGAATTTCTGTACGCCGGTGGCCGGCTCGAGGATGCGCGTGGTCAGGATCAGGGCGAGTTGATTGGCATCGCCCATACGGTCCGGACCGCTGAAACGGTTCTCCTGGAACAGCTGCCATATATTGAAGTCGTATTCACCGGTATCGAAGACCGGAATATTGTCCTGGTCCTTGTTCGGTACATAGAGGTAGAACAGGCGCGGTTCCAGTGTCTGGATGTGGGCAGTGTCATTCCAGCTGAATTCGCGGTCAAGGAAGGCACCGGCATCCAGGCTGAGCACCGGGGTGGTGCGCTCGGGGGCGTCCGGATCGCCCGGGCTGACCGTGTCCAGCCGGTACACGGTGTGGCGCAGGCCGAGCGCGGGTTCCATGAACCAGGCGGCCCGGTTGACCGGCAGGCTGACACGCGGCCGAATGTCGATGCGTGAGCCGCTGACACGGTTGTCCTGATCGAACTCGGTGTATTCAGAGTCCAGCGCGAACTGCAGGCCATGGAAGCGCTGCTGTGGTGTGGCGTTGAAGCGTATCTGGGGCAGGCGCCGATAGGGTCTGCTGGACTCGGCAATCCGGGTATCGATGGTCTGGTAGTCCTGCAGGCGTGCCTGGAGTGTCCACTCGTCCCCATTGTAGGTGGCCAGCGCGCTGCGCTCGAGGTGGGTCGCACTGGATTGGACCAGCCCGGTGCCAAGGTCTTCGAAATAATCGGTATCCGAGACATCCTTCACAATGAGCCGTGTGCGCAGACGGGCTGCCGGGTTCCAGTTGTGCTGCAACGACACGGCATGCCGGTCATTACCGAAGAGATCGTCCGACGGCAGGTACTCGAAGTTCAGCGTCCCGCGACTGCGCCTGTTGAGATAGCGGAATTCCGTACCCAGCATGACACCGCGATCACGCATAAACCGAGGGATCAGGGTGGCGTCACGATGGGGCGCAATATTCCAGTAGTAGGGCAGGCTCAGATCGAGGCCGGTTTCACCCGACTGGCCGAAACTAGGCACCAGCAGGCCGGACTTGCGCCGGTCGTCGATCGGGAAGCTGATGTAAGGGGTGTAGAGTAGCGGCACACCCTTGAGGCGCAGTTTTGCATCGCGTGCGACGCCAGTGCCGGTTTCCTGGTCGAGGCGCACGTCATCAGCCGCGAGCACCCAGTCGGTGTTGCCGGGCGCGCAGGTGGTGTAGCTGGCCTGTTCGAGACGGTGGTGCTGGCGGCCTTCCAGGTGTGCGGCACTGGCGCTGCCCCGGCCATGAGACTCGGGCAGTACATAGTCAATGTTGTGCAGGCTGCCGCGGTCCTCGTCCGGGAGCATGCGGGCGTGCTCGCTGTTGATGGAAAGCCCCGGACTTCGATAGCGCACGTTGCCCTCGGCGTCGACCACACCCAGGTTGCGGTCGTAGATGATGGTGTCGGCGTGCAGCTGCTGGTCCCTATAGTTGACGACAGCGTTGCCCTGCAGGGTATGGATATCCGCGCCGCTCGATTCCGCCGCGTCGGCCGACAGCCGAATGCGGTCATCACTGTCGGCGGCCTCGGCCGGGGCCGTGAACGGGGCCTCCGCAGGCGGCGGGCAGCGCCGCCAGCGATCTTCGTTTACGCCGGTCCGGGCTCCGGTCCGGGTGGTACTGGCAGGCGTCACGCTTGCCGGCCCCGGTTCGGTCTCCGCCGTGTCCACCGGGTCGGGCATCACGGGATTTTCGGTTGCGGCCAGCAAGCCCGCTCCGGGCAACTCCCCGGCCAGACAATCCCAGTCATCGTCCGCGGTCGCCTGACATGCCCATGGCAAGACGCCGGCGTGCGTCGCGCCGGCAGACAGCAGCAGGCATGCGCTCATCAACAAGGGAATGCGATAGCTCATTCAGGCGTCCGGGATAGTGGCAGTATGTCCGTGTCCGTAGCGGATGATCCCGGCGTTTCCAGCGGGTATCCGGCCGCTCACGCGGCTGGCGGGCGTAGAGTAAAATCGCATAGAATGGCTTTCTATTCAAATATTTTGTAATCAATGTGTTATCGCTAACTACAAGGAATATGGGCAAACGTCTGCGCTCCCTGGTGGTGATTGCGCTGGTGGCCCTGAGCGTACTACTGTTGATCCTGACGCGTCCGGACCGCACGCCCGAGTTGGCCGAGGCGGCGATCTCGAATGTCATCGTGACCCCGGTGCAGACCCACAAACTGCTGCCGCAGGAGAGCGTGAGCGGACGTCTCGAGCCGATGCGCAAGAGCGCGCTGCACTTCGAGCTCAGCGGACAGGTCAGTGAGCGCCAGGTAGAGCCAGGCCAACGGGTCGATACGGGTGCCGTATTGCTGACACTGGTGGCGGACGACTACCGGGATGCACTGGCCACGGCCGAGGTGCAACTCGCACTCGAGGCGAGCAATATCCGCCGTGACCGGGAATTGCTCGCATTGGCCAGGCGCAACCTGGCCTTGCAGAAGGCAGAGGTCGCGCGCCTGGATAAACTCGGCAAGGACTCGCTGATTTCGCAGTCGCGCCTCGACGAGGCCCGTATCAAACAACTGCAGCTGGAATCGGACGTGGCGCAACTCAGGGCCAGTACCGGTACGGCTGAGTCCCGGCTGGGACTGCTGGAGACGGAACACAACCGGGCCGCACGTGACGTGCTGCGTACCGGCCTGAAGGCACCGTTTGCCGGTGCCGTGAACGCCGTGCGGGTGCAGGTCGGCGACTATGTGACGCCGAGCCAGCCGGTTGTCGAATTGATCGATACCACGGAACTCGACCTCTATGTCGAGGTGCGCGGTGAACTGGTACAGGCCCTGATGCAGGGGCAGCGCGTGACCGTCACTGCTGATGAACTGCACCTGGAGGGGCACATCGTCGCGCTCCAGCTGGATCCCGATCCGGCGACGTTCACCCACGCCGTGCGCGTGCGGGTGCCGGGTGACGAGGCCCGGCCCGGCATGCTGGCGCGCGTGGAGTTGCCCCTGCATCCATTGGAAGACGTGATCGCTGTTCCCCTGACGGCGGTGTTGCTGGATCAGGGCAGGGCCTATGTGTTCAAGGTTGTCGATGATGTGCTGGCGCGTATCGAGGTCAGGACCGGACCTCGGGTCGATGATCTGCAGGTGATCCGCAGCGGTCTGGCCGTCGGCGATCGTGTGGTGGTGAGTGGTGTGGCGGCCTACAGTGATGGCCAGCCGGCGCACATCCTCGGTGAGCAGTAGGTTCGGCCCGGTTCCGCTTCA
This sequence comes from uncultured Ectothiorhodospiraceae bacterium, assembly GCA_947258545.1. Classification (GTDB taxonomy): domain Bacteria; phylum Pseudomonadota; class Gammaproteobacteria; order UBA9214; family UBA9214; genus CAMYJZ01. The sequence continues at coordinate 14,585 of CAMYJI010000041.1, forward strand.
ATGTCACTGATCCGCTTTGCCATCGCCAATCCCCTGGTCACCAACCTGCTGCTCGGGATCGTGGTCATCCTCGGGGTCCTTTCCTGGCGCGCAATGCCGCAGGAAATGTTTCCGGTTGTCGAGCTCGATTCTGTACTTATCACTGCCGAGTTCGAGGGTGCCTCGCCTGAGGAGGTCGAAAGCCAGGTCACCCTGCCCGTCGAGGAGGAATTCGACGGCATGGCGGATATCGACGTGATCACCTCGACCAGTAACGAGGGGATGTCGTCGACCCTCATCAAGCTCAAATCGGGCACCGATGTCGACCAGTTCATGCGCGACGCGCAGACCGCCCTGGACCAGGTCACCGACCTGCCGGAGGAGGCCGAAGAGCCCGAGCTGGTCCGCATGAAGACACGCTTCCCGGTGATCAGTATGACCCTCTACGGGGACGTCGCGCGTGGCTATCTCTATGACCAGGCCGACACCATCAAACAACGCATGCTGCAGATACCGGGTGTCTCCAGTGTGGGTGTGGCGGGTGACCGCGAGTGGGAAATCTGGGTCGAGGTCGACCCCTTCAATCTGGCGGCGCGCAAGGTGTCGCTGGGACAGGTCATGGCGGCGGTACGCGCCAACCTGCGCGACCTGCCGGGCGGTTCCCTGAAGGCGCAGGAGGGCGATATTCTGCTGCGCGGCAGGGGCGTGGCGCCTGACCCGGAGCAGATCGCGGGTATCGTGGTACGCGGCAACGCCTCGGGCGGGGTGCTTGAACTCGGGGAGGTGGCGCAGATTGAACTGCGCCTGGAGGAGGCCCGGACACTGGGTCGTTTCAATGGCGTGCCCTCGGTCAATCTCACAGTGACCAAGACCCGGGATGCCTCGACCATTGACGTTTCGGATGCGGTGCGTGCCTTTGCCGACGAGTTGAAGTCCGAACTGCCGTCCAGTATCCAGGTCGGCCTGTTCAGCGACCTGTCGGTCTACGTCAGGACACGTCTCAATACCGTCAAGTCATCCGGCCTGGTGGGGCTGGTGCTGGTGCTGTTTTCGCTCTACCTGTTTCTCAATTTCCGGGTGGCCCTGATCACCGCCATGGGCATCCCGGTGTCCTTCCTGGTGGCCGTTGCGGCGATCAACTACCTGGGCTACACCATCAACATGGTCTCGCTGTTCGCTTTCCTGATTGCGCTCGGCCTGATTGTCGATGATGCCATCATCGTTACCGAAAACATGTACCGGCACATGGAGCTGGGCAAGCCGGCAGCTGAGGCGGCGCGCGTCGGCGCGCGCGAGGTCTTGTGGCCGGTCGTCGCCAGTACGGCGACAACAGTCGCGGCCTTCATGCCCATGTTCGCGATCCAGGGCACGATGGGTGCCTTTATCGCGGTCATCCCGGTGGTGGTCAGTGCGGCACTACTCGGGTCGCTGTGGGAGGCATTCGGGGTGTTGCCATCCCACGCCGCGGAACTGCTGCATGTCCACAAGGACAGGAAGCGCAACAGCCGTATTGACTGGGGTGCGCTGCTGGCGCGTTATGTCGGGTTGTTGCGCTGGTCGTTGTGCAACCGCTACTTTGTGGCGCTGCTGGCCATCGGTATCCTGGCGGTGACCCTGGTGTTTGCGCTGACGCGCATACCGTTCCAGCTGTTCGACGATGTCGATATCGGCCAGTTCTTTATCAATGCCGAGGCGCCCAACACCTACAGCCTGGAGGATACGGCAAATCTCGCCGCGCAGATGGAGCAGGTGGTGCTGGGCTCATTGGGCGAGGACGATCTCGATACCCTGCTGACGAACGTGGGCGTGACCTTCATCGACTTCAACCGATTCCAGTTTGGCAGTCACTATATCCAACTGGTCGTCGACCTGAAGAAACGGCGGCCCGAGGGCTTCATCGAGCGCTTCATTACCCCGCTGGTCAGCCTGAAGTTCAGGTGGGAGGGGACCCGTACCCGGCCGACCGAGGAGATCATCAATGAATTGCGTGACCGGTTCCAGGGCATCGCCGGTATCCAGCGGGTGGCTGTCCAGCGGCCGCAGGGTGGTCCGGCCGGTGCGGACATCGAGGTCGGGGTGACCGGCCCGGATGTGAATGTCCTGCGTGACCAGGCCGGTGAAATCGTCAATTATCTGCAACGCCTGCCCGGGGTCCACGACGTGCGCCAGAATCTCGAGGCTGGCAAGCTGGAATACCAGTACAGCCTGAATGCGCGTGGCCGAGAACTCGGCCTGACGCAAAGCGATCTTGCCGACGCGGTCCGGACCGGTTTTCTCGGCATCGAGGCGGTGCATGTCACCTACGGTGACAAGCGTATACCGGTGCGCGTGATCTACCCGGAGGCAATCCGCCGGACCAGTGACCTGGAAAACCTGCCGATCACGCTGGATGACGGGCGCCTGGTCTATCTCGGCGATGTGGCCGATATCAGGGCAGGGCGCGGCATGAATACCATCAGCCGCCGGGATACCCTGCGGCTCGGGCTGGTGACGGCCGAGGTGGACGACCAGGCGACCACTCCGCTCGAGGTGACCGAGCAGGTGGGCGCCGAATTCAGCGATCTGGAGCGGCGCCTGCCCGGCTATGCCCTGCTGTTCCTGGGCGAGAAGAAGGAGGCCTCGGAGTCCTTCGAGGGGATGCGCGATGCCCTGCTGATCGCCGGGGTGATTATCTTCTTTATACTGGCTACCCTGTTTCGCTCGCTACTGGACCCGCTGGTGGTGATGTTCGCCATTCCCTTCGGCTTCATCGGTGTGGTCTTCGGGCATATCCTGTTCGGTTACAACCTGCAGTTTCTGTCCATGATCGGGTTTCTTGCCCTGACCGGTATCGTGGTGAATGACTCGCTGATCCTGGTCAACTTCGCCGAGCGCATGCGCCGCGAGGGGCTGGACCGTATCGACGCACTTGTCGAGGCCGGCAGGGTGCGCGCCCGTCCGATCCTGTTGACCAGTATCACCACCTTCCTGGGCATCTCGCCGCTGATCTTTTTTGCCACCGGCCAGACGGCGTTTCTGTCACCGATGGCCGTGAGCCTCGGCTTCGGGTTGCTGTTCGCCACGGCCGTAATACTGGTCGCCATACCGTGTTTCTACCTGATTGCCGATGATATGCGCGCAGCCACCCGGCAACGGCTGCAGGCCTGGTCAGGCAGTGTGCTGCAAGATGAGGACTAGCCCGCATTTCTCACCGGGCGGCGGTGTATTCTCATAAGGCACTGATGAAAAGAACAGAATGAAGATAAGGAACAAGACAGAATGTTTTGCCTTGCCTATCCCGGTGAAAAATGCGGGCTAGTACCCGGACCCGTACAGCATGATCCGGAAGGGCGCGTCAGAGAGTGCGTGAATCCCGGCGCAAGGCCGCACCGACGGCCAGAATACAATGGGCCGTGGCCATGTCATCGAGCGCGATCCGGGTCTCGAGGACGTCGCCCATTTCAATCGTGCGGGTGGCCAGCCCGAGGCTGTTCTGCAGGACATCGATCAAACCGAAGGCCGGCACCGGGACCGGCAGGATGCCCAGGTGCCTGATGGGCGGTTGATGGAAGTGGTGTTCGTAATAGTCGAGTGAGCGCTGGATTTCAAGCGCCAGGCGGTCCAGCAACGGTTGCGGATCGGTTGCCGTGTCCAGCAGCTGCCGGTAACCGATATCCAGGTTACGCGTCAGGTACAGGCAGGACTGGTGGGTGATCGTCATCAGGCACAGGTCGGATTCGAAATAGATCATCGCCATGCCCTGTTCATCCTCGGGCAGGCAGGCCGCAATGTTGCGGATGGCCAATTCCGGAATGTCAATGATCTCAAGGTTGACGCCCGCCTGTTCAATCCGGTCGATATGCTGCCTTACGTCCGTCGAACGGGCGACGGCCACGTAGAGTTTCTTCAGGTTATCCGCCGGACCGGCCGGGGGGATGTCAAACACATCGATGACCGCGTCATCGATGTGAAAGTCGATCATGTCGTGCACGCGCCAGCGGATGGCGGCACGCAATTCGGTGGGCGGTACCTCGGGCGCATCGATGGCGAGCAGCTTGTAATTGCCGACGGGCAGTATGGTAGCGCATGCCTGTTTATCCAGGCCATGAACCTTCAGCAGCTTTCCGAGATCGATGTCGCTCTGCTCCGTCTGGTTCGGCAGTGCCGTGAAGTTGCATGACTCCAGGACGAATTGCCCGTTAGTGCCGCGCTGCACGCTAGCAAGGGCGATGCCCTCCGGGCCGGGGACGATACCGATAAGGCTGTTTGATTTCTTGCGTTTACCGAGCGCGAACATGGTCTCTTCCTGTGTTTGCCGCCTTCGCGGATCGACAACCAGCCGGCATTATACGCTGTTTCACTGAATGACCTCGGTCCATTGCACCAGTTTCACCCCGCCGCCGCCACCACCACCCGGGATCACCGAGACCGAGTTCACGGTGGTGCCCGTGGGGGACGGCAGGCCATCCCAGCTGCTGCCGTCCCAGCCGGCAAGCACCCCGTTCTTGCCGGTGATAAATCCCTCGGTGGCGCTGACCATGTAGACGGCATTCAGGTCTTCATTGGCGATCCCGGCGTAAGGGCCGTCGCGGTCCCAACTACCGCCATTCCAATAGTTGATGTTCTCGCTGCCCGATTTTTTGCCAACGGCCCAGCAGTCATCGCTGGCCACGCAGTAGACACTGTTCAGGTCCTTTGCGGGTACGTCGGGCACGGCAATATTGCTCCAGGCGCTGTCATCCCAGTGATTGATGTTGGCTGACTTCTTGCCGTTGCTTTTGCCGACGGTCCAGCAGTCATCGCTGGCCACGCAGTAGACATCGTTCAGGTCCTTTGCGAACAGGTCGGGCGCGGCGATGTTGCTCCAGGCGATTCCATCCCAATGGTTGGTGTTGGCCTTTTTGCCATCTTTCTGGCCCACGGCCCAGCAGTCATCGCTGGCTACGCAGTACACACTGTTCAGGTGTTTGTCGGGCAGGGCGGTTGTGTCGATGTTGCTCCAGGTGGTTCCATCCCAATGGTTGATATTGGCCGCGCCATCGAAACTATCACCGACCGCCCAACAATCACTGCCGGTGATACAGAAGACGTCGTTCAGATTGGCCGGCGGGACCGCGGGATACGGTCCCGGCAGGATCCAGCTGCTGCCGTCCCAGGCCAGCAGCACCGCGACACCCCCCGCGGTGTCTCCGACGGCCCAGCCGCTGAAGCCGGACTTGGAAAACGCACCCTCCACGGTGCGGCGGGCCGTATTATCAACCGTGGTACTGGTGACGCGGCCCTCGACCCGGACCTGGCAGAGCGTGCCGATCATGCTGGATGAAACGACGAGGAAGTCGCCACGGCCGACGGTGTCGGTGTCGCCCGCGAGTCCGGCGCAGGGGATTCCGCCGGCATAGCGCCCGGCCGCACGCTCCAGTCCGGCCTCCGCCAGAAACAGCGCCTCGATGCCGTCGTTGTGCAGGCCGGTGTCGCTGATGTCGCTGGCCGCCATGCGCTGTACGATGCCCAGCAGGCCGACCACAACCACGATGAGAAACAGGGCACCGATCAGGGTCACGGCGCCGCGTTGTTGCTGATACGCTGCCGGCCTCATGGCTGGTTCCTCAGGGCCACCCGCGCACGCTGCGGGTAGTCGTTCCCGTTATGGGTCAGTACCAGTTCGAATTCGACAAAGACGACATCGCCGCTACCGGTGGCCGGGGTCACGCCATCACTCTGGTAGTAGGCGAATGTCAGGCTGTTGACCTGGTCGGTGAGGGTGTGGGTCCCGGCCGGGTCCGAATAGGCCAGTGTGACCCGGGGCGGCGCGCTGTTGAGGGTAACGCTAGTACCGTCGGCCTTGGTATAGCTGAGGGTGGTCGCGTTCATGGCGGCGATGTCATAGAGCGCCGGCGTGAGCGGATCGCGGCGGATCTCGCGGATCTCGCGCGTCAGGCGTTCACTGGCCGGGCGCAACTTGCTTAGGGTGTGTACGGTGTCGGCGGTATTGACGAAGGCCAACGCACCGTTCTGCAGGCCGTAGCCGGCGGCCGCGCCCAACAGACCGAGTATAACGATCGCGATGATGATCTCGATCAGGGTGAAGCCGGCTTGTGGTGTCCGCCCGGTCATCAGTAGTCCACCAGCATCAGGGTGAGCCCGGCGCGCGGGTCGCCGCCACGGGCCACGCTGATCAGTACTTCCTTGCAGGTCGCGCCCACGGCGCAGCCCGTGCCGACAGGGGGTTCGTTGACGGTCACCGTGCGGGTATAGCCGGCATAGTTGCCGGTCAAGACTTCATTGGTCGTGCCAACCGGGATGGCCGCGTACCCTTGCCCGGGGTCGCGGCGCACAGCCAGCAGTGCCTCGGTGCGTTCCTGCGCCAGCTGCCCGGCGGTCTGGATTTCCTCGTCCAGCAGCAGGCTCTGCCCGGCCTGGCTGAACTGCCCGAGGATGATGGCGACAAACCCGGTCACGGCACTGAGCGTGACCGTGGCCGTTGCGGCGTTGCCGTTCAGGGTGAAACTGCGGTCTGCCGCCAGCAAGGTGCCGGCGCTGACGGGCCTGCCCAGGCTGTCGAATTCGGTGTCGCTGCCGGCCAGGGTGACGTTGTCGTCCAGGCTGACCTGGAAGGCCTGCTGGTCGGCGGGATCGGTGACGGTCGTACCGCTGCCGTCGGTGACACGGTAGGCGGCAGGCGGCTGGACATCGAAACGCAGGGTGCGGCCCTGGTTCATCGCCAGCGCCTGGGCGTGGCGCAGGTCGCGTGCCAGCCGGTCGGCCTGGGCGGCCACTGTGGTGTCGGTGGGCTCCCAGCGTGGCAGGGCGTAGGCGGACAGGGCACCCAGGATGACCAGCACCAGGAGCAGTTCGATCAGGGTAAAGCCCGGACTGAATATTATACCTGGCTGTCTTTGCATGCGGTCGCCTTTACCGGTCTGCAGATGTAAAAAGGGCGGGCCGAGGCCCGCCCTTGATGACTGTCAGATCCAGCCCGTAGAGAATGCTACTAGATGTTCCCCACGCACTGGACAACATTCTCTACACCGCTACCACCGGGGGGTGGGACGGCTACAGCCGTTGGCGTGACGCAGTTTGTGTCGGAGTAGGTCAGTACCTTGTGGGTGCCACCGTCGATGACCACATTGATACCGGTATCGTCACCGGCCGCGGCCACACCCTCACCGTTGACATAGCCAGCCAGTTCGGAGACGGTCGGGAACCTCTTCATATCGGCGATCGCGATGGCATGGGCGCTCTTGACCGCTCCGCTCATGCCCTTCTGCGAGGCAGACAGTGCATCCGCTTCCAGATCGATGAACTTGGGAATGGCGATGGCCGCCAGGATGCCGAGCACCGCGATGACGATGACCAGTTCGATTAATGTAAAACCCTTTTGTTTGCTCATGTCTGACTCCTGAAATTTAATTGTGAACAAGTGAACCCGCTAGGATCATTCGGTCCGGTGCGTATCATTCAATACCGTGACCACACCAATACCTGTTTTATATTTCGGCCGCGATAGACATCTCTTTAATAAAAAAACAGAAAATAAATACACAGATGACCTGCGGAATTTATCTGCTCAACTATATGATTATTAAGGAAGGTCTGATCAATTCGACATTGCGAGGAGCGCGAGGCCGCAGGCCGTGGCGGGACGAGGCAATCCGCCGCAGGCGTCCTCGTGACAAGGATTGCTTCGCTGGCCGCTCCCGGCATGGCCCAGGCCAGCTTCTCGACCGGTTCCCGGTCTCACCTTCTAATGACGTGATGCATCAATAAATCAGAGGTTCCCTAATCTAAATTGTGTCTACATCGGTTAGTGTAGGACGGCGGACGCCAGGTCCCACATGGGCAGGAAAACACCCATGGCCAGGATCAGCACCAGGACCCCGATAACAACGCTGAGAACCGGCTCGATGGCGCTGCCCAGCTTGACGATGGCGTAGTCGACCTCCTGGTCGTAGTAGACGGCGACCTCCTGCAACAATTCGCTGATGGTCCCCGATTCCTCGCCGACCGCGATCATCTGCAACACCAGGGGGTCGAAGATGCCGCTGTTGGCGGCCGTCAGGCTCAGGGATTTGCCCTGTTGAATGCCTTCGCGCATGCCCAGGATGCGGTCTTCCATGTAGCGGTTGTCGAGTGCGCGCGCGACCACGGTCAGCGCGGTGATCAGCGGGATACCCGCCTGAAAGGCCAGTGCGAACAGGCTGCCGAAGCGCGCCAGCGCCGCCTGGTAGATGACAGTGCCGGCCAGTGGCAGGCGCAATTTGAGCCGGTGCCAGTGGTAACCGCCGGCCTCGGAATTGACATACAGGCGCGCCCCGGCGAAGAGGGCGGCCGCCGCCACCAGCAGCCAGGGCCATTGTTCGTTGACGAAGCTGGAGAAGCCGATGATCATGCGGGTCTGCAGCGGCAGTTCGGCATCAAAGCGCCCGAAGATCCCGGAGAAGGCCGGGATCACCCAGATACTGATAATGGCGACGGCGATGAGAATGGCCAGGATGACGAAACTGGGATAGCGGACGGCGGCCTTGACCTGGTCACGGGTTTTCTTTTCGCGTTCCAGGTAAAAGGCGAGTTGCCGGAAGATCTCCACCAGCTGTCCGCTGGTCTCGCCGACCCGCACCAGGCTGACATAGAAGACCGAGAACACCTCGGGGTGCACGCTGAGCGAGTCCGACAGGGTGCGGCCGGATTCCAGGCTTTGCATGACCTTGGCCAGGACCGCGGCCAGGGTGCGGTTACCGCAGTTGGCCGCCATGCCCGAGATGGCCGTGAGGATCGGCACACCGGCGCGCAGCAGGCTGTGCATCTGGCGGCTGAACTGGATCAGGTCGACGCTTTCGATCTTCGGCTCGAACAGCTTCTGCAGCCTGCCGGCGATGGCGTGCCTTTCGATCAACGCATGAATATCGATGGGGGTCAGGCCGCTTTCCACCAGGCGGGCCGCGGCGGCGTCGCTGCTGACCGCCTCGAGGGTGCCTGTGATGGCCTCGCCGTGGGTGCTGCGGGCCTTGTACTTGAAGACCGGCATGGCCTATTCCACCCAGCCGCTGAGGCGCATGACCTCGCCGATGGTGGTGATTCCCTGGCAGGCATACTCCAGTGCGTTGAGGACCAGCGGTCGGTAACCCGGCTGGTTGCGGGCGGCAGTCTGGAAGGCCTGCGGGTCATTGTGGCGCAGGGCCTCGGCCAGGTCCTCCTCCATGACCAGCAGTTCGTACACGCCGATGCGGCCCTGATAGCCCGTGTGGTTGCAGTTGTTGCAGCCGCTGCCCCGGCGGATATCATGCGTGTCCGGTGACTCGACGGAGTGGCTGTGCAGCCAGGCCAGTTCGTTGGAGTCCGGCGGGGCCGCGCGGCTGCAGTTCGGGCAGACGCGGCGGATCAGGCGCTGGGCGAGGATCGCCTGTACCGAGGAGGCGACCAGGTAGCCCTCCAGGCCCATCTCGATCAGCCGGGTGGCGCTGCTGATGGCGTCATTGGTGTGCAGCGTGGACATCACCAGGTGGCCGGTCAACGCGGCGCGCAGCCCGATCTCGCCGGTCTCCTGGTCGCGCATCTCGCCGATCAGGATGATGTCCGGATCGAGCCGCAGCGAGGTGCGCAGCACGCGCGCGAAGCTCAGGCCGATCTTGTTGTTGACCTGAACCTGGTTGAGGCGCGCCAGGCGGTACTCGACCGGGTCCTCGATGGTGATGATCTTCTTTTGCGGCTGGTTGAGCTCATTCAGCGCAGCATACAGGGTGGTGGTCTTGCCGCTGCCGGTGGGACCGGTGACCAGAATCAGGCCATGCGGCTTGTGAATGATCCGGCGGAAGCTCGAGAGCAACTCGTCCGGCATGCCCAGCTGGTCAAGCTGGCGCACGGCGCTGCCGTGATCGAGCAGGCGCATGACCACGGACTCGCCGTGCTGGGTGTTGATGGTGGAGAGGCGCACATCGATGCGTTTGTTCTTCACGTTGATGCTGAAACGTCCGTCCTGCGGCAGGCGTCGTTCTGAGATGTCGGCCTCGGCCATCAGCTTGAGGCGTGAGACCATGGCGTTGGTGATGCGCCTGTCATTGACGATCTGTTCATGCAGCACCCCGTCGATGCGGCGCCGGATACGCAGGCTGTCCTCGTCCGGCTCGATGTGGATATCGGACGCATTGGCGCTGACGGCGCTTTCGAACACCGTCTGGATCAGGCGCACCACCGGCGCATCGCTCTGGTCGCTGATCGCGATGAGCTTTTCCAGGTCGAAGGTATTGTCGGATATTTCACGGCCGATTTCGCTGGCCAGTGTCTGGATCTGGTCACCCTGCTGGTACATGCGGTCGATGTTCTGCAGCAGGTCGCTTTCCTTGGCGATGGCCGGCAGCACGGGGTGTTTCAGGATGTGCGCGATTTCGTCATAGCCGAAGATGTCGGTGGGATCTCCCATCGCCACCAGCAGGCCGTCGGGTGTTTCCTTGAGTACCAGCGCGCGGTAGCGCCGCGCCGCGGTCTCCGGCAGCCGCTGTACCAGCTCGGGGCTCAGTTCAAAGGTGGAGATATCGACGTACGGGACCTTGAGCTGTGCAGACAGGGTCTGCAGCATGACCTCCTCCTGGATATAGCCATTCTCGGTCAGTACCTGGCCGATCTTGCGGCCGGTGCGTTTTTGTTCGGCGAGCGCCTCCTGCAACTGCGCCTCCGAGATCAGTTTCTTGTCGACCAGCAGGTCGCCCAGCCGGACCTTCATGCGCCGCATTGGTGCCGTCATCGGTCCAGCCCCCCGGTTATCCCGTTAGCTACGGGATTCATTGCTCATGCTCCGGGTTGCGGGACAGCCGCTTCATGCGGGTCCCTGCATAGTTCTGCAGCGCCGCATTCAACGGCAGTTTCAATGCCTGCTCGTAGGCGGCGTGTGCCTCCGTGTCGTTGCCGGCCTGCTCCAGAGACAGGCCCAGGCCCAACCACCACTCACCGTGGCCGGGAGAGAATTGCAGTGCGGTCCGGTAATGACCTGCGGCCTGCACTGGCTCATCGTTGCGCTGATAGAGTCCGGCCAGCAGGGCATGGTATTCGGCGTCCTGTCCGGCACCCGGCAGTGCAGACAGCAGGGCCTGGATCGCCTCCTGCTCGCGCGCCTGTTCGACCAGCAGCTGCGCACGCAGTTTGGCAAAGGGTGCATGCGTCGGGTCCAGTGCCAGCCCCTCCGCGAGCAGGTCCTCGGCCTGCTGCTTGCGCTGCTGGTTGATATACAGGCTGGCGAGTACCAGGCGTGCCGGGTGGTGGCCAGGATCGAGTGCCAGAGCCTGCTTGAGTTGCTGCTGACTGGTGCCGGTGTCGCCGGCGCGCAGGGCCTTGATGGCCTCGGCGTAGTGACGTTGTACCTGCTGCGCGTTTGTCAGCGGGCGTTCGGTGATCTTGATATGCCGCGGACCGGAAGGGCGCGGTGGTGCCTGCACCGGTGCTGGCTCCGCAGCTTGCGCCCGGGTGACCGGTGTCGGGTTTGACGCTCTGGTGCTTGCGCTCTCCGGCGCGGCAGTGGCCACAGGTTCCGGGGTGACCGGTGCCTGTGCGGCGACGCCTGCTGCCGGCGCGAGCGGCAGCGATTCTGCCTGCGGTTTGAGTTGTGCAACCGGTTGAGATTCGTCCATCGGGGTCGGTTCTGCTGCTGCGGCCACGGCGGGCAGCTCCACTGGCATGGCGCTATCCGTTGTGGCGACCTGTGCGGTCACCGGTTGCCCGAAGTCGCCGCTATCGCTGACAGGGCTCACGGGTGTTGGCGCACTGACTGCGGGGCTGTCGGGCTCAGCTGCCAGCCACTGCCATGCCAGCAGCGCAATACCCACGCCGGCGCCTGCCGACAGGGCGTATCTCAGCTTGCGCCGGTCGCCGCGACCGGGCGCTGCCATCACGACCGGTGTCTGCAGGGTGGCCTCAAATGCCGCGGCCGGGGCGGCCTGGCGCTCCTCCAGGTCCTTCAGCATTTGATTGATCAGGCTCATGTCGGGTAAACCGTTCAGTACCATCCGTGCAGCCGGCCGCCGATAAGGGTCAGCATGCTGAACAGGCTGGTGACCAGCTCGTAGCGGTGCGGACACAGGATCCGGGTGTCCTCGGTGTCGCTGGCGGCACGCCGCACGTGGTGTGCGCAGACCAGGTGTTCACCGCGCCCAAAGGCGGACATCAGTGCCTTGTGGCTGAGGACGTTGACCAGGCGTGGAATACCACGGCTGTTGCGCTGCAGTGATGCCAGCGCCATGTTGGTGAACAGCGGCTCGCCCGTGTAGCCGGCCACCACCAGGCGGTGATTGAGATAGAGACCCAGCGCCTCGCGGTCCAGTGGCTTGATCCGGTGGCTGAAGGTGATGCGCTGCTTGAGCTGGCGCAGATGTTCCTGTTCCAGGCGCTGGTCGAGTTCCGGCTGGCCAAACAGGACCACCTGCAACAGCTTGTTCTTTTCCGTTTCCAGGTTGCTGAGCAGACGCAGGGCCTCCAGGCTCTGGTCGGGCAGGGTCTGGGCCTCGTCGATCAGCACGGCCACGCGTTTGCCGGTCGCGCTGATCTCGATCAGACGCTCGGAGATCAGCTGCAACAGGCGGTGCTGGCCGATGTTGCGCGCGAACCGGATACCCAGTTCCTCCGCCAGTGCCATGCGCAGCGCCGTGGGGTTGAGACACGGGTTGGGTATATAGGCCGTGACGAATTCCTCGTCCAGGGTGTTCAGCAGTTCCCGGCACAGCAGTGACTTGCCGGTGCCCACCTCGCCGGTGACCTTGATGAAACCCTCTCCGGAGCGCAGCGCAACCAGCAACACATTCAGCGCCTCCCGGTGGCTGCCCTGATTGACAAAGAACTCGGTATCCGGAGTGATACTGAAGGGATGCTGTTCCAGTCCAAAGTGCTCCAGGTACATGGCATTGCTCCTCGTTAAGGTGACAGCGGCACCCTGGGTGCGCGCAGGTTCTGGTAGCGCCGGGCCGTCTCGTTCAGGTCATTGCTCCAGCCCTCGTTGGCGTTGATTACCACCGGTCGCAGCAATATCACCAGCTCACTCTTGCTGGACACCTGGCGATTGTGGCGGAACAGGGAACCGATCCCGGGTACGTCACCCAGACCCGGTGTCTGTGCCTGCTGGTTGCGTGACGCGTCCTTCATCAGGCCGCCGATGATGACCATCTGGCCGTTGGTGGCGCGGATGATGGTGTCGGACTCGCGGATGGTGCTCAGGGCCAGCGGCACCGACAAGTCGGTGCTGCTGGAGACCGTGATGTTCTTGACCTTCTCGGTCACCTCGCTGACCGTCGGGTGAACATGGAGGATGACGCTGTTGTCCTGTGCGATTTGCGGGGTGACGTCCAGGGCGACACCGGAAAAGAACGGTGTCAGTTCCACGTCCACATTGGTGTTGCCGTCGCCCGAGTTGCCGATCTCGGTATCGGTTTCCACGTTGGTGACGAAGTATTCATCCTGACCGACCTTGATGACCGCCTTCTGGTTATTGACCGTGGACACCCGCGGGCTGGACAGCACCTGTACCTCGCCCTGGGTCTCCAGCAGCTCGATAAAGCCGTTGAAGTCCTTGAGATTGGCATTGATCGAGAACATGCCGCCGAATGCGGAGGTATCGAGCCCGGTGGCCTGGCTGCCGTCGAGGGGGATAATTGCGCCGGCAAACTCGGAGACGCCGGCATCGAGGATGGTGCCGCCGCCGGTCTGTCCCAGCAGGAATGATTTGTCCGACCCCGCCTCGATCAATGCCGCCCAATTGATACCGGACTGGAAGTTGTCATTCAGGGTGACCTCGATGATCTTGGCTTCCAGGATGACCAAGCGGTGCACGGATTCCTCGATAGTCGCCAGGAACTCCTCGACCTCGCGCAGTTCGCCCGGCAAGGCATGGACGATGATGGCACCGGACTGCGGGTGCAGTACCACCTTGCGGCCATCCTCGTTGCCCACGATCACGTCGAGCGATTGCCGAATGCCCTTCCAGAAATCCGATTCGGAGTCGGTCCTCACCACGCTGCCGGAGGTATTGCCGCCGCCGGCACTGTTGTCACCGCCCGCCTGGTTGCCGGACCCGGAGGAGCCGCCAGTGCCGTTGCCGGCATTGCTCAGCTGCCCTGAGCTGACGCTGGTGTGCGAGCTGCCCGAACGCTGCACATCGAGGTAGTCGATGTTGAATATGCGGGTGCGCATTCTGCCGGGGAAAACCTGGTAGGTATTGTTGTGGCGACGGAATTCGAAACCGTACACGTCGCGCACCGTCATCAGGATCTCTTCGATGGTGACGTTGTTCATGCTCAGTGAGATCTCACCGTTGACATCCGGGTGCACGACCATGTTCTTGTCTGTGCCCTTCACCAGGCTCATGAAAAACTGGTGCACGGAGGCGGCATTGACGGAGATATCGAAGCGCGGCTCGGTGCTGTCGACGATTTCCTGGATATTGACCTTGATCGGGGGCAGCAGAGCCCTGGCGACCTCCGGTGGCGGAGCTGTGCTTGCGACGGGTTCATACGGCCGGCTGCCTTCCTCCAGTGCCGCGGTGATCGAGTTCAGGTTCTGCCGGTTCTCCATCGGCACGGTCTGACAGCCCGCCAGCAGCAGGCTCAGCAGCGGCAACACCAGACGAATTTTATTGGATGTGCTGCTGTTCATGGTCTCATTTTCAAGGTGTCTGGGATCAGTTGCAGGGTGATCCGGCGTCCGGGTGCCTGGATCAGGACATCGGTTTTGCGGATCTTGAGTACTCGCGCCCCGCCTATCGACTCGCCCTCGCTCACGTGGTTACCGTTGATCACCGCAACACGCCGGTCGTTAGCAACCAGTGTGGAGTTCAAGGTCCATTTATCGGCGCTGGCGAGAGGGGCTGAAGGCGACAGGTAAAGCGCCGTCTGGGTCGGCCGTGTCGGGTCCTGCAGTGCAGCAGCCTGTAGCGGTGGCACCAGGCTGATTATCCCCGGTACTGCGACAATCACTGTTGTAAGCAGTTTGTTCATCGCGCCGTCATCCTTCCAGGAATCCCAGGGTGTAGATATCGAGTGTCACCTGTGCGACCGGGTGCTCCGACACCTCGAAATTCAGCTCTTCCCAGAAGAACTGCCAGGGCAGGGCCTCGAGTGCCCGCAGGTACCGGAGTGTGGCGAGATAGCCGCCTTCCAGTTGCAGCCGCAATTCGTAGCGCCCGATCCCTGCGTCTGTGTCGTCGCTGTCATCCTGTTGTGCCGTTGCCTTCAGTGGACGGCCGACGGCATCCACCCGGATCAGTTTCAATTCCTGGTCCGGGCCCAGGACCTGCTCGAGTACCCGGGTCGCCTGCTCGGGCTGCAACAGCACGCCGAGTTGGCCCTGCAGCTGTTCCTCGAGTTCGGAGATCTCCGCCTGCAACCGGGTACGCTCCTGCGCATAGTCCTGCCGTGCGGTGTTGCCTCCCGGGACGGACAGTAGCTGCGAGCCTGCGCTCAGGGTGGTGAGTTGTTGTTCCCAGTCGTCGATTTCCTGCAGGCTTTTTTCCTGCTGCCGGTACGTTGGTTGCAGGCCGAGGGTGTCGACCAGCACGAAGACGATGGCGATTCCGGCAAGCAACAGCAGGGCGCGTTCGCGCAGGTGCAGGGCGTCGATGCGGGCGGCGAGCTGGTTCAGCTGTTCTTTCATTGCTGCCCCCAGCCTGAATCAGAACTGTCCAGTACAAAATCGATTTCCGGCTTGTCGGACTTGCGCCGGGTGATGTTCACCGATCCCAGGCGCAATGCCTTGAAGCGGGGTGCGTCAGGTAACTGTTGCAGATAGCGGGGCACCAGCCGCGGGTCTCTGGCGGTGCCGCGCAATTCCACGTCGCCGCCTTCCCGTAGTTCGATCCCGGTCAGCCACAGGCCCGGCAGGGTGTGGCGGGCCAAAACCTCGAGGAAGGCCCCGAAACCCGGATTGGGCCGGATGGCCAGTTGCTCAATCCTGGCGAGTAATTCCTGGTATTCGAGGGCGTCCTCCTGCAGGGCGTCGATCTCGGTCGCCAGGTCCTGGTCCGCCTGGGTCGACTCCGGCGCCTGCAGTGCGATGAGTTCTGCTTTAAGCTGCTCGTGCTGTTCGCCCAGTGCGGTCGCGGTGCGCTGCAGGGCGCCGATCTTGATCTGGGCATGCACATAGATGCCGATCAGCAGCAGCGTGACGGCCGCCAGGATCTGCAACAGCGTAACGGCGGAAAAGATCTTGGGCTGCTGGCGGAACACCGGCTGGTAGAGGTTGATCTGCTGGTAGGTGGACTGGCGGCCCCATGTCCCGGACTGCTCCACGTCGGTTTCCGCCAACGGTGAGGCGCCGGTCACGTCCAGCTCATTCTTTAGCAGGGCTCGCACAGGGTTACTCCACTCCTCGAATTTCGCGTATTAGATTCTGGTAATAATAAAAGCAATTTTCTTGCCATATGGTTTATCTATATGAAACATATGGATAAAAAAATAACATCACCATGATGATGTCAAAAATTTGATTCGTAAAAAGTCTGTTTTTGCAGCCTGTCACGGATATCCTGTCAATTTACTGGCGCCCTGGGATGAGGGCATTTTACGACCGCCACATTGCCGGCCCACTCGCCCCATCCCGCCACCGGGTGAGGATTTATCGGGGTGAAGTGTTGTCTGTATCGGTCGCAGGTCGGCTTGATTGAGCGGGGGGAGGGGTTGCGACCGTACACAGGGATGATGCCTCTGCCTATAATGGCGCGTTTCTGTCACCGAACTCAGCAATGGATTCTTGACTGTGCCCCAACGGATCGAAGCCCTGAAGCAATGGCTACAGGATGAGCTTACCTTCAGGGATTACACCCTGAAGCCGGCCTCTGCCGACGCCAGTTTTAGGCGTTATTTCAGGGTCGCCCATGAGGGCGCCAGTTTTATTGTCATGGATGCGCCGCCGGACAAGGAGGACAGCGCACCCTATATACGGGTGGCGCGCCTGTTCTTCGATATCGGCCTGAATGTACCGGAGATCATCGACATGGATCTCGAGCAGGGATTCCTCCTGCTGTCGGACCTGGGTAACCGGCTCTACCTTGATGACCTCAACGCCGGGAGTGCCGATCGCCTGTATGGCGATGCCCTGGGTGCACTGGCGGCCATCCAGGCCTGTACACCGGCGGGCGGTGTGCTGCCTGACTATGACCGAGACCTGCTGATGATCGAAATGGCCCTGTTCCGGGACTGGCTGGTCGAAAGGCACCTGGGTATTGCATTAACCGGCGCGCAGGTGGCGATGCTGGACACTGTTTTCGAGGTGCTTGCAGAAAATGCACTCGTTCAACCACAGGTATGTGTGCACCGCGATTACCATTCGCGCAACCTGATGGTGACCGGGCAGAACAATCCGGGCATTCTGGACTTTCAGGATGCCGTGATCGGTCCGGTGACCTATGATCTGGTGTCGTTGCTGCGCGACTGTTACATCAGTTGGCCGCGTGCACAGGTCGAGGACTGGGCGCTGGGTTATCAGGAATTGGCCCTGCAGTCCGGCATCCTGCGTATAGAGCATGAAGACCCGAAGCAATTCCTGCGCTGGTTTGACCTGATGGGTGTGCAGCGTCATCTAAAGGCCGCCGGAATCTTCGCCCGCCTCAACCATCGTGATGGCAAGCCCGGCTATCTTGCCGATATTCCGCGCACGCTGGGGTACGTGATCGATGTCACCGCGCGCTACGATGAACTGGCGGGGCTGGGTGAATTCATCATGCAGGATGTCATCGACCGGCTCGACTAGCCGCGTCTGCCGGGCTGACGCACACGCGCATTCCAGTAGGGCGGATTAGCGATAGCGTAATCCGACGTTGCCATTGTCGGGTTACGGCCATGCGGCCTGACCCGACCTGAGGTCTGATAAAAGGAATTACCGGCATGGCGGACAGGTGCCCGCCTGCCGGTAATCCCTGCTGTTGCGGCCGGTGTCCTACTGGGTGATCGGTGACAGGGTCAGTTCGACGCGGCGGTTCATCTGGCGGCCCTGTGCGGTGTCGTTGGAGGCGATCGGGCGTGACTCGCCGTAGCCCTCGACGATGACCCGCATGTCGGAGATGCCCTGGCTGCGCAGGTACTGTGCGACGCTGCCGGCGCGGCGTTCGGAGAGCTGCTGGTTGTAGCTGTCCGCACCGGTGCTGTCGGTATGTCCCGCCACAATGATCACGGTCTTCTCGAATTCCTTCAATACCAGTCCCACCGAGTTGAGCACATCATAGAAGTTCGCGTTGATGTTGGCGCTGTCGGTCGCGAAGGTGATGTTGCCCGGCATGTTCAGGATAATTTCATTACCGACACGGGTGACGCCCACACCGGTGCCCTCGAGCTGCTGGCGCAGCTTGGCCTCCTGGACATCCATGTAGTAACCGATGCCGCCACCGGCCAGGGCGCCGACACCGGCGCCGATCAGGGCGCGCTTGCGGCGTTCCTTGGAGTCGTCCCCGCTGATGGCGCCGACCACGGCTCCGGCGACGGCGCCGATACTGGCACCCTTGGTGGCCTTGCTGACCTGCTGGTCACCGGTGTAGGGATTGATGGTGGTGCAGCCGATGAGCCCGGCCATCAGCGTGGCGATGATTGATTGTTTGATGAGTTGTGCAGATTTCATGGTTTGGTTTTCCTTCCGAGAGAAATGATGTGCGTGGCGGCATTATAATAGTGGTACAGGCGCCGGATAAAGGTAATGTTACACTTGCTGACAGTGCGCCGGGTGTGACGCAGCTAACACTCGCCGGGTTTCAGGAACCGTCAATCGGAACAGTCAATGAAAGCCATGATCCTTGCCGCCGGACGCGGTGAGCGGATGCGTCCCCTCACAGACCGTACCCCCAAGGCCTTGCTGCGCATTGGTGGCCAGACCCTTATCGAACGCCACATCCACGGGCTGGCGCAGGCCGGTATCCGGGAGCTGGTGATCAATCATGCGCACCTGGGCGGGCAGCTGATCGCGGCACTCGGCGATGGCAGTGCCTACGGAGTGGCGATCGACTATTCCGCGGAACCCGAGGACGCCCTGGAGACCGGTGGCGGTATCCATAACGCCTTGCCACTGCTCGGGAATGAGCCCTTTCTGGTAGTCAACGCCGATATCTGGACCGATTTTCCTTTCGAGACCCTGCCTGCCAGCCCTGCCGGACTGGCGCACCTGGTGCTGGTCGATAATCCGGAACACCATGTCGAGGGCGATTTTGCGCTGAGCGCCGGGCAGGTCACGCAGCAGGGGACTGGCCGCCTGACCTTCAGCGGTATCGGTGTCTACCGCAAGGAGCTGTTTACAGGGTGCGCGCCGGGGGCCTTCCCGCTGGCGCCGCTGTTGCGCAAGGCCATGGATGCCGGCCATGTCGGCGGCGAGCACTACACCGGCACCTGGTTCGATATCGGGACACCGCAACGGCTGGAGGCCATCAACCGGATTGTCATCAACCAGCAGTGACGCTGCACCAGATCGCCAAGCGCATATGGGCCAGGAAATAAGCGAATCGCATTTTACTCCGGAGGACTTCGCGGCGTACGCCGAGTCCCTGAAGGAAGAAACCGCGCTGCTGGGTGAGTGGTTCAGGGAGGGGATCTTCTCGCCGCGCGCGCGTATGGGCGGCTTTGAACTGGAGGCCTGGTTGATTGACGCTGACGCGCGGCCAGCCGCCATCAATGAGCAATTCCTAGCGCGCCTCGACAACCCCATGGTGGTCCCCGAGCTGGCGCGTTTCAACGTCGAACTGAATGACTATCCGCAGCACCTGTGGGGCTCGGCGCTCAGTCGCTTCGAGGCCAGCCTGGGTGCGACCTGGGAGCGCTGCAGGCGGGTGGCGTCGGGGATGGATGCGCGCCTTATGATGATCGGTATCCTGCCCACCGTGCGCGAGGCCGAGCTCACCCAGGCCAATATGTCGGACATGAAGCGTTACCGAGCCCTCAATGAGCAGGTGCTGCGGCTGCGCGGGGGCGAACCGCTGGTGCTCGAAATCCACGGGCGCGAACACCTCAAGACCGCCCACAAGAGCGTTATGCTGGAGTCGGTCACCACGTCTTTCCAGTTGCACCTCAAGGTGCATCCGCGCGATGCCCTGCGGGCCTACAATGCCTCGCTGGTCCTGTCCGCACCCATGGTGGCGCTGGCGGCCAACTCACCCTACCTGTTCGGCCATGATCTCTGGGACGAGACCCGGATCCCACTGTTCGAACAGTCGGTCTCCGTGGGCGGGCTTGCCGGGGCCAGCCACGGCCCGATGCGGCGCGTGACCTTCGGTTCCGGCTATGTGCGCAAATCGATTTTCGAGTGTTTCACGGAAAACGAGCAGCACTATCCTGTTTTATTGCCCATGACGTTTCAGGAGGGGCTGGAGCAGATGTCGCACCTGCGCCTGCACAACGGGACCATCTGGCGCTGGAACCGGCCCCTGATCGGCTTCGACTACGATGGGATCCCGCACCTGCGCATCGAGCACCGCGTCGTGCCCGGCGGCCCGAGCGTGGTGGACGCCATTGCCAATGCCGCGTTCTTTTTCGGGCTAAGCCGGGCCTTGATCGATGCCGGGACCCCCCCGGAACAGCAGCTGCCGTTCGACCGGGCACGCGATAATTTCTATGCCGCCGCGCGCCACAGCCTGGAGGCGTCGATTACCTGGCTGGATGGCGAAAAGGGGCCGATCCGTCCCTTGGTCCTGGAGCGGCTGCTGCCGCTGGCGCGACACGGGTTGGAGACGCTGGAGATCGACGCGGTCGACATCGAAAAATACCTTGGCATCATCGAGGGGCGGGTGCGCAGCTGCCGGACTGGTGCGGCCTGGCAGCGCGCCTATGTGGCCCGCCACGGGGCCGGCATGGAGGAGCTTACCGAGGCCTATTACTGGCGCCAGGAAGAGGGGATGCCGGTCCACGAGTGGAGCTTGAATAGCGTCTGATTGAAATAAGATCGCGAAATCCAGGAGACGATAAACGAAATATAATGAAATTCGATGCAAATAGAAGCAGTAGCAACCCATGTTGAATGAAATTGAAACCCTCCCGGAGGGGCTGCTGGAGGCCGGGGTAGCCGATCTGGAGACCTTGCTGGGTGGTCCGACCCTGATCCACCTCCCGGGCCGCCGCCCCGAGCCGCTGTTCGTCACCGTGCTCTCGCACGGCAATGAGGACACCGGCTTTTATGCCGTGCAGGCCCTGTTGCGTGACTACCAGGCGCGCGAGTTGCCGCGTTCCCTGTCGCTGCTGATCGGCAATGTGGCGGCGGCCCGCACCGGACTGCGTCGGCTGGATGAGCAGCTGGATTTCAACCGGGTCTGGCCGGGGACCGAGTTTGATGTGGATGCCTCTGAGGTGGCGATGATGCAGCGTGTGGTGGACACCCTGCGGGAGCGACGGGTATTCGCCAGCGTCGATTTGCACAACAACAGCGGCATCAATCCGCATTACGCCTGCATCAACCGCATCGACAACCAGTTCCTGAACCTGGCGTCCCTGTTCAGTCGTACCGTGGTGTATTTCATCCGACCATTGGGCGTGCAGTCGATGGCCATGTCCCGGCTGTGTCCGGCGGTCACCATCGAGTGCGGCAAACCCAGCCACAAGTACGGCGTGGATCATGCCCGCGACTACATCGAGGCCTGCCTGAAACTGAATGAACTGTCCCGGGAGCCGGTGCCTTCCCACGATATCGACCTGTACCACACCGTGGCCACGGTGAAGATACCGGAGGAGGTCAGTTTCGGGTTCTCGGACGATAACGCCGACCTGCGCCTGGTGGATTCCATCGATCACCTGAATTTCAGGGAGCTGCCGGCGGGTACCCAACTGGGCTGGCTGCAACGCGGTGACAGCCTGCAACTGGACGTGCGCGATGAAAATGGCAGGCCGGTGCAGGACCGCTATTTCGCGATTCATGAGAACACCCTTGTCACCACGCGGCCCTTCATGCCGTCCATGTTCACGCTGGATGAACGGATCATCCGCCAGGATTGCCTGGGCTATCTGATGGAGCGGCTGCTCCCGGAAAGCGTTTGATGGCACCCTGACGCCAGGCTCGATGACGCGTTCCCCGCATGTGCTGGTTGCCCTGTCCGGGCACGGCTATGGTCACCTCGCCCAGTGCGCCCCGGTCCTCAATACCCTGAGGGAGCGACTTCCTGCGCTCAGGCTGACGGTGATGAGCGAACTGCCCCGGGCCGTGCTGGCGGAACGCCTGGCGCCTGAATTCACCCATCTGCCGCAGGCGACCGATCCGGTCATGCGCATGCACAGTGCCTGGGAAGTGGACGTGGCGGCCACAGTTAAGGTATTTGATGAATCACGGCGCGGCTGGAATGCCGCGCTGCAGGCGGATACCGAGTGCCTGCATGCGCTGGCCCCTGACCTGCTGCTGGCCAATATTTCTTACCGCCTGCTGGCCGCCGCTGCACAGGCCGCAGTCCCCGCGGTGGCGCTGTGCTCGCTCAACTGGGCGACGGTCCTCGCCGCCTACGCCGGCACCCGCCATGCGTTACACCCGGTCCTGGAACAGATGTGGACAGGTTACCGTGCCGCGGACCAGTTCCTGGCGCCGCAACCCGCGCTGCCCATGCCGGAACTGGACAACTACCGTCCCATCGGGCCGATAGCACGCCGGGGCTGCCGCGCCACGCAGGCCTTGTGGACTGAACTGGGTGTGGCCGAGGAGACACGGGTCGTGCTGGTCGCAACGGGGGGGATCGGCAGCGCATTGCCGCTGGCGAACTGGCCGCGCATCGAGGGTGTAGTGTGGCTGTTTCCAGGAACACTGGATGCAACGCGCGATGACTGGTTCGATGCCGCTACCTTGTCCCTGTCCTTCATCGACGTACTGGCCTCGGCCGATGCCGTACTGACCAAGCCGGGTTACGGAACCTATGCCGAAGCGGTGTGCAACGCCGTGCCGATACTGACGCTGGCGCGACCGGACTGGCCGGAGACGCCGTATCTGAACGCCTGGGCACACCGGCACGGCTGCCTGGAGGAAATCAGCATCGCACAATTCCATTCCGGTGGTTTCGCTGCAGCACTGGAAAGCCTGTGGCAGCAGCCGTTGCCGGAACCGCCTGAGCCGGAGGGTATTCAGCAGGCCGTCGACGTCCTGGCCGGGTATCTGTAATCAATGGAAATCCATGGGTCATGAATCGGCAAGAACACGTCATGCGCATTATTCATGTGAATGGCAGGTTTTACAGGACGCCAACAGCAGACACCCTGGTGATAGTCACGGGGCTCTGGAAGCGGGCCTGCTTTGCGAATGTTCAGCCGCAGGTCCGTGGACGTTGCCAAGAACCGGTAACATCCAGGTGATGACCGTTATCAGGGGGTACTGTCAGCGCATATCTGACAGTATATTGGTCGTGCAGGGCGCGTCCGGAAACCGGTTGCGGGCGGTTTGCCGATGCGTCCGCAATGGAGCACAATTCAGGCAAGGTCTGATCAATTCGTTATTGCGAGGACCGCGAGGCCGCAGGCCGCTTCCGGCATCCATGCCTCCCGCGGCACTTGTTCATCCATGTACATCGCGCTCGCAATGAAGTAATGCATCAATAAATCAGAGATTCCTTAGCGGAATCGAGTCACTGCCCCGGAAACCCCGGCGAGTACACGCATGACGCTGCAAAACAATTTCCTCAAGGACCTGGTCCTGCTGCGCAACGACCCGCAACTGGCCGAGCGGATTCTGCACGAGGCCCGTACCGGTAACGTGGATGTGCAATATGCGATGGGCCTGATTTGTGCCGAGGGGCGCGGGGTGCCGATCGACCTGGTGAAGGCCTATGCCTGGTTGACGGTGGCGGTGTTGCAGGGTGACCGTGATGCCGTGATCCTGCGCAACATCGTCGGGTCACAGCTGACGGATGAGGAATTCGAGGCGGGAAAACGCTGCGCCGCGGACTACGAGAAACTCACGCGCAGCTCGACTGACAGTCATTGAACAGATAGAAAGGGTGTCAGTTTACATCTTCTACTTACACATTAGCGTTAAATGTGCTCTGACGCCTTTTTCGCGCTATTGATTAACTTTAATCCCTGCTGCACTGAATTATTTACAGGCTCCCACGGCTCGCGTAGAAATTCAGGAGTGCTTCTATCTCCGTTTTGTCGAGCTTGTTAAATTTCGGCTTCATTTTTTTGTCCAACAGCCGCTTCTCGGCATAGAACGCAAAGAATTGTTGCTTCAGGTAGGGTGTCCACTGGCCGGCCAGAATACCTGCGTCATCACTGGCAAGACTGCCGGCTTCATCGTGGCATTTCTCGCAGTCACGCTCATGAATCAACTGGCCCTTCCTGGCGAGTTCCAGATTGAAATCCTGATTGGCTCGCCTGAATTTCTTGCTGGCATAATATTTTGCCAATTGCGCGATGTCTTCTTCGCTCAGGTCTTTGGAAATCCGGCACATGTCGGTCATTTCCACTTTCTTGTCCTGGCTGATGTATTCAATCTCGGGGCAGGAGCGCACCTCATTCTTGTATGCCCTCATACTGCTGATAATGTATGGCTCGGAATAGCCGCCAATGATCGGCATATTCGGGTCGTTGCTGGCGCCGTCCCTTTCATGACACTGGCTGCAGGTGTCAACCAGCTTGTTTACGTCAGTCATGTCAGCCATGTCAGCCATGTCGTCCGCCAAGACACCGGAGGCGAGTGTAAGGCCGAACAGCCCGGTGCCTGCCAACAAGATAATTCCGGTGGATTTTTGCGTCTTCATGTTGATCTCCTGGTTACTGTACTGAACCGGTTTACCATTATCCTACTGGCCGCGCTTTCGAGGAAGAGTTGCGATTCAAACGAGCGAAAACGCCACTCTGTCAATCTACCAAGATTATGTTGTTTTCGCAAAATAACTGCCACATTTATCTGGATTTCACGGTTTAAGCAGGCGGCACCATATAGCCTATGGAATAAACTGAGTGTTGCGGCGTATCGACCTCACTCGCGGCCACCTCTAGTTGGACCCGCGCCTCATCGATGCGTTCCATGCGGCCCCATTCCAGGGGACCGACCGCATCTGGTGCGCCAGCGACACTGCACCCGGCCGATGTCAGGGCGATTATTGGCAATAGGTAACCAATTCCTCAAGGACCTGGCCCTGCTGCGCAACGGCCCTCAACTGGCCGAGCGGACTTTGCACGTGGCCCGTATCGGCAACGTGGATGCGCAATACGCGATGGGCCTGAATTGTGCCGAAGGGCGGGTGGTGCTTCTCGATCCGGTGAAGGCCTGCGCCTGGTTGATGGATACGGAGCTGCAGGGTGACCGCGATGCTGTGATATTGTGCAACATCGTCGGGTCACAGCTGACGGACGAGGAATTCGAGTCAGGAAAACACTGCGCCGCGGCCTACGAGAAACTCACGCGCAGCTCTACCGGCAGTCACTGAACAGCAATAGGTGATGGATCCATGTCGGTCTGACCGGCCGCAGCCGCGTGTTTGGTGGTAGGGCGTGCATCCCTAACAACAACGGCGGCCGAAGCCTGAACCTCCCCCGTAAAAGTTGACACCTTCAGCTAACAAGCCTGGAGGTGAGAGATGCCGAGGATAGTCGGTCCGAGAAAGGTCAAGCAGTACAGTACGGAATTCAAGGTGACAGCAGTCAAGCTGAGCCAGTTGCAGGGTATACAGGTACAGGACGTTGCCGAGGAGCTGGACATTCACCCCTTCATGTTGTCACGATGGCGCAAGGAATACCGGGAGGGGAAGATCGTGGCGAAGACGGGCAAGGTTGAGATTGATGCAAAGACGACGGCGGAACTCAGGCGACTACGCAAGCTGGAGCGCGACCACAAGCGCCTGCAGATGGAGCATGACCTTTTAAAAAAAGCCATCCGGTTCTGTTCCGCACGAAGAAAGAAATCTTCGAGTTCATCGAGCGGCAACGGGGGCAATATCCGGTGACGATGCTCTGTCGGCTGTACGGGGTGACGCGGGCTGGCTTTTATGCCTGGCGCTCACGCGGGCCGAGCAGACGCCAGCTTAAGGATGAGAGGCTGGTCTCCAGGATTGTGCAAATCCATCAGCGGAGCAAGGCGACCTACGGCAGCCCGCGCGTTCACAAGGCATTGAGGAAGCAGGGTGAGCGGGTGGGTAAAAAGCGTGTAGAGCGGCTGATGCGGGCACATCAGATCCAGGGGCGGTCTGCGACCCTGTACTGGTCAAATCCCGGCACCCATGCTTTTTTCGCCAGTATCCCGAACCGCCAGCTGGACGTGCTGGCTGTCCGTCCGGATCAGGTCTGGGTGGGCGATATTACCTATCTCAGGGTAGGCCGGGAATGGCGCTATCTGGCGACGGTAATGGACAAATACTCCCGCCGGCTCATAGGGTGGTCGCTTGGGAAACACAAGAATGTATCCTTGACACTCAAGGCGCTAAACCGGGCAGTCTTTAACCGTCGACTCAGGCCAGGCGTAATCTTCCACAGTGACCGGGGAGTGGAGTATGCGGGGTATGCCTACCGGGAGCGGCTCGGCGAGTTGGGGTTCGTGCAGAGCATGAACCGACCCGGGAAGATGACAGACAATGCGCACATGGAGTCGTTTTATCATTCCATGAAGTCGGATGTCATACACGGTGTAACTTTCGACACCGAGAAGCAGTTGCTGTCAGTCGTCCGGAGTTACATGCCGTTCTATAATCATGCGAGAATCCACACATCGCTGGGTGACAGTGCACCCGCGGAATATGAAAGAAATGCAGCATAAGGATGGGTGTCAACAAAAGCGGGGGAGCATTCATGGCCTCCTTCGTCGGCCGCGCCTCAAGGGCGACGTTATGCCGCTATTGACATATCATAAATAGTATATACACTATTTATCATGTGGGAGATATATGAGCACCGGAGGGTGTCCAGGCAATTAAAAGGTGCTCCCAAGGAAGTCTTGAAGCGTTACGAAAAATGGAAGGATATCGTGAGGTTATCTGGCCCTGCAGGCCTCAGAAAGATCAAGGGATTTCATGATGAGGCTCTAAGGGGTGAATGGAAGGGGCATCGGTCGTCCCGTCTGGGATTGCAGTATCGCGTTATTTATAAAACATTGAAAGACCAAGTAATGATCCAGGTAGTCAATTTGAGTCCGCACGATTATAGGAAGAAATGATATGAAGGATTACCGCCGCGCAAAAAAGACAATTGATGTTTCGGTCGGGGAATCTGTTCGGATTATTCGTGAGCTTCAGGGTCTCAGTCAGAATGAGCTGGCCGATTTGACGGGCATCCCTCAGTCTACCATCTCAGCAATTGAGAACGATCGAGTCCAGCTTGGTGTTGAAAGAGCAAAGGTACTCGCTCGGGCACTACAGTGTCATCCTGCCGTATTGGTATTTCCTGGCTGGGATACCAATAGTGAAGCCGCGGCATAACAACACAATCAAGTCGTTCGCTTCGCTCACTGCGACGCCGCTTTGCGGCGCGCCTTATTGTGGGCGTGTGTGCCGGGCATGGCACTAGACTCGTCGGGTGAAAGTCCCGATACCAGGTTATCGCGGAGCCGAAGGTTAGCGAAAGGGCAAGGGCGTTGCCGTG
>CAMYJI010000042.1 GCA_947258545.1 uncultured Ectothiorhodospiraceae bacterium
CTGCATCCGGGCTACACGAGGAGTGAACGATGAGTGATGTAAACACACAAATGGTCGAACAGTACCGCAACAACTTTCTCAGCGAAGTCGAGGAAAATGTCGAGGAAGGCGAGTGGGTGAAGATGTGCATGCAGTGCGGTGTCTGCTCCGGCTCCTGCCCGCTGGGCCCGTACTGGGACCACCCGCCGCAGGAGATCTTCATGATGATCCGTGCCGGCAAGCGTGACGAGGTGCTGCAATCCACCTCCATGTGGATGTGCACCTCGTGCTACAACTGCATCGTGCGCTGCCCGCGCGAGCTGCCGATCACCCACATCATGCACGGCCTCGCGCACTACGCGAAGCGCCTCGGCATCGCACCGAAGAACCAGCCGACCCACAAGTTCTCGCAGCTGTTCTGGAACAACCTGATCAAGACCGGTCGCGTCAACGAACTGAAACTGGGCCTGTCGCTGTACTTCATGAACGGCATCGGCGAGGGCATCAAGACCTCGCTGAAGATGCAGAAAATCGGCCTCGGCATGTTAATGACCAAGCGCCTCGCCCCGATGGAGCTGATCAGCGGCCACAAGTGCAAGGACGCCAAGGGTCTGCAGGCGATACTGAAAAAGGCAGAAGAACTCGAGGCGGCCCGTATCCCGACGGCCGGCAAGTGAGGAACTGAAACATGGCTAAAAAATCCTATTCGTTCTACCCCGGTTGCTCCTCGCAGAAGGCCGCTTCCGCATCCAATTACATGGTGTCCGTGGACAGTATGTGCGAGACCCTGGACATCGAACTCAACGAGATCCCGGACTGGAACTGCTGCTCCGCCTCCATCGGTTATGCCGGCGGCGGCGAGCTGCCGCGCCTGGCGCTGTCGGCACGCAACATGGCGATCTCCGAACAGGCCAATCCGGGCCAGGACATCGTGGCCACCTGCGCCGCCTGCTGGCTGGCGACCAAGGAGGCCCAGGAACGCCTGCATGACGACGACAAGCTGATGACGGAGACCAACGAGGCCCTGGCGCAGGCCGGACTCAAGGTCGAGGCCAGCCAGAACGTGCGCCACATGGTCGAGGTGCTGATCGAGGACCTCGGTTACGACGAGCTCGGCAAGCACGTGAAGAAGCCGCTGGACGGCATGAAGATCGCCGGCTACGTCGGCTGCCAGACCAATCGCCCGTTCGGCATCGACGGCGAGTCCTACGAGAACCCGAAGTACCTCGACAAGCTGGTCGAGACCATGGGCGCCGAGCCGGTGGAGAACTACGACAAGAAGGTGTCCTGCTGCGGCGGTGCGCTGGCCTTCTCGGAACCGGAGAAGAGCCAGGCCCTGATCAAGGACATCATCGAGTCCGCCTACGACGGCGGCGCCGACATGATCGTCACCCCCTGCCCGGTCTGCCAGATGAATGTCGAGGTCTACCAGGACCACATCAACCAGAAGTACAAGACCAACTTCAAGATGCCGGTGGTGTACTACTCCACCCTGATGACCGTGGCCTACGGCGGCAGCGGCAAGGACGCAGGCCTCGATGGCCAGATCATCAAGGCCAAGCAGCTTGAGGAGATCGCCTCGAAGTAATCGCTCTCAACGTTTTGTCGGATTACGCCGCTGCGCGTCTAATCCGACCTACAGAACAAGAAAGCCCCTCATCGAGGGGCTTTTTTTATGGCAGGGAACAACTCTGTCTGGCAAAAGCATCCGGTTCGCCCACTACTGTCACACAGTGTTCCTTCTCCCCTTCAAGGGGAGAAGGTTAGGATGAGGGGTGAGAAACGAAGCTTCTTAACTGCATGAATTATCAACCCTCACCCTCGGTAACTGCTCCATGCGTTACTCTACCTCCTGCATCCATGCAGTCGTGGCCCTCTCCCACTCATGGGAGAGGGGATGTTATTTTAAAGCAAAGTGGCTTTGTCGGATTACGCTGCGTCTCTTGTGCCGTTTAGGGTAAATCCGACCTACAAAACTTTTTTTGTCACCTCACCCCAACCCTCTCGTCAACTGTTCCATGCGTCGCCAAAGCGCCTACTTTTGGTGCTCTATCACCTACATGGCCCAGGCCAGCTAAAGGGCGTGAGCCGGGTGCGGAAGCTTTGCCTGCAGGGTTTCCTGATAATCGACAAGAAAACTGTAGGAGCGCCTTGCAGGCGCGATTCAATTGGTTGATATATCGCGCCTGCAAGGCGCTCCTACGGGTCTGCGACCATGACTATGGCGTAACATGAAAACCCGTCGCTTTGCCTACAGGGAGAAGGTGAGACCGGGAACCGGTCGAGAAGCTGGCCTGGGCCATGCAGCGAAGGGGCGATAGCAGGGAGCGGAAGCTTTGCCTACAGGGAGAGGGGGTATGTGGGGTAGCTGTGGTTTTCACCCCACCTGGTTTGTAATTCCATTTGGGCCGTGCTATATGAAACCAGCCTGTAGACCAAGGCGAGAATAAATAACCGTTGTTCATAAACCCTGGGAGGGGGCCGTGCCATGACCGATCAAATACTAACCGACGCCGTAGGCAAACTGATCCTGCGCCTGAGCCTGGGTGGATTCATGCTGTTTCACGGTGTTGCCAAGCTGCTCAACCCGGGGACAGTCGAGTTCTTTGGCGGCCGGCTCACCGAGATGGGGCTGCCGTCGCTGCTGGCCTACGGTGTCTACCTGGGCGAGGTGGTCGCACCCCTGATGATCATCGTGGGCGTGTTGACCCGGGTTGGCGGCCTGTTGATCGTGATCAACATGGTGTTTGCCGTCCTGCTGGCCCATAGCGGAGACTTTCTCAGCCTCACCGAGCACGGCGGATGGCGGCTCGAACTACAGGGCTTTTATTTCTTCGGCGGCCTTGCCCTGATGTTCCTTGGCAGCGGCAAGCTGGCTGTCAAGCCGGACTGAGCGGCAAGCGCTGCGGCCAGTCACGTCCAACCACGAGGACCGCGCATCATGACTGACGAACCCGACGCCCCGCAGACATCCGGCCTGGCCGGTGTGATCAAGCTGGTGACCGCCACCGTTATTTTCCTGGTGGCCGGTCTTGCCGTACTGATGGTCCTCGACATCATACCGGGGGACGTGTTCAGTGAATTCGCGAAGAAGGCCGTGCTGATCGCCAGTATTATGGTGCTGGCCAGTGCGGCCATCGCGCTGTTGGTGCGGGGCGGCAAACGCTAGCTACATGAAGCGCCTGTGGGCGAAGGCGCCCAACCTGCTGAGTGCCTCCCGCCTCATCGCCGCACCCTTTCTGCTCTACCTCGCCTGGACGGATCATCCCAGGCTGTTTCTTGCCCTGCTGGCGATCACGTTATTATCGGATGCGGTTGACGGCTTTGTCGCGCGCCGGCTGCACGTGGCCTCGGAACTCGGCACCCGGCTCGACAGCTGGGGCGACCTGGTCACGTACCTGGTCCTACCGGTGTGCGCCTGGTGGCTGTGGCCGGAGATCATCCGGCGCGAGGCGCTGTTTGTGCTGCTGGTGCTGGTCGCCTTTATTGCCCCGCTCATCGCCGGCCTGCTGAAATTCAGGCGACTCACCAGCTACCACACCTGGGCGGCCAAGGCCCTGGCCGTGTTGATGAGTATCGCGATCTTCCTGCTGTTCATCGCGGACATCGCCTGGCCCTTCCGCTGTGCGGTCGTCCTGCTGTGCCTGTCGGCCGTCGAGGAAATCGCCATCACCCTGCGGCTGCCCGAACTGCGTAGCAACGTACGCTCGTACTGGCACGTGCGTCGTCAGCATCCCGCAGCGCCGGTGGGTAACGGCGAGGACACAGGCGCCCGTAACGACAACACCTGAGCAGTCAGCGGATCCAGGGCCGGTCCGCCACCTGCGACTGCTTGAAGGCACCTCCCTCCGCACAGCGAATACGGCTTTCCCCCGCACCCCGCCAGCGGCTGCGTACCGGGCGCGGGCTGATACGATCGGGCCCGCGCAGGGCAGTGCCCCCGGACCAGATGACACCGTAACGCCGGCAATCCGAACGTTCCCTGTCGGACAGGTCGGTGTTTGCAGTTCCGGGATGCAAGACAATCAATGCAAAAGATGAAGTGTCAGTGACTGGCGCCTCAGCGGCGGCGGCCACTGTGATGATGGCACCCTGTGAAGCCAGCAGCATGGCTGCCAGCCAGTAGCGTCGCCCAGTTTTCTGCATCATATCCTCCTGGCCCAAGGGCTGTGGATTGTTTTTATTATGAACTCGTTTAAGTATAGTCATTTGGAAACCCACAGGGTTCCAAATCGCGCCGCAGGACGGCGCTCCTGCAGGTCGTTACACCCCCTGTAGGAGCGGTCTCCCGACCGCGATGGGGATTGGGTTAGTCTCAAATCGCGCCGCGGGACGGCGCTCCTACAGGTTGTTACGTCCCCTGTAGGAGCGGTCTCCCGACCGCGATGGGGATTGGGTTAGTCTCAAATCGCGCCGCAGGACGGCGCTCCTACAGGTTGTTGCGTCCCCTGTAGGAGCGGTCTCCAGACCGCGATGGGGATTGAATTGCAGCTCGAGTTAGTCGCAAAGCGCCGTAACCCGACAACGGTAACGTCGGATTACGCTGGCGCTAATCCTACGAGCTGACCCTCTCGGCAACTGCGTCCTGCGTAGCTCTACCGCCTGCATCCCTGCAGAAGTCCCAGAAGGAGAGGGAATAAAGCGGTACAGCAGCGGCTATGGATCACCTTTTTAGGCTGCGCCTGCTTTATTATAGTCACTGGTTGAACCACCAGGCCTCACCATTTTCTGTAAATCACCTAAAATGAAAGGTGCAGGCCGCGTACCGGAACACCGGCCGGAGGAGAACGCCATGATCAGCAACACCCTTAATGTCTTAAAATTCCTGCTACTCTTGACCATTCTGGCCGCACCGGCCCAGGCGGTGCTCGCCGAGGATGATGCGGACTCGGTCGTGAAGGTGGTCTACCATGCCGACTTCGCGGACCCGCGACGCTTCAGCGCCATGCTGACCAGCATCAACAACATGGTGACCTTCTATCAGAACGAGTTGGTCGACTACGATGTCAGGATTGTGTTTGTCGCCCATGGCATCCGCTTCCTGACCGACGACAAGCTCGAGAAGTCACCCTTCAGCAGCGATGCCGCAATGGATGAACGGCGCAGCAATCTCCACGGCCGCCTTAGCGCCCTGAATAGCGTGCAGGGCGTCAAGCTGGAACTCTGTGACATCACCCGCACCGGGATCAAGCTGTCCGAGGACGCCCTCTACAAGGGGGTGGAACTGGTGCCGTCCGGCGTGGTCCGCATCGCGGAGCTGCAAAGCAAGGGTTACGCGTACCTCAAGATCGAGTAGCCAAGGAAGCTCTGGTTTATTGATGCATCACGTTATTGCTTCGCTACGCTCGCAATAACGAATTGATCAGACCTTTCCTGACGTTTGGCCTGGCGGCTATCCGGCAGCGTCACGCTGCAGCCGTCCTCGATGAACTCCCGGATGTAATGCAGGGGCCGCGCATCGTGGAAGCGTGCGCGTTCCTAGCTCATGGGCGAATCCATGGCGTGAACACACAGGCAAACCATGAAGGTGCATGACTTCAATCACAGAATCAAGGAGAATCAGCGCAACACTGTACTGGCCAGACACTGGGGCCGGGATGCCTGACCGTAGGCGCCACCCGGTTGGATCATATGAACCGTTCACATCCGCTCAAGCCAATCAACACGCTGATCTTTTATGCCAGCTGCCTTCTGCTGGTGAGCTCCTGCTGGCAGCGCAACGATTTCCCCGCCGATATGCAACTGGCCGACGCCATCCTGGAGGAACCAACCCAGAGCGAGGTCGACGAGCCCCGCTTTACAGCAGCCCTCAACGGCGTTGATTACAACATCGCGCCGCGCTACGACTACGACCTGACCGGCCTGGTGGTCTCCTACGAACACCATGATGGCAATTACAGCCTGCACCGGTTGTGGAACGACCACATCAACGTGGCCGACGTCTGCGTCGTCTGGGGACATAATGCCACGGAGATTGACCTGAACCGGTTTAAATTCTGGAACGGGGAATTTACCTGTAATTTCCACACCCGTGACAGCGCGGAGTGGGAACGCTTCCAGCTCGACAAGGTCTCCAATAACCACCTGCTGGCCACGGACTCCTATCAGCGCAAGCAGATCAAAAAGCTGCGTATCGGTGACCAGATACGCATACGTGGCTGGCTCGCCGATTACTCCAACGACCAGGGATTCTCCAGGGGCACCAGCATCACCCGCGACGACAACGGCAACGGGGCCTGCGAGACGATTTATGTCAACGGCTTCACCATCATTGGATCCATGGACAATGGCTGGCGCACGCTGCTGCGCATCGCCCTGTTCGGTGTGATCGCCACCAGCCTGATCTGGTTCATCGCGGTGATCCGCGGGGTATTCTAGAGGTGTCGGCAGGGCCTGCCGCAGAGGAGGCTCCGGGCGGGTCCGGCTCCCCGTTGCCGGTCGGACTGTTCACATGTTCCGTATAAACCGGAAACGCTTGCGGCGCTGGCTGCTGCGCGGCCTGCTGGGCTTTGTTGTCATCAGCCTGCTGCCGGTCATCGTACTGCGCTGGGTGACGCCGCCCACATCGGCGGTCATGCTCGCGCGCACCGTGGCCGAGGGGCACACCCAGGACTACCGCTGGGTGCCACTCGATGCCATCTCACCGCAGGTCGCCCTGGCCGTGGTCGCCGCCGAGGACCAGAAATTCCCGCAGCATTGGGGCTTCGACTTCGAGGCCATCGGGAAGGCTGCCCGGCGCAACGCCCGCGGTGAGCGCCTGCGCGGCGCCAGCACCCTGACCCAGCAGGTCGCACGCAACCTGTTCCTGTGGCAGGGACGCAGCTATTTGCGCAAGGGACTGGAGGCCTGGATGACCGCCCTGCTGGAACTGGTGTGGTCCAAGCGGCGCATCCTGGAGGTGTATCTGAATATCGCCGAAATGGGCGAGCGCAGCTTCGGCATCGAGGCCGCCAGCCGCCGCCACTACGGGCAATCCGCACGCAACCTCAGCAGAGAGCAGGCCGCCCTGCTCGCCGCAATCCTGCCCAGCCCGCGCAGGTACCGCATCAACGAGCCGTCGGCCTACATCAGCGAACGCCGCGCGTGGATCCTGCAACAAATGACGTTGCTGGGCGGGACCGCCTACCTGCAGAAAATCCTCTGACTGCCGTAGTGATAACAGAGGCACGCATCGATACAGCACCATGACCCTGACCCGACATCAATAGGCCGACCGCTCCACCATTGCACTGGTCCTGTCAAATATCGCGACCATCCTGTTCGCTGTTGTACAGCAATGGGATGTCGCTGTGGTGATGTGGATCTACTGGGGGCAAAGCGTCATTATCGGTTATTTCAACGTCCGCAGGATGCTCGCCCTCAAACAGTTCTCGACCGATAATTTCCGCATCAACAACCGGCCGGCGGAACCGACTCGCAAGACCCAGCGGCAGACCGCATTCTTCTTCGCCGTGCATTACGGTGGTTTTCACTTTGCCTACCTGGTCTTCCTGTTCGCCGAGAATGGCATCGCATCCGGTGTTGCCATCGCCGGTGTCGTCGCCTGCATATTGATTTTCTTCTTCAATCACCGGTTTTCGTATCACTATAACCGGGAACGGGATGCCACGCGCGCACCAAACCTCGGCTTCATCATGTTCTTCCCCTACGTCCGCATTATTCCCATGCACCTCATGATCCTGATGGGCAATCAGTTCGTCGGCGACTCGACGGCCCGGCTGGTCATGTTCCTGGTACTGAAAACCCTGGCAGACGTGGCCATGCACGTCATCGAACACAGCCGCATAGGAAGACACGGGCTGCTGGGTTTATCTGGAAGGGAAACAGACTAACCGGTTACGGATGTAAAAAAGGACATTCTTACTACTGCCCACCTAATTTCTTCTCCCCTTGAAGGGTAGAAGGAATTAAGTGAGAAAGGTGGCCTACTCCTCCGGGATATCGACCAGGCCCATGTCGTAGTAGGACTGCGCCAGTTTCTGAATGGCGATGACATAGGCCGCGGTGCGGTAGTCATGGATATCGGTATTGTGTTTCATGGTGTCGCGGATGTCCTGGAACGCGGCACGCATGGTGTCGTCCAGTCCCGAGCGCACCAGATCCAGCTCACTGGCGCCGCGCACGATCTCTGTTCGCAGGTGCCGCGGTGCCTCCAGGCCGGTCATGTCCTCCAGTGCGGCAAGGTAGCTGGTACCGCGCAGTTCCTCGTAGCGGCGCTGCAGGCGCCCGAAACGCATGTGGGAAAGGTTCTTCGCCCATTCAAAATAGGAAACGGTCACGCCACCGGCATTGACATAGATATCCGGCAGGATCACGACACCGCGACGCCGCAGGATCTCATCGGCCTCGTAGGTCACCGGCCCGTTGGCCGCCTCGACAATCATGCTGGCCTGGATATTCATGGCATTGGCCGCATGGATCTGCGATTCCAGTGCCGCGGGTATCAGGATTTCGCACTCCATCTGCAGCGCCTCGCTGCCCTGCGGGCTGTATTCCGCTTTCTG
The DNA here is from genome assembly GCA_947258545.1 of uncultured Ectothiorhodospiraceae bacterium. Lineage (GTDB taxonomy): Bacteria > Pseudomonadota > Gammaproteobacteria > UBA9214 > UBA9214 > CAMYJZ01. The sequence goes on from CAMYJI010000042.1 coordinate 8,484, forward strand.
GAATCCCTTGAGCTCGCCGTTCTCGGCAAAGTGCTGGCGCACGTCATGGACATTCAGGCCCTCCTCGTTGAATACCACGCCGTCGCGTTCGATGATGGCGATGACCCTGACCTCGTCTTCCTCGGAAAGGTACTTGGCGGTGTGGTAACCCACGTTTCCGAGCCCCTGGATGACCACGCGCTGCCCGGCCATGCCATCGCTGAGGCCGGCCTTCTCCAGTTCCTCGGGATGGCGGAAGAATTCCTGCAGGGCAAACTGCACACCCTTGCCGACCGCCTCGGTACGCCCCGGAATACCACCCCGGCTGACCGGCTTGCCGGTGACACAGGCATCCTGGTTGACGTCCTCCGGGAACAGGGTCTTGTAGGTATCCGCTATCCATGCCATCTCTCGGGAAGAGGTCCCCATGTCCGGTGCCGGGACATTGGTGGCCGGGTTGAGCAGGTCGCGGCGTGCCAGCTCCCGGGCATAGCGTCGGGTGATCTCGGCCAGTTCATCGAGGTGGTATTTTGCCGGATCAATGATCAGGCCACCCTTGGCCCCGCCGAACGGGATATCGGCAATGGCGCATTTATAGCTCATCAGGGCAGACAGGGCCTCGGTCTCGTCCTGGCTCACCTGCAGGGAAAACCGCAGGCCGCCCTTGGCCGGCAGGCGGTGAGCACTGTGTACCGCCCACCAACCGGTAAACACCTCGATGGTGCCCCGCAGCCTGACCGGAAACTTGACCTGCAGCACGGCATCGCAGGCCTTGATGACACAGGCGGCGTTGGGGTCGAGACCGGCCGCCAGGGTGGCACGGTCAACCATGCAGTCAACCCCCTCACGGAATGACATGCTTTCGTGCGTGTGATCGGTCACATCAAGCTCCCATAGATTGCGCGCACACCTGTTTTTAATTATGGCGCATCCCGGGCGGGACAGGTCAGTGAGAGAAGGTTAAGGGAAACGCGGCATGCCCCGAAGGCAGGCGTAACGGCTGCTCCGCTAGCGACGCTTGATCCAGGTTTCCTTCAGTCCCAGCTTTTGCTGAACTGTTTTGGCATGGGCACTGGCCTCCCTGCGGCTGTTGAAGCCGGCGACATGGACACGGTACAGGGTCCGGTCACCCACGCTGGCGGTTATCCGCTCCGTGGCGACGCCCCTCTTCAGGAACGCGGCCTGCTTCCTGATGGCCATGCTCTCTCTCGCATAGGAGCCGATATTGATCACCCAGGGACCGGATTTTCCTGAGGCAGGCCGCTTGACCGCGGGCCTGGCCACAGGCTCGACCGGGGTCTTCATGGCGACCTTCCCGGGGGCCTTCCTGGCTACCTTCCCGGGCGCCGTTCCGGGTGCCTTCTTGGCGACCTTCCTGGGTGCCGGGACCAGAGCCGGCTGCGACTGCGACAGCGCTACACTGTCACGGGAAACGACGCCTGGCTTGATCGGCAGTGCCGCGGGCGGGTCGGACATCATGGCAACGTTCGCCTCGATAATTGTCTCGGCGCTACTCGCCAGTGACGCCATCACGGCAGACAGCTCATCCAGGCGATTCGTGGTAGACACCAGCTGCTGCTCGATACCCTGCAACTTCTCCTTGTAGGGATCCTTGGTGCTGACCAGCAGTTTCTCCAGCTTGTTCAGGCGTGCCGCGTAGGGGGCATCGGTATGCACCAGCCTCTGCTCGAGATCCTCAAGGCGCTCGTCATAAAACGCACGGGTCTGCGTCAGGTTCAGTTCCAGGTCCCGCAGGCGATTTTCATACGGGGTGAGGCTGTTCGCCAGCCTGGCCTCCAGGTCCTGCAGGCGCCCGGCGTCGGGATTGCGTATAGGCGCCCTCACGATGCTGTCTAACTGGGCGGTGACGGCCTCGCGCTTCGACTTATTGGACAGATAGGCACCCACCACGCCCGTGACAATCAGGACCAGGGCAAGTGCCGCGACGATGCTGTTGGCCGACGGCCAGAGCGACCGCGAACGCCCGGCCATCGCGGGAGGGACCTGGCCTCTGTCAGCTTCGTCGCCCGACCAGGGACCGGCCGCGAAGCCTTCAGAGCCTTCAGCCTGCATTTTCTCCATGAAATCTTTCAGTTTTTTGTTAGTAATACGTGACACTATCGTTTCCTTTTTTCATCAATCTCTGCGAACCTGCCTGCTCTGGCTACACAGTCCCCCAACCGAACGTGTCATGGGGCACCATTGGAACAGGGAACGTGGTCCGTGACAACCGATTCTGTGCACTTTTCGGACTCGCTGATGTGCCCCGTGCGCACCTTGTGATTATACCGTTGTCATGGCCGCGGTTGCGCATCCTGGCCGGTCGCCCTGATCACCGGTCCGGCAGCCGGCGCCGCCGCCTCTATAACGGATTCGACCACGGACACAGCAGGTGATACAGCCGGCGCGGCGGCCAGACGACCCCGGCTGGCGCCCTCACAGCGCTTCATCCACTCCCGCGCCAGCCGCTGGGCCTCGGCGACCTGGTCGGACGTCATCTCCCTGACGAGTTTGTCCCGGTTATTGATACTCATCTCGATGCCGTTCGCCGCGGCCTGGTTGTACCACATGTGTGCGAGTACGTAGTCCTGGGGAACGCCACTGCCCGTCCCGTACATGTAACCGAGATTGTTCTGCGCCCTGGCATACCCTTGTTCGGCCGCCGCCCGGTACCAGCGCGCCGCTTCGGCCATGTCCTGCGGGACACCGATCCCTTTCCGGTACATCACCCCCAGGTTGAACTGGGCCTCTGCTTCGCCCTGCCGTGCGGCCTGTCTGAGCCACTTGACCGCCTCGTCGCCGTCCCGCGCGACACCGATGCCCTCCTTATAGATCTGTCCCAGCCTCAACTGTGCCCCTGCATCGCCTTGTTGCGCGGCCTGCAGGTACCAGCGAATGGCCGCAGCACTGTCCTGCTGGACTGTGGCACCCTCCTCATGGAGGCGACCCAGGGCATACTGTGCCCGGGCGAAACCCTGTTCCGCCGACATCTTGTACCAGTGCAATGCCTGCGCCGGGTCCGGCGCGACGCCCCGCCCTTCTGAATACATAAGTCCTAGATTATACTGGGCTTTTTCATGGCCGCGCGCGGCGGCGGCGCGATACCATTGGGCGGCCTCGGTGTAGATATGCGCCTGCGCGTTGAGCACCCCGAGGTTGAACTGGGCCCCGACCAGGCCGCTCTCGGCCGCCGCCCGGTACCATTTAACCGCCTCGCGATAGTCCTGCGGGACACCGCGCCCCTCGGCATGCAGATAGCCCAGGTGGAACTGCGCCACTTGCAGGCCCTGTTCCGCGGCCCGTGTGAGCCACTTCAAGGCCGCGGCGATGTCCGTCCCGATGCCGGCCCCCTCCAGGTACATCAGGCCCAGGTTGAACTGGGCCTGGGCAAGGCCCTGGTCCGCGGCGCTGCGATACCAGTTCGCGGCCTCGCTGGCGTCTGAAGGAACACCGAGCCCCTCCTGGTAGAGGTAGCCCAGACCATAGCGCGCCATGGCATAACCCTGTTCCGCGGCCTGCCTGAACCAGTCCGCGGCCCGGGCATCATCCCGGGGAACACCCTGGCCCTGATGCAGCATCACCCCCACATCGTATTGGGCCCCGACATCACCCTGTTTTGCCAGTGACTGCCAGTGCCTGAAGGCGGTGGCGTAATCGCCGCGCCGGTAAGCGGCCTCGCCTTCATCCCATCCGCTCCATGCTGGCGTTAAGCCTGCAAACAGGCTGAGTCCAAGCAACAACAATGGAACGCTCTTGAGCAAGACGGTATCGCTATTCTATGTGTCAGCGTCAATTATAGGTATTTTTCAACTCGCGTCATCCGCCAGTTCAGTTTATCGCGCATTGGCATCACGACTGCAGTGCCGCTTTGAATACTCGCCGGCTGCATGACCGGCCTGTTGGATGCTTCAGCGTTGATCAGGCTTTGTTACCCAGCAAATGCTGGCATACAGATGATACGGCATGACCGTCGCTGGCGATCACATCCCGTTGCGGTACTCGGAAAGATCAGTGGCCCCGCTGGCACGGACCTGGCCCAGGGCCAGGGCATATTCACGCAGTATCTTCAGGGCATACAGGATTCGGGCCCGGAAATACCCGTCGGCACCGGCATTGTTTTCATCCGGATTACTGTTCAGGACCGATTCAACATTGCGCACGATGACATGTTCGGGAATATAGCAGAGACGACTGTTCTTGTAGCTGCTCATGCGCAGTTCCGCCACGGGATAGGCCCCGCCATCTGCCGATGACACCGTCACGATCAGGGCCGGTTTGTGCGCCAGCTCGGCGTCCTTGGAGGTCCACATCAGGAAGAAGTTCTTCAAGCCGGCAGGCACCTGGCCATGCCATTCCGGAGCGACCACCACGAACCCGTCGCTTGATTTCAGCTGCGCAGAGATCGGCCCGAGCAGCTCGTTCCACTGCGGATCGTCGTTCCAGATGCCTTCGTCCCACAACGGCAGCGGATTACCGGCAAGACTGAAGAGCCAGGTCTCATCACAGACCCCCTGTTCCATGAGGGTCTTTTCAATGTGACGCGCCACTTTCTCGCTTTGCGAATTTTCACGATGACTGCCGCTGATGATAGTGATCTTCATTTGACAACTCTCTTCATGATGTTAAGCCGCTTATTGTAACAGTGTTTCAGCAACGCCCGGCACCCGGTCAGTGCGGTCGGGGGCATTCAGCTTCATCCGCCAGTAGTCATTTGCAGCCACAGGATCCATAATCAAATAACCACTCGGTCCAGGCATACGGGGTCATTCACAATGGTACGCTCGATCATCGTCGCTTTTCTGGCAGCAGGCGCGCTCACGGCACAGGCCGGCAACTGGAGTTCACGGATGCTGAATGGTAATGAAGTCACGGTAGACCCGAACACCAACCGGGCCACGGTAAATGTCGAGGGCGTCACTACCCAGCTCTGGGAAGGCACCCACCGCCTGCAGGACGGTTCTGTCCTGATCATCCGCAAAGGGATCGCGGTGCCCAATATGTCCATCCTCGATTCCCGCGAGTTGCCGGTACCGGAGCCATCGGAGTGGGAGGACGTTCCTGTTGTCGGTTACTCGCCCTGCGAAAAACTGGTGCGCCGGGTGTGCGGGAAGGAAGGCCAGTGCGTTGAGGCCCAGAGCTGCAATCCGTCACAGCAATTGCTCGGCATGGAACGCGAGGAGCGCGAGGTCAGCGCCAACCGCAACCTGATGACCTACACCAGCGGCCAGTGCCTGAAGGCAGACAGGGACAAGGAATTCTTTGCGAGCTGCCGAAAGTGACCGCTTCGGGATTATCCGCACAGCTGCAGCCGGTACTACTTCCCTTTCAATCCCCTCTACTCCCCACACCCCGACCTTTCTCTTAGGGGGTTGGAGATTGAGAGTCAGTAGCGACCCCCGGTAAAAATACCGGCCTGTTCAGTCGACGGAATCGCCTGCACCATTATTCAAATCGGCTCTTTCTGGAAGTAGCCGCTCAGTCCGTCTAAACTGTGTCCCTGACAGTCTGTCATGCCCTGAAAACGGGCTTAAGGAATAATAACAATGCAATACAGGGAGATCCCCCGCTACGCACACCAGGGAAAGGGGGGGCTACACAAGCCACCCGCCGTGAACCTTGCCGTCATGGCCCTGCTGGGCCTGTGCCTGATGCTCGTCGTCACCACCCCTATGGCGGCCATTCAGACCGTCGAATACCAGGTCAACAGCGGTGACGACGATGCGGAAGAGAGTGCCAGCGGGGTAGACCTGAACAGCAGCGACCTCGAACTGACACTCGACGGTTCCGACAACCAGACCGTTGCCATGCGCTTCACAGATGTCATGGTCCCGGCCGGCGAAGTGATCTCCCGGGCCTATTTGCAATTCCAGGCCGACGAGACAAGCTCATCCGCGACCACGCTCTCCATACAGGGCGAGGCAAACAGCAATGCAGCGCCCTTCACCAGCGCGACCGGCAATATCACCGCACGTCCCAGGACCAGCGCCGCTGTTCCCTGGATCCCGGCCTCCTGGCCAGCCACGGGTGAGGCCGGGATTGACCAGCGCACTCCTGACATCAGCACCGTCATTCAGCAGATCATCGATCAACCGGGCTGGCTCGCCGGAAACTCGCTGGCCATCATCATTACCGGGGATGGTGGTGGAAAGCGCACGGCCGAGGCCTATAACGGCGATCCTGCCGGCGCCCCATTGCTGCATATCGAATTCGGGGCGACGCCGGGAAACGAGGCGCCGCTTGTCGACGCCGGACCAGACCAGACGCTGATGCAGCCACTCGACACCCTCTGTCTGACCGGGACGGCCAGTGACGATGGCCTGCCGCTGGAGGATACCCTGGACATTCACTGGGTTCAGCAAAGCGGGCCCGCGACGGCCGTGCTGGACGATCCGGCGTCGGCGTCAACCAGCGCAACCTTTCCACTACCCGGAATCTATCAACTGGCGCTGGAGGCCACGGACGGTGAACTGAGCACCACGGAAACGCTGCGGATTACCGTTGCCCGGCGTATCAACGTCCCGGGGGATGCGGCAACCATCCAGGGAGGGGTTGATCTGGCTAACGACGGTGACACCGTCATTGTCGCACCCGGCCTGTACCAGGAGAATATCGACATAGTGGACAAGACCATCACACTGGCTTCCCGCTATTATTTGACCGGTGATCCTGCGGATATCGCGGCAACTATCATTGACGGCGGAGGCAACGAATACGTCGTGCGTTTCGATTCATCCGTCGGCCCTGCCAGCACCATCACAGGATTTCATGTTCTTAACGGTGTGGACGGAGTTATCGCCTTCGCGCCAATCAATATTCTCTACAACCGTGTCACCGATACCTTCGACGGGCTCGAGTATAAAACCAGCAGCGGCGGCCTGGCTCGGGGAAATATTCTGGAGCTGAACGACGATGACGGGATCGATCTCAATCGTGATACGAACCTGGTCGTCGAGCAAAATATCATCCGCAACAACAAGGGTGACGGTATAGAAATGAGGATGAATGATTATAGCGGACCGACTCTCGAGGTAATCATTCGCAATAATATCATTACCAACAACGAAGACGACGGTATCCAGCTTATTGACTACGATGGATATACACCACGTGTCATCTATATCGAACGAAATCTCATCGCCGGCAACCTGCTGGCGGGCGTGGGCATCATGGGCGGTGGCGACACCCACGAAAACTTTGAAGGCGCGAGCGCCCTGGAGGCGGTATTCATAACCGGCAACACCTTCGTCGGCAATGATCACGGTGTTACCGGTGGTGATAATCTGACGGCGCGTAACAATATATTCATCGATCACACCAACATCGCAGTCAAGAACATCGACGGCGGCTCCAGCGTGGCTTACAACCTGTTCTGGAACAACGGCACTGACATCGTCAATTCCAATGCGGACATTGCCTCGAGCCTGTTCGAGGACCCGCTGCTTGACGTGAGTTACCACCCACTAGCAGGCAGTCCAGCAATTGATGCGGGTATCGATACGGGTTTTCCATTCAATGGACCTGCGCCGGACCTGGGCGCATACGAGACGCCAATAAACGCGGCGCCGGTGGTGTCAGCAGGTGCTGACGGGACAGTCACCTGGCCGACCGCAACCATCAATCTCGCTGGCAGTGCCATTGATGATAACCTGCCGGCACCTCCCGGAGCCCTGGCTATTAACTGGACGCAAACCGCCGGGGCTTGCGGTGTCGTCTTCGGTGATGCCGCTTCGCCGGTCACCACGGCCACGTTTCCCAGACCGGGGCTCTACATGTTGAAGCTCAGCGCAGATGACGGCGTACTGAGTGATAGCGATGCCGCCTTGATCGAAGTCCTCCCCGAACCACCACCGGTGGACAGTGATGGTGACGGCATAACGGACAACCTGGACAATTGCCCGGATGACCCCAATCCCGGCCAGTTGAACACCGACGGCGATGCCCTGGGTGATGTGTGCGACAACGATGATGACAACGACGGCCTGACGGACAACCTCGAGAACAGCATCGGGACAGATCCGCTGCTTGCGGACACCGATGGCGACGGCCTCAGTGATGGTGAGGAGGTCGGCTATGACGGCGATTCCGACACCTATACACCCGGCCAGGACCTGAATCCCTTGTCGGTGGACACGGATGGTGATGGCCTGAATGATGGTGTCGATCCCATTCCTCTGGTGGTCAATGTGGCCGACGGCGATGTGAACGCGAATGGCGTCGTCAATTCAGGTGATCTCGTGGTCACGATCCGCATCATTCTGGGACTGTTGGCTGCAACCGATACCCATCTGGCGCATGGGGATCTGTACCCGGCTGGTGCGCCCGACGGAGTCATCACGCTTTCAGACCTGATGGCGCTGCAGCAACTGATCCTGCAATAAACAAGCGGGGCGGATCACGTTTCCTCGTTTCCCGGTTGATCTAAAATACTGAAAGGCCGTGGCCCCACTGCTGCCCCATTAAATTCCTTCTCCCCTTTTGGGGAGAAGGCTACGACTGCATGGATGCAGGAGGTAGAGTAACGCATGGAGCAGTTACCGAGGATGAGGGGATTACAATGCAGTCGCATAAAGAAGTGCTTATCCCAAAGAATTCTTAACCCTCTCCCTCCCGGAGGGAGAGGGAACTTTGCACTGCGGCTTAAGTAAGTGCCATTCGGGTCTGTCCCCTATTTATCCAGCAGACTCACCACCTGGTTGATGGTTTTCTTCAGGGCCGCCCTGGAAAAACCGGCCATGCCCATGACCATCATGCCCGACATGGTCGTCGTAATGGTAGTTGCCATACTGCTCACATCCAGATCCGGTGATAGTTCACCGGCCTTCTTTGCCTTGCCCAGCATGGTTTGCAAGGTGCTCTTCATGTTGTGGAAGGCCGCTTGCATTGCCGCCATCGACTGTTCATCGTGCTGATGGCTTTCAAGCATGGACAGCACCATCAGGCAGCCGCCCGGATTGTCCTCGTCAAAATGCATATTCAGCGCGCCGTTCAACAAACGCCGCACGCCTTCCCTGATGTCGGGCGCACGTGCCAGCTCGGCAAACAGGGCTGACATGACAGACTCCTGATAACACGTCATCACCCTACTGAAGATTGCACGCTTGTTGCCAAAAGCATTGTAGATACTGGTACGGTTCAATCCCATAGCCTGTTCCAGGTCATGGATCGAGGTACCCTCGTAGCCCTTTTCCCAAAAGACCAGCATCGCCGATACAAGCGCCTGTCTTTCATCAAATTGTTTGGTTCTCGACATAATTAGGCCGGATTTCCTGCTTGGTCTTATTTTATACCTTTCGGTACATAATAGCTTGACAGCATCAGCATTATGGCATATACCCATATTGTACTGTTCGGTACATTATTAATCACGGGGGTTGTCATGACGACTGTTGCTGAAAAACTCGATACCCGCGGCCTGAACTGCCCCCTGCCCATTCTGAAGACCCGCAAGGCAATAAATATCATTGATAGCGGGGAAATTCTCGAGGTCACTGCAAGTGACCCGGGCTCCGTTAAAGACATGGCTTCCTTCTGTGAGCAGACCGGTAATCGCCTGGTATCCAGCAATGAAGTCGATAGCAGCTACGTCTTTCTTATCGAAAAGGCCTGACCAAACGGCAACCTCACAAGGAGAAACTGTATGGCTACAACAGCAGACAATATACATGACCAGGCCGAACTGGATGCGTGGCTGGATAAAAGGCTGGATGAGCTGTTACCGCAGAAGCTGCAAAAGATAGAAACCTCAAAGACTCCTTCCATGTCCATTATTGCCACCAAGGGCTCGCTCGACTGGGCCTATCCACCCTTCATCCTTTCATCAACCGCCGCTGCACTGGGCTGGAACGTCGATATATTTTTTACCTTCTACGGCCTGTTGCTGTTGAAGAAGGATATAGACGCCGAAATCAGCCCGCTTGGCAACCCGGCAATGCCGATGAAAATGCCCTTCGGGCCGAAGTGGTTCCAGGATGTCGAATGGCCGATGCCGAATCTGCTGATGGCGGGCGTACCCGGTTTCGAGAAGGTGGCGACGGGACTGATGAAGAAGACCTTCAAGAACAAGGGTGTGGCCACGGTTGAAGAGTTGCGCAGTCTTTGTCTGGAGGCCGATGTCACCATGATCGCCTGCCAGATGACAGTAGACGTGTTCGGCTACGATGCCAGCGAGTTCATCCCGGAAGTTACCGACTTTGTGGGTGCAACTTCCTTTATGCCCGTGGCGCGGCAGTCCGATGTTTGCCTGTTTATTTAACTTAAATCAGCGGTGCCTCAGACCCACTTCCATCCCACGTAAATCCTTCTCCCTTCTAGGGGAGAAGGTTTACGGCTAATCCGGATCCGCAAGCAACTGTTTCCAATCGTGGCAAAAATTATTCTCTGACCTCAGAGGTGCTGACCGCATCCACATCATGGCGATCTGGCATGCCTGTCAGGCGAATCTGTGCCTGTCCCGACGGGCCCCCTTCCTTCAGCCTCTCTGGCTGCACGGTCGTAGTCTGACATAGAATGGATAGTGATGAGTTCAGCCCGCTATCAAGACACCCGTGCCGACTCCCGGATCAGTGCATCCTGGCGGGCGGGCCTGACGGCGATATTGTTCACCTGCATGGACCTGTTGCCAGGTCACGTACTCGCGGGTGGCGGCCCCGAAAATGTACTGGTGGTCGTCAACGGGGATTCACCGGTCTCCCTGCAAGTCGCCAACGCCTATGTGGAGATGCGCGAAATCCCGCAGGAACATGTGCTCTGGTTGCATGACATCCCTTATCCGGACAGCATCAGTATCGATACCTTCCGGACCCGTATATGGAAACCCATCCGAGATTTCATTACCCAAAACCGGCTCGATGATGAAATTGATATCATTGCCTACTCGGCGGATTTTCCCTATGCCGTCAATTTCTCCGCGGACCTGAAGGCCAACAAGCTTCCCAAGCTGAAATATCACGGAAAAGAGGCCTCCCTGACAGGGCTCACTTATTTCGCCCGCCATGTTGAAACCGGGAGCCCGTATTATCTGGCAGGCAATGCCAACCGGTATTTCCGTCGCAATCTGGCCCTGGGCAGTCATCTGCCGCGTTCCCTGACGGATGCAGAAACCTCCCTGCACCGCGAGGCGGAACAGGCATTCCGAAAAAAGGATTTTCAGGCAGCGCTTGCACACTATGAATCACTGCTCCAGGGATTCCCCGAGCATGGCGGCTTGTGGCATAAACTGGCCCGGAGCCATGCCGCCCTGGGTAATACCGGGGAGGCCATGGAGGTCTTGCAACAGGCGGTCAACCAGGGCTGGTCCAACAGCCTGCAAACCCGGAATGACCGCCATCTGGAAGTGCTCTCTGACGATCCGGCGTTTCAACGCCTGCTGGATCGCATGGAGAATCGCAATGGTCCGTTTCAGGCAGCCCATGGATTCAGCGCCCGGTATGAGTGGAATGGTGCGACACAGCCGGTAAAGACGTTCAGAAGTGACTCCCTCCACAGCCATTACCTCGCGACGCTACTAGCCTACACCGGCACCCACGGGAACAGTGTCCCCGAGGTGAAAAACTACCTCGCAGCCGCGCGCTCCAGCGACGGGACCCAACCTGACGGCACGGTGTACCTGCTGGTGAACAACGATGTGCGTTCCAAGACACGGCAGCCCCTGTTCCTGGAAACCGTTGCAGCACTGGAACGCCGCGGACGTCGTGCCGAAATACTCTCCAAGAGACAAGCGCAGCAGGACGGCATCCTGCCGCAGGGCAAGGAGGATGTCATCGGCACCGTGGTGGGTTTCAGAAGATTCGACTGGCAGTCCTCCGGCAGTCGCCTGCTGCCCGGCGCCATCGCCGAATCCCTGACCAGTTACGGGGCGCGCTTCACTGAACATTCCCAAACCAAACTCACGGAGTTTCTCCGTTACGGTGCCGCCGGGGCGAGTGGCGCGGTGGCCGAACCGTACAGCTTCCAGGCGAAATTCCCGGTGCCGTTGCTGCATGTCCATTATGCGGACGGTTGTTCCCTTGCCGAGGCCTTTTACCAGAGCGTGGAGGCACCGTATCAGCTGCTGATCGTCGGTGATCCACTGGCCCGGCCGTATGCCCGCTTTGCCGGAGTGGAACTGGCCTCGCCCGACCCGACCACCCCGTGGTCCGGTGTTGTCACACTGCACCCGAAGATCGTGCCGGTGCCGGACCGGCCGATCGCGCAGCTTGAATTGTGGGTCGACGGTCAACTGATCACCTATGCACAGCCAGACCAGCCGTTAACCTGGGACACGCGAAATATGGATGACGGCTTTCACGAACTCCGGCTGGTGGCCCAGGA
>CAMYJI010000043.1:0-14708 GCA_947258545.1 uncultured Ectothiorhodospiraceae bacterium
GCCGACACGGGGATTTTCAGGGCCAGTAAAATCAATAACTTACTGATTAGCTTGAAACAGGGGTTCTTCGGTACAGTTGGGGATTCTTATGTTGATTCAATTGGTTAGTACAGGGTGGCCCAGATAGTGGAAACTGGGCGGTGTACCGCAAGTGTACCGGGAATTTGCCATAAGAATTGTTTATGAGATTGCGGAAAGGCAGACCCACGGTTCATGTTTCTGCCGTTTGATACATAACATGTCATTCCTGAATCGTTTTGTAGCGACTATTCTGACCCAATATTGCTCGACGAACTGCCACGATGAAGCGGCTTGGTACTAGCCACTGCCTCCATTACCTCACTACTTAGCCATTGAATTAGGGCATCAGTACAAGTAAAGACTGTATCAAGCGCGCCGGTGACCATCGGATTGTTTCCCCACGGCGCTAGGCGGCGGCTGTCTGTTTGTAGACCTATGCATCGCTTGGATTGAGCAAAGGCAGTTCCAAGCTCAAAAGCGACACCTTCATCAATTGTTCGACCATCAAGGATGGCTATGAGATAGTCAACGTCACGTATAGCTTCCATATCAAGTTGAAACACACGATGTGATGCCAACCTAGGATGAACTCCATCTTGAACCATCTCGCTCATCAACCCCCCATCACGTTGAGGCAGATACACATCTGCCCACTTCTCAAGCTCCGTAGCGAGATTTGCATTAAAAGCTCGCTCCGCATCGCTGAATAATGGACCCGCCAGATAAACTCTAGGACGCTTTCTCATATTCTTTTCATCCCTAAGTTGCATCGATACCTTCCTTCTGTATAACCTGAAATCTCTCGTGAAGGTCGCAAATTGGATTATACTCCTCTAGGTGGACAATCTCCGCTACTCGTCTTGCAACATCCAATGGCGTTAACCCTCTCGTGTCACAACGTATAACTCCATTTTTGCCATACGCTACACCTAAATGAGCTTCTAAGTCTCTCAGCTTTTCGTCAGTATAATCTTTGCGCTCTGTAACTATCACCCGGAGCGCCAATTCACTTGGCTCTCCTTCTAGCAGGATTACACGACCATTTTCAACCTTCCAACTCGCATGCCCTGGACACAATTCATTCAGAATTCTACTTGCTTTCGAGGGCCACTCATCTTCTGGAGTGAATGACAGAGGATCTAGCGGCCCACGATCCATCATGAAGATCCCTTCTCGCAGGTTTCGTAATATTCCATTTTTCTGTTTAAACTGCCCCACAATCCAGTTGTCTACCTCCTCTTTCTCATCAGAGGTCAATGCTTTCCAGTCTTTCGCTAGCAGAGGAATCCGTTGTTCTAGCCACTCATCAAGTACATGTAAGTTACGAAAATGGTTAATCACCGTACTTTTTCCGACACCAATAGCACCTGTGATATAAAATCTGAACTGGACTGGTATATCGTGTTCACTTGCGAAGTCACAAAAATGTTCTGTAATGCACTTTTCGTAGTCTATCAATTCTCCTAAAGCGCGAATTTCGTCGTCATTGGCAAATAGAGTCACAAGGTTATAGACTTTGAAGTTGGCTCGTGTAATCGCGCGTATCTCTTCTTGATCGATCGATTCGCCGGCCTTCATATAACGTATGTAGTAATGATAATTCCCCGGACACGCTCTTGCAGCCTGCATCAATACGCTACGAAGCGTTTCATCTTCCAATGACAGTCCTATGAATAAACATGTATGCTTGGATAGGTGATTAAGCAAGCCGGCATTATCCCCTGCAAATATCCCCAGCAGCTGCTCGGCGTAAGAAGCCTCGGAAAAAACCAACCGATCACTCGGCATCTCTAACATATTCTGAGGAACAACACCATTCGGATGGTAAATTATGGCCTCCGTCCTACGAAACTGAGTCCAAGGATTAGTGACCGACTCAAACCCGAGAGAGCTAGTGTCACTTTCGCTTCGTGACTCTAGGAGTGCCTGTTCAATAAAATCGTCGAAGTTGTATGTGACAGTCATGTGTGACTGTCGGATCAATGGTAGGTACTGCTCTAAGTATGGATGAGACTCAAGAGCATCCTTAATATTTGTTGTGACTTTACTATATAAGTGCTTACGGATAATTTCGATCCAATTCGCTCCAATGCGGTAATCAAGCAATCGCGTATGATGTTGCGACGGATCCGCTTCGTCATAGCGCTTCTGCTTAAAATGCTCAAAGAGCATCTCAGTCCGGTAAGGTAGGCCTGCGTGTGGCGGTATAATTTCTAGTACTTTCTTACCATCCACTTCTGCATCTTCAGCAATCATATCAACAAGAGCCGCCCAGGTTGGCAACTCAAAACCCCTGCTTAGACCAGCCCCGAACACTAGCCCGAATCGTTGTGCCTGTACCTGTTTCCGCATGTGCACTACAGCTCTGGGGTACTTTTGCAACACAGATTTGTGCACATCATCAAGCATAACCATTACGTTAATTCCCTAAATAGTGGTAGTTGACTACGTTTCACTCCATTGCGCTCATTCATATACCAATCTTCTGGTGCAATCGAATTAGAAGGTGGCTGCTGTTCGTTAACGGTAACTGAAACATACTCATCCAGAACGTCCAAAAAATCAGGAGAATACTGGTAGTACAAGAAATCCAGATTCCACAGACCAGAGCTACGGATACGTTTGTCTGGGCTATGCAACCCAAGCCAATCACGGGATGGTAGGTCGATTGCGCCAGCCTGGCCAACTAGTAGCCCGATTAAGTTACGTTCAAGATATGCACGATCACTTGCTGGACTAGGTATATCTTCAACTGCTAGCCACAAAATACACATTTTTCCGATGTACTCTGATACAGCACGCTCAAGTTTTTGTTCATGACTACGTATCTCAGCTTCTGCTGTTTGGCCAACACCCCAGGACGGAACTGCCATGCCCGGTTCTCTTGCTGACAAAGCCGCTCCAACATGAAGTCTAAAAATAGAACTTCGATGATTACCAGTTCCAGCAGTTGTCCCCCTGTGCGTTCTGAGCCTATTCCATAAAGTTGCTTTTGAACCGCGACTAACACCATGTGTACCAACACGTACAATTCTCAAATTAGTGCCATTACGCCTCATCTCGCCTGGTTCATAGAAAAAATAGATACCGCTCTTGGGCCAACCATGCTGGCCCGTGCACTCCGCAAGTACACGTTTCTTGCCAATCCGTTTTTCGAGCCGTTCCAGCGCACCGTACAATCTTTCAAGATCTTGTTCTCTAGAGGGTTCTCGCTCCTGTCGTGACAACCATTGTAGTTGCTTGCCAATCGACTTTCCCTCCATAGGCACATCAACTGAGCATCCGTATTCAACGATTTTTGGAAGTAGATGTTCTCTATAACGAGCACCAGCAAGAATTAAAACTTTATCCCTTACATCTATTTTTTCACGAAGGTCATTCCAAACATTTTCCGCCCACCGCTGCCGCTCTTTTTGAGGCTTAGTATTCAATGTTTCCTCATATGGCTCCACTACTTGATTAGGGTCTACTAAGCCGTATTTAGCTGAAAGCACATACCACCTATCACAATGTTGCTCTACATACTTACGTGACTTATTGAATAGCGCAGAAACATAAAGATCCTTTGCTTCAATAGCTTTATCCTGTTTGCGACTTACACAGGATATCAGGCCCACGCATGCCATGTTCTATTTGCTCATCGTATGTTGATTGGCCTGTTGCCAAGCATGATCGTGTAGAATGCAAGCATCGCATTGCCCACACGGGGATATACCATTTGAAGTAAAAGATGGTTGATAACAGCTCCAAGTATCCCCAGGCATTAGCCCCAGTCTAAGCGCTTCAGCTGCGATCTCTGGTTTTGACATACTCAGAAGAGGAGTGACAATCTTGGGGCCGTTCGGGATGGCTGCTTCAATCATGTTCCTGAATGATTCAATAAACTCGGGTCGACAATCAGGATAGCCAGAAAAATCCACAGAATTAACACCGATCCATATTTCGTCAGCACCTACACCCACTGCCTCTGCACTAGCTAGCGTCATAAAAACAGCATTACGCCCTGGTAAAAATGCTGGCGACACCCCGGAGCGCATATCTTCTAAAGATCTACCAACTGGAATATTTCTTTCCGGCTTATCCCATTCAACACGCAACAAACGTCTCTCTACATTATATTTTCGACACTGGCTCAACGCATACTCAAGCTCAATGCGGTGCCGCTGACCATAATCTATACCAAGACTCATTACCTCGCATTTAGCCTCTATGGCCATTAATAGGCAGAGCGTTGAATCCAATCCACCACTATGCAGTACTAGCACCTTCATGAAGCGCAATCCTTATTTCTTTGGGTTTGGAATCTCATATCACGCCCTGCAAAAATGTATATATATACGATAAAGCTCCTTCATTCCATACAAGGTTTGTACAACAGCATCAATAATAATTTGCTTGCAGAAAAAGTCCATTTGTAAAGTGTCGCCGGATTCCTCCTCTCAGCATCGAGGATCAATCAGTCATGCAATATAAGTCCACTAATAATATGAACTTAGAAGGCTTTTTAAATTACAACCATATACCAGCGGCAGATCGCATGAGGCACACTTGGAAATTTTCGGTAATGAAATCTGTTTTTGGTTCTCTATGGTTCCCATGTATACGCCGCTGCCAGGCCTTGCAACGTCATAGTCGGCTTAATCGTGTCGTGCGGTATCAGTAAATACGTCCAGGGTTTCCCATCATACTGTTGTTCATGCTCGGTCGCATGTCGGCACCATTCATATGCCGCGCGTGCCTTGGCCTGTACGTCATCTTCCTGCATGGCATTGGCTGCCTTGGGTTCGCACAGGTACTTGGCGGTGGCGGTCTCCACGACAAAGTCAGGTTCGTACTCGGGCTGCCTATGTGAGTAGTGAATCCGGAAATGCCCTTCGGCCGGCTTAAACCATTTCAAGTCGTCCTGTTCATCTTCGAGCAGGATGGCGAACCGGCGCTCTGAATCCGAGTGAAACCGTTGTGTGGGGTACAGGCAGCGCTTGAAGCCATCGAACAGCATGCCGCGGATATTCTGCCGGTCTTCGACCGGGTCGCGGAAAAACCGGATGTCCTCGCTGGTCGGAATCGAGAAATTGCCGGGCCGCAGGGTCATAAATCCCTTGCTAACCTGCGCCTCGTAATCGGTGGCCTTTTCCCAGTAATGAGCCTGCATCTGTGAATGGATCAGCTCGCCTAGTTGCTGCTGGTGGTATTGGAGCACATTGGATACCGCGTCTTCATCCGGTAGATAGGAGCGCAAATGCGCCACCACCTGGCCGGCCAGCTTGTAGAGCAGGTCCGCATGGTCATCGTAGGAGATGTCATCGAAATCCATGAGTATACGCACCAGATAATTCTCTGGCCGGTCCTCGGCCACGATGCCGGAACCGTCTGACAGCCGTTCGCGCTGATGGGTGCGTAGGTGCTGAATGAGGATATCGTCATCGACTGGCTGCAGCCGGATACCTTCAACATCCAGCTCAAAGTCGTGGAACCCGCAACTGACTTCCCCCTTGGGCACCACGATAATGCGCGGGATATCGATTCTTGATGACTTCCAGCGTTGCCGTTGCCACCTGCCGTTCAGCCTCTGTGGGGAAATCTGCTGGTTCATCATCGTCTTCGTTCAATGCCGCGCAGATCTGTTCCACCATCTCCGGCTGAACGGTCACGGTCTTCTTGCCCTCCAGTGGAATATCCCGGCCAATCACCACTCCGGTACGAATAATTGAATCAGGGTTGTTCGCCTCATCGATGATTGCCTGGAACATGTCATGGGCCACGATGGTCAGGCGATCCACCGCTGGTACACCGACCCGTTCGCCGTAAGGCAGGCGCAGGCCGCGGCCAATGGACTGTTCCACCAGGGTGCGTGAACGACCGGCGCGCAACGGCACAATGGTATACAGGTTGGTTACATCCCAGCCTTCCTTGAGCTTGTTGACATGCACCACGATCTCGGTGGGCTCGTTCGGATCTTCGACCGCCAGCAATCGTGCCACCGTCTCATCGGCCTCTTCACCGCGCTGCTTAGAATGCACAGTGATCACCCGGTCCTTGTAGCGCCCCTCAAAAAAGGCGTCATTCTGAATGGCGCTGACAATGTCATTGGCGTGCTGGGTGTCCTGGGCCACCACCAGCATGAACGGCTTGACGATCGGTCTGTCGTGCTGACGCGCGAACACCTCCAGCTCAACCTTGGCGCTTTCATGTATGCGCACACCATCTTTGAGTTTCAGTTCTTCGAGCTGCTCCTCCGTGTAGTTGTCAGCATCAAAGTTCTCCCGCGTCGCCACGGCGGGTTCCTTGACATAGCCATCCGCCAGGGCGCTGGCCAGCGGATAGCTGTAGATCACGTTCTTAAACGGCGTACTCTTGGTGCCCTGCTCAATCTGCGGGGTTGCAGTCAGCTCCAGGCCCAGCACCGGATTGAGTTCGTTAATAGCGCGCACCCCTGCCGATGCCCGGTAGCGGTGCGACTCGTCCATCAGCAGCACTAGGTCATCGAGACTGGCCAGATAATCGAAATAACTCTCACCGATATACTCTGACAGGCGCTTGATGCGCGGCGCCTTGCCACCCCGGACCTCGGAGTTGATCTTGGAGACATTGAAGATATTGACGTGGATGCCTTCGTCAAGAAGATCCATGCCGCGCACACCTCTTCCACTTTCATAATTGTCCCCGGTGATGATTTCAGGTGGGTTCTGCGCAAATTCGGCGATACCCTGAAATACATATTTAGGATGATTGGGCGTAAAGTCGTCGATCAGCTTGTTATAGATGGTGAGATTTGGCGCGAGCACGAAAAAGTGTTTGATGTCTTTGGCCAGACGTAGGTAACTGATGAATGCACCCATCAACCGTGTCTTTCCCACGCCAGTGGCAAGCGCAAAACATAGCGAGGGAAAATCGCGCTCAAAATCCTCGACACTAGAAAACTCGGCCTGAACAGCAGGATGCAACGACCCCAGATCGTACTGCTTGCTCAGTGGTACCAGTTCGGCGACCCGCGCCAGAATCTCCAGTGACTCACGCTGTGGGGCGCGCAGGCTTAACCGTGCACTGATGGCATTAACGTGCCGGTTCACGACGTTTCCTGCTCGTCGAATAACGATAAATTAGTGTCCTTATTTCTGGCTGTTTTCTTGATCGCCCGCCCTTTGGGCGTGGTATCTTTTTCTGCCTGCTCGGCTTCAGGCGCCTCCGGCAGGCTGGAAATCTCCAGGCTGTAATCATCCCGCCCGAATTCACATCGGTTCAACACCGCATTGGGAATCTTCTTCAACGTGAGATTGGTAAATGCATCGCGCTTGACGCGGAAAGCACCACAACAAACCAGTAGCGTGCTCTCATCACCGACTTCTTCCGACAACGCATCCAGTTGCGCCCGACTCAATGTCTGGGTGGTGACGTAGATATAGTCCCGTTCCGTGGAATATCCTTGTTGCCAGTACACCGAATCGCTGGGTGCGTAGGTAAAACCTTCATGCTTGCAGATGGCTGCGGCCAGCATCTCGGAATTGTATTTTTCGCTGATAACCCAGTTACCCCATGGGTCCTTTTCAAGTAACGAGGGGGCGAGACGATAATAGCGGAAACCACCGCCGCCTTTCCAGTTGACCACCTCGGTAATACCGCCGGGATCATCACCATCAATTACTTTCTTCATGCGAGGGATGATGTGGGTGTGGCAGTGGTCACCTAGCTCGACCATAATCCAGCGCCGACCCATTTTGTGGGCGACTGCTCCAGTGGTGCCGGACCCAGCAAATGAGTCGAGAATTATATCGCCGGGCACAGATGATAACTCTATAACTCTCTTTAACAATCGCTCAGGTTTTGGTGTGGCAAATAGCTCTTCTATATCTGGAAGTAGTGCAGCATTCTCAGATTTAGCTTCTTGGTTGTGACCAACTTCAGATGATAACCAAAGAGTAGTTGGAACCACGCCCTCCTTATTCTCCTGGAGAAATCGTTTTAATCGAGGTTGGTTACGCCCTTCTTTACCCCACCAAATGCGCCCGTCATCTTGGAGTGCATTGATTGTTTCAATGGAGTACCCCCAACATCGGCCCTTGGGAGGATATACGTCTTGTCCAGCGGGGCTTACTATTGCAAACAAACCGGATGATTTTCCAGTTGCAGCATACTGTTTGCCACGCTGCCCAGAAGTTAAGCTCACATGCAATGGGCTCGTGGTCCAAGCACCACGCGGATCGTCATCAGAATTCTTGTATGATTGAATATTAAGCTCACTCCTCGGGATTCTGCCCATGTGAAAACTTTCGATATTTCTTGCATACGCAAGCACCATATCAGTGGCAGACGAAAATAGCGTGGCATTGTTATGGACGCTAGTCGTTTTCTGCCATGTGGTACAGCCAATAAAATTCAATCTTCCAAAGACTTCATCACATAAGATCTTCAAATAGTGTCCTTCAGTATCATCAATAGTAATCCATAATGATCCATTATCAGCGAGCAATCTCTTTATCAAAAAAAGTCTGTCACGTATAAGCGTTAGCCATAAAGAATGTTCGACTCCATCATCATAATGGGCAAACGCACTGCCCGTGTTATATGGCGGATCAATAAACACACACTTCACCTTACCTGCATACTCCTGCTCCAGCGCCTTCAATGCCAGCAGGTTGTCGCCATGAATCAGGATATTGTCGAAGATGTCGTTCTCGCTCACGCGGTGCGGCGCATGATAAGACAACTCCGGATCTTCCAGCAGAATCCGCGGCTCCAACCGCGGCCGCTCTTCCTTCCCGATCCAGGTCAGCTCAAGTTTCTGCTTCTTGCTCATTATCAGAACTTCCAACCCTGCTGCTCCATGAATTCCTCCAAATTGATACAGGGCACCTTGAACTTCTTGCAGACGTTCGGCACTTTGGCTGCATTATCTTTATACGATTCCTGAGTAACCACAATCGCTTCCTTGGCCTTACCCGCTGCCACAACAAAGGGATCAGCAACTGGCGAACCCTTGAGTATCGCTTTGGCACTGATCAATGCCTGAAAATGCGAAATCGCCAAGATTTGTTGCACTACTATTAATTCCTCATTTGCGGGTTTCTCGAAAACCGACTTATTCTGCTTGGCCCAGTCCTGGATGAAGTCCACTTCATTGTAATTATGTAACTCGTTGAAAACTTCTCGTACTGATACGATCGTGCCATTCCCTGCCAGGGTATCAAGCTTGTTCCATAGCGATGAAAATGTTGAGGGATAGTAATTCTTGAGCACAATAAAAGCCCCGGTATCAAATACATATTTCATGATGGAGCCGCCTTCCGGAGCAACATCTCCTCCAGACCTGCCATGCTCTTCGTCCTGACACCAAGATAGTCAGCTGCTTGCTCAAGTGTAAGCCTACCCTGGTAATGTTTGCTGAATACAAGACTTAGATAATGGTCGCCCAGATAGCTTGCTTGTGTTGCATAGTAATCGCCTCCTGTGCCTCCTGTTTCAACCTCATCTGCCCATTGCTTGGACTTGGTTTCGTAGAATTGCTGACTAACAAGATCTCGATCCAGCATTCTTCTTAAAACTACTTCACGGCTCACGTGATAACGTTTAGCAAGATTTGAGACAAAAAATTCACTGATTGATTTAGTATTTCTTAGCTGCTTACTGAAGTCCGACTCAGGAACCAGAATCTCTGCCGCCAGTGCATTACAGAATTTCTCTATGTTTTGTTCTTTTTTTGGTAATTGAGCAATATATGAAGTGTCGAGCTTCGTAATAGAATTCTGGCTCAGCAGCAAATGTGAAAGCTCATGAAACAGGCTAAAAATCTGGCGTGTTTTTGTAGTACTGTTATTCAAATAAATAATTGGAAACTCGGCGTGCGACAAACAGAAGCCTGAAATTGATTTCTGTTTGAATGAATGCTTGAAGACATAGATACCAACTTCTTCAACCGCATTTCTCCAAACCTTCAGTGCTGCATCACTCGACTTCCATGATGACTGATCTTCCAGAGTGATATTTAGGTAAGTACGAATCTCGTTTGCTGCCTTTACCAGGTTATTTTTTGTTGACAGTTTGATATCGCTAAAAATCAGGCGCCTTGCCGGGTTCACATCTTCATTCAGCTCTTGCAGCGAGATCTGCAGTGCATGTGCAAGCCTGAGCTGATAGCGTGTATCAGCAGCCAGCTGATCTAGTTCAAATTCTGGAAGCGTTCGAAATTCCTGCTTTACGGTAGGCTCCTGAGGAGGAGCTGGTAGGAAAAAGACAGCTAGTGGTCGCTTGTATAAGCTATATGCAAGCTTCTCAAGCTGTGAATAGGTGGGCGCAGCGCCACCAGACTCCCATGCCACTATTTCCTCAGGCTCACGCTTTAGGTGCAACGCCACATCGTCAATAGAATAACCTTGGGACTCCCTTGCCCAACGCAATACAGATGGCTGAACACCCTCGACTGAGCTAGCCACTGTTCATATACCAATGCTTGTTGCTCAACATAGAATTACAGAATACCCCCCATTTCCGTTCCTTCTGAGAGGATATCAATATATGCCTGATACGCATATTTCCGGTTACGCTTGCCCCTACTAATCTGCTTCAACATTCCCAGTTGTTCGGCACTGGCGACGATGCTGTTGGCCTTGGTGTAGCTGACACCGACCGCCTTCTCGATATCTTTCACCCGCAGTACGGGCTGTCTGAGCAGAAACCGCATTAGCAGCAGGCCGGAATGTCCTACGCCGGCCTCCATTAACCTCTCAGTATCGCTACGCTCCAGTTCCTGAATCCGCCGCGTCGTCTCCACCACCAGATCGGATACGGTTACTACCCCTTCCAGAAAGAACCGTACCCAGGCCTCGAAGTTGCCGCTGTTACGCACCTGCATGAGTCGGTCATAGTATTCCTGCTGATGCGCCTTGAGATAGGCGCTCAGGTACAACATGGGTTCGTCCAAGATTTTCTTCCAGACGAGGAAGAAGGTGATGAGCAGACGTCCCATGCGGCCATTGCCATCGTTGAATGGGTGGATGGTTTCAAACTGGTAATGGATCAGTGCACAGCGAACCAGCGGCGGCACGTGGTCTTCGGCGTGCAGGTATTTCTCCAGTTCGCCCAGCGCCTCGTTCATGGCGTCAGCGGGTGGCGGGATAAACCGTGCATTGTTGAGATTGCTGCCACCGATCCAGTTTTGTCCAGTGCGGAACTCACCCGGTGTGAGTGCAGGTTTTCCTCCACGGACCTGCGTCATGAGCATGGCGTGAATCTCACGCAGCAGGCGCAAAGACATGGGAAAGTCATCCTTGCGCACACGGTCCAGCCCATAGTGCATGGCCTTGACGTAGTTGACTACCTCGCCGACATCGACAGTTGGCTCGTGCTCTTCTTCGGCGCCCAGAATATCCACCAGCGAGGATTGCGTGCCCTCGATCTGGGAACTGAGCAGCGCCTCCTTCTGGATGAACATGCCGACAAACAGATCGGGATTGGGGAGGACGCTGGCAACGGTATTGATGGCGCCCAGCGCACGGTCTGCCTCGGAAAGCAGTAGCTGGAGGTCACCGTTCAGATCCACTGGTGGTTCCGGCGGCAGAGGATTCGGGAAGAAGGCGGTATAACCCGCCAACGTCTTGCGGTAGACACCACTGCGGTGCGGTGTTTCTGCCATGTTATCCATTGAGATCGCTAACCAAGTCAATAGTCCACATATCGCTGAATTAGAAGATATGGAAATTGAGTGTAGTCTTATATCTCTTATCTTGCAAATATAGAGCCTAAGTTGAGGGCCTTATGCAACGGTGGCTAAACAAAGAACCGGGGGCGCCCAGCCCCCCCACATTAACCCATTGATATTATTCAGATAACTAACCAGCGCACGGTAAATAGGGGTTCCGTGGTCACAGACTGCTTCAGGCGCGCCTCGATCTGGTTGATGAGATTATCCTTGCGGTCGTCGATTTCGTCCTGCGCCTCGAAGAGCTTGCGGCGTTTATCATTACGTTTACGCTCCAGGTCCTTGGTTTTTTTGTGCAGGTCAACCTTGGCCTCCAGATCCGCGACCTGGCGGGCCTCTTTTTTGACCGCCTTGATCTCGCGGTCCAGTTCCTTGAGTTCCCTTTCCAGTCCCTGCTTGAGATCATCGGCCCAGGTTTCCAGCTTGTCCATCTCGGCTTCGAAGTACTGGTGATTACGCTCGGTGATCAACCGGACAATGCCGTCCGCAGCAAGACTCGCACTGGTTTCCAGATTCGTGGCAACATTCTCCGGCAATGCTGTTTCCGGCCTTTGCTCGGCAGCTATACCGAAAAGTTTGGTGCAAGCCTCTGCATCCAATGTGTCACCATCATCGGTCGTTCCACTGAAAACAAGATGCTCCTCTTGCTCTAGCGCGTCGATTGTTAATAAAGCCAGTTGCAACCACCCGTGCTTGCCTTGCAGTTGCTCAACCAGACTTACCTTGCCTTCGTGTCGGTCGTACCGAAAGCGCAACTCGCACACAGGTAGTTTGCTGCTCTTGGCATTCTCAAGTAAACGCTCGGCAAGGGGGTGTCCCAGACGATAGTGGTGATAGACTTCACCGTTCTGGTGGGTAACGAGCCGATATTGCCCCAGGGCAATGTCGGCGGAATCAATCGCTGCCGGATGCCTGTGCAAATTGAAGGTATAAGGCTCGCGGCCAAAGTCGGCGCAGTCAGCCAGTTGATATTCGGTAAACCGCCACAACCAGTCTTCGAATTGATTAACCTGAAGCAGGGTCTCGTCACGATTTAGCTTTAAGCGTGCATGAACTTCTTCATCGAAGTTTTCCATCAGCTTGGCACGCGTATCCTCCATTTGTTCCTGAATCTGGGTATCCAGCTCCAATTGTAGTTGGTCGAATGCCTCGCCGATATCTTCCGATGTCCGGTAGGACTGGTAGATATCATTAATACGTTTTTCAAAATCGACGCCGGATTCCAAGGCACCCAGTACATCGTCCGACGCACCGAAGACACCGCTGAATAAATGAAACTTTTCGGACAACAATTCAAAGACACGCTGATCGGCGGCATTCTTGCGATTCAGGAAATTGATCACCACGACATCAAATTTCTGGCCATAGCGATGACAACGGCCAATACGCTGCTCGACGCGCTGCGGATTCCAGGGCAAATCATAGTTCACCATCAGGCTGCAGAATTGCAGGTTGATGCCCTCGGCACCGGATTCTGTAGCGATCATGATTGGCCTGTGGTCCCGGAATTCCTCGACGAGGGCAGAACGTACATCCACACACTTTGATCCGGTAATGACATCCTGGTCTTCATGCCGTTGCAGCCAGTTGCGATAGATCGCAATTGAATCAGGGTCCGTATTGGTTCCGCTTAATGTGACTACCTGATCCGAGTAGCCATTGGCCTCTAATAGTTCCCTCAGGTAGCGCTGAGTACGACGGGATTCAGTGAAGATCAACGCCTTGCGTGCCGCTCCCATTTCAGCCAGCTTCGCAAATCCGGACTTCAGCGCGACGAGCAGTGCATCACCTTTGGCATTGGTAGTAATCGATTCCGCAAGGCTTTTGAACTGGTTGAGCTCATCCGTCTCTGCTTTGATCTCCTCACGAATGCGTGCCAGTTCCTCTGCGCCTGACGGTTCCTTGCCCTCCCCCTCAGCTACCTCATTGCCGGCACTCCATTCATCCCGGGTTTCATTCAGCACATCATAGTCATCACCAATGTCCGCCTCGTTAGCTGCCTCCTGTTCTGCAGCTTCCAACTTTCGCGCCAATCGGGTGGTCATGCTTCCCAGGGTATTGGCAATTGCAAACGATGATGAGGCCAGAATTTTACGTAACACCAAGGTCATCAATGACCGTTGGCCAGCCGGTAGTGCATAAGAATCACGGCGTTGCAGGTAGGCCGATACCCCTTCGTAAAGCCTCAGTTCATCGTCGGTCGGGGTGAAGTCCTGTGTAATGGATATCCGGTTGGTGTAACGAATGTATTCCAGCACCTGCCGACGCAATGTGCGCTGACAAATCGGTTGAATCCGCTCACGCAGGCGTAGGAACTCGGCTGCACTCACATCACCTGCCTTGCGGGAAAACTCGGTCCGAAAATAGGCCTCGCTGCCAAACACATGGGGATCGATAAAACTCACCAGACCAAATAGCTCCATCAGGGAATTCTGCAGCGGGGTGGCCGTCAGTAATATTTTTGGCATGCCTTCGATTGCATCGCGGATAACACGGGCAATCTTGTTGTCCTTCCGGTAAACATTGCGCAGTCGATGGGCCTCATCCAGCACCACCAGATCCCAGGGGATACGCTGCACGTAATCACTCTTGCCTTTGGCGAAGTGATAGGAACACAAGACAATCTGGTCAGGCTGCTCGAACGGGTTCGTAACGTCTGCCTTAATCTGCTGATTGAAGTTTCTTGATTCAAGGATCATGGAATCGATGAAAAACTTCTCTGCCAGTTCGCGTTTCCATTGCTCGCGCAAGGCCGCTGGCAGGATAATTAATATGCGTCGTTTTCTCTCTGCCCATAGCTGGCTCAGGACGAGCCCCGCTTCGATGGTCTTACCCAGGCCGACTTCGTCCGCAAGAATCGCCCCACGTGACAAAGGTGAGCGAAAGGCGAACAACGCCGCTTCGATCTGATGTGGATTAAGATCCACAGTGGCGTTAAAAAGTGACTGCGCCAGTTTCCCGAGCTTCTCTGACGAACAACGCTTGGTCAGCTCAT
>CAMYJI010000043.1:14718-43288 GCA_947258545.1 uncultured Ectothiorhodospiraceae bacterium
CCTGCCTAAATTGTTATGGTGCATGCCTAGCTGCCAGTAGCAATTGCTACTGGCAGCTGAGCGCGGTTATAGTCAGTTTACAGCGTTGAGTCGAATATTACTGACGTATCTCCTAATAGCCAATTGATCTTGAGGTTGTGGTTCAGGCGTTTCCGGTGTTGATAACGCTGGTAAGTGTTTATGGCAACCGTATGGCAGTGACCATAACGGTCCGCTTGCGCGGTAATTGCCGTGGGACACCAATCCCTACAGCCTGAATATGCCTGATCTCAGGCAACGCGGGTTATCCCTGCAGGGAATTTGCCCGCCTTATCCAACCTGCCCTTAACGGGGCTGCATTAAAGTATGTCAATAAGACCTCCTTTGAGTTATGCGGAAAATTTCCGCGGGTTTGAGAAATGTGAACTGGCAACGGCCGGGAACAACTGTCCGTTCGTATTCAGTTCACGAGATTTGAAGCCACGCCCTGGTCGGGCTTGGCGTGTACACGCAATACGTGTGATATGGAAGATGGACCGCGGCTTGCGCCGATGCACCTGTTACACGGTCCGGGAGGTGCCTTGCTTGCCACTTTGCCGTAGTGGCCACGGATAAAACCGATGTTCTGGTGCAAGTATACAAATACACTTTCGGTCTGTCACTGCAAAAACATTTAGCAAGTGATAACGGCGCATTCTCCCTCGAATCGGACGCAATCAAGAACACATAATCCGCCTGGCACTGACAAAATCGTCCGGAAATCCTTGCGACAACTGGATTTCCCGGCTGCGTCACTACCGCGCTGCGCTGTGTAGTGACTCAGCCGCTTCGATCGTGGCAACCCGTGCGCCAGGCGCTGCCTATAACACAGCTTGCTTTTTGTTGTATCGGATAGCCTTCGGTACGTGTAAGTTGACGTGGATTCATGAGGTCACCTGCTTTTTCTCCGCTATACGTCGCGCAATGTCTTGCACACGGCGCACAAGCGGGCTGTCTTCGTCTGCCGGTGGTAGTTCGGGGCACTCGGTGACCGCTTGTGCTGCCTCGACGCGTTGCCGCGTCTCGCGTGTCCGGGCGACACGCAAGGCACGCTCCGGCGTGAAGGCGCCTGCCTGTGCGCGTGCAATTAGCGCACGCAGGCAGCCGAGTTTTGAGGCGCGTATATCGCCGGCGGCAATGATGCCGGCCCATTCGTCCAGTACCTGCTGGCTGAGCGCAGCGTCCAGTCCGGCAATCATGCTGTGCGCCTGGGTTCGCTCCGCCGGCATCAGCTCCCTGGGGAAATGAAATTGATCAAAGTCTTCACCACCACAACCGGGACAGCCGGATTCGGCCTGCTGTGGTTGTGGTGGTTCTATTTCGGTTCTTCTGGTGGTTCCTGGTATGACACCAGTGTCGGGAGGTCCCTGACACGGGCGTCCGGAGGTAGTGTCGCTACCGACAGGGGGTGGTGACACACTGACACCCCGGTCCAGATGCAGTCGGTAACGATTCGAGGAGTGGGAGCCATCGCTGCGATATCGTTGCTCGACCGAGATCAGTCCACGCCGGACCAGGAGCTGGATCGCCCGCTGCACGGTGCGTGGCGAGACGCCCACCTTGTCGGCGATGGTGGCGATGCGTGGCCAGCAGACGCCTGCGTCATTGGCATGATCGCCCAACACCACGAGGACAGATTTAGGAGTGGGCTTGAGATTCTGACGCCAGGCCCATTCCCGTGCCGCATGACTCACTGCCAGGGTACAGCGCTGAAGGGAGAATCAGTCGTCGAGGCGGCCGATGATGATGCGGGCAACTTCCGTGGCCGGGTAGTACACCCGTCGGCCGATCTTGCGGCCACAGGCCTTCAGCGCGCGTGTACTCTGATCACTCGGGTAACTCAGGCTGTAACGCAGACCACCGGTGGTGCGGCCAAGCAGCTCGGCCAGCTGCGTCTGCGATATCAATAGGCCATACCGCTCGGTGATCTGATTCTCCAATGTTGCAACATCGTGGCTTTGTGCGTCTTGCATAATCCAGCATCTCCTTGTGCGTGATTCGGAGACACGAGATTGCACAACCTGTCATGCGATTGCCAGAACTAAACTGTTAGCAACGTGCTATGAAATACCTTGTTTTACAGCACCAAATGGATGCGCAGTTCTTTCTGCAGACCGATGGCTCTTCAGCTAGAGGAATGCGAATGGTAATCAGTGGTTAGCGTTGTTTGTGTTAGTTATGCGCGTCTGCACACGTACCAAAGTTGGATTATCAACCCATCACCTGATCCAGCCGCTCCACCAGGTCCTCCGCCCGCAGATGCGTGTAGCGCTTCAGCATTTGCATGGACTTGTGACCTGAGATGGCGGCGACCTCCTGATCGCCGAGGCCGGCCTCAACCAGGCGTGAGACGGCCTCGTGGCGCAGGTCATGGAAGCGCAGGCCCTTGATGCCGGCATCCTTGAGTGTGCGATGCCAGGCAGGGCGGAATTCATACGGTCGGCGTACCTTGTCGCGGCCGGGCTCGCCGAAGAAGATCAGGTCGGTATCGAAGGGGCGCACCGGATTACTTAGCGCCATGCGAAAAATATTTTCAGCTTTTTTGGTCAAAGGGACGGTTCTGGGAGAGCCATTCTTGGTTTCACTCAGATACACCGTGCGTTTTTCCAGGTTCACCTGGCGGCGCGTTAGTGATTTGATCTCGCCGGCGCGCATGCCGGTGTACAGCGCAATACGAGCTATCCAGCCGAGCATTGGATTGGAATGCTTGTCGCAGGCCTTGAACAGGGCCTT
The DNA here is from genome assembly GCA_947258545.1 of uncultured Ectothiorhodospiraceae bacterium. GTDB lineage: Bacteria > Pseudomonadota > Gammaproteobacteria > UBA9214 > UBA9214 > CAMYJZ01. The sequence goes on from CAMYJI010000043.1 coordinate 17,470, forward strand.
CTCTTCATCTGCGCTCAGGCGGCGGTCCCTACCCTTGGCAGGCGCTGGTTTGCGGATGTTGGCCACCGGGTTGTAGAACAGCCCCACGCGCCATTCCTTGATGGAGATGGTGAACAGGTGTGAGAGCAGGGAGAGTTCCAGCCGCACGGTGCTGGCGGACTTGCCGGCCTCCAGCCGTTCGTCGCGGTACTCGGCCACCAGGTCCGGCGTGATCGCGGCCAGGCTATAGGCACCGAACTTCTTCTTCAGCGCCTTGGCCTTGTGGCTCTCCGCGTAGGCCGTGCTTGCGCGCTTGCTGGCGGACACCTCGGCGAGGTAGCGGTCGAGCGCCTTCTCCAGCAGCAGCTTCTCCGCACCGGCCCGGTTGATGTAAACACCGCGGACCATTTCATCCTCGGTGCCGCGCGCCCAGTCCTCGGCATCGCGCTTGGTGCGGAACGTCTTGATGGTCGTCGGCCAGCCGCGCTTGCGGATGATCGCCTTCCAGGTGTTCGAGGGTGTCTTGGTGAATGTTGCCACGACGCTTCCAGTACAGGTGTACCGAAAGTGTACCGAGTGACACAGGGATTAACAGAAGAAAACTTTTATCTCGTTGATAAATATGGTGGCCAGGGACAGAATCGAACTGCCGACACGGGGATTTTCAGTCCCCTGCTCTACCAGCCGACACGGGGATTTTCAGTCCCCTGCTCTACCAACTGAGCTACCTGGCCGGGGCTGTGTATTAAACCGGCTGACCCCCGGTGAGTCAAGCGGCGGTCGTGATTATCCCCTGTTTTTCAACAGAATTAAGCCTAAGGAAGCCCTGATTAATTGATATAAACGCGTCATTGCGAGCGTAGCGCGGCAATCTCAGGATTTAGAATCAATCGGTTGGAGATTGCTGCGTCACTTTGTTCCTCGCAATGACGGATTGATCAGACTTTCCCTAAGCCGATGATTGGCCGTACTGCTGCCGGTAATACTTCCGGTATTCACCGCTGCGTACCCGCTCGCACCAGTCACGGTTCTCCAGGTACCACTGGATGGTGCGTTCGATACCGGATGCAAAATCATGCGCCGGCGTCCAACCCAGTTCATCCCGCATTCTTCCGGAGTCGATGGCATAACGCCGGTCATGACCGGGTCGGTCCTTCACGAAGCTGATCTGTTCCCGGTACGGAGCCGCGCCCGGCTGCAGTTCATCCAGCCGGTCGCAGATCAACTTGACGATATCGATGTTATGCCACTCGTTTTCACCGCCGATGTTATAGACCCGGCCGGGTTTGCCGTCATTGAGGACCACCTCGATACCCCGGCAGTGGTCTTCGACATAAAGCCAGTCACGCACGTTCATGCCGTCGCCGTAGACCGGGATCGGCTTGCCCTCGAGCGCGTTCAGCAGCACCAGCGGTATCAGTTTCTCGGGAAACTGGAAGGGGCCGTAGTTGTTCGAGCAGTTGGTGGTCAGCACCGGCAGGCCATAGGTCTTGTGGTAGGCACGCACCAGGTGATCGGAAGCGGCCTTCGAGGCTGAGTAGGGACTGTTGGGCGCATAGCCATGCGTTTCGGTGAACGCCGGCTCGTCGGGCGCCAGGCTGCCGTAGACCTCATCGGTGGAGACGTGCAGGAAACGCTGCGCGGACGTGAATTCCTTCCACACTGATTTGGCCGCCTCGAGCAGATCGAAGGTGCCCTGCACATTGGTCCTGATAAAGGCGTCGGGCCCCAGGATGGAACGGTCCACGTGGGATTCGGCCGCGAAATTGACCACGGTATCGATCGCCTCTTCTTCCAGCAGGCGTTCGACAGCGGCCCGGTCGGTGATATCACCATGGACAAAGCGGTAGCCAGCTGTCGATTCGATGTCGACCAGGCTCTCGAGATTACCCGCATAGGTCAGGGCATCGAGATTGACGACCCGGTCATCGGGATACCGGTTTACCCAGTAGCGGATGAAATTCGAACCGATGAAGCCTGCGCCACCGGTTACCAGCAATCTGCGCATGCCTGCAACTCCTTCAGCATATTGATGAGGCTGTCACGCCAGGACGGGATGGGTGATGCCAGCCAGGGTCGGATCTTGTGGGTGTCGAGCACGGAATAATGCGGTCGGGTTGCCGGTGTCGGGTATTCGCTAGTCGGGATCGCCTCGACTGTGCGGGTCTTTACCTCAAAACCAAGACGATCGGCTTCTGCCAGAATGGCGCGTGCAAATCCGCACCAGGAGGTCTCGCCCGCCGCTGTGAAGTGAAACACCCCGGACGCAGCGGCATCCACCAGCGCCACCATCGCCTGCACGATATCGGCCGTCCAGGTGGGTGTGCCGACCTGGTCATCCACCACCCTGAGCGGTTTGCCCTCGCCCGCAATCCGCAGCATGGTCTTGACGAAGTTGTGACCATGCACGCCGTAGACCCAGGCGGTACGCAGGACAATGGCGCCAGGCAGGGCGGCCAGTACGGCCCGGTCGCCTTCCCACTTGCTGCATCCATAGACACTTAGCGGACCGGGTTCATCATCCTCGCGATACGGCCGGGTCTGCTTTCCGTCAAAAACGAAATCGGTTGACACATGCAGCATGCGTGCACCGGTTTTCGCAGCCGTCTCGGCCAGCCGTCCAGCACTGTCACGGTTGATGGTGAAGGCCTGCCCGGACTCGTCCTCGGCCCGATCCACCTGGGTGTAGGCGGCACAATTGATGATCCAGTCGGCCTGCAGGGCTGCGACCCTGGCGGCAAGGCCGTCGGGATCGAGAAAATCCATTTCCTCGGGCAACGGTGCCAGCACCTCGTGGCCGAGACGGCCGAATTCACGGACGACCTCGGTCCCCAGCTGGCCGTTCCCACCGGTCACCAGTACCCGCATCACCCGGCCCGGTATTGTGGCAGCCGCGCCCCGGACTCGCCCAGGCGCGGATTACGCAGGTCCTTGTCCGACAGGGCATAGTCCATTACCGGCCATTCGATGCCAATGGCCGGATCATCCCAGGCGATGCCGTATTCATCGCCAGGCGCATAGAAGTCGGTGCACTTGTAGAGAAAATCTGCCTGCTCGCTCAGGGTGCAGAAACCGTGGGCAAAACCCGGGGGGATATACAGCTGCTGCTGGTTCTTTTCTGACAGCATCGCACCCACCCACTGACCAAAATACGGAGAGCCCCTGCGAATATCCACGGCCACATCGAACACCTCGCCGGTCACTACCCGCACCAGCTTGCCCTGTGGATGTTCCAGCTGGTAATGCAGGCCCCGCAACACCCCGCGACTGGAACGCGAGTGGTTATCCTGGACAAAGGTCTCCGGCAGTCCCTGCGCCCGGTACTTGAGCGCATGAAAGGTCTCCATAAAAAAACCGCGCGCATCCGGAAAGATGTCCGGCTCGATAATCAGCACCTCCGGATGCTCTGTGGGAATGACCTTCATAATCTTGATTTTTCTTCGTCGAGCAGGTCCAGCAGGTACTGGCCATAGCCGTTGTTTGCCAACGGTTCGGCCAGTTGCTCGAGCTGGGCGGCCGTGATGTAACCCATGCGGTAGGCGATCTCTTCCACGCAGGACACCTTCAGCCCCTGGCGCTGTTCGATGGTCTCGATATAGTTCGCGGCCTGCAACAGTGACTCGTGCGTACCGGTATCCAGCCAGGCGGTACCCCGCCCGAGGACCTCGACGTTCAGGGCATTCTGCTCGAGGTAGGTCCGGTTGACATCGGTTATTTCGAGTTCACCGCGTTCGGATGGCGTCAGGCCGGCCGCGATATCGACCACCTGCGGGTCGTAGAAATACAGACCGGTGACGGCGTAATTCGAACGCGGCCGTACCGGCTTCTCTTCGATACCCAATACCCGGCCATCCCGATTGAATTCCACCACGCCATAGCGCTGCGGATCGCGCACCCGGTAAGCGAACACCGTTGCACCCCGGGTCAGGGTAGCCGCCTGTTGCAGCACCCTGGCCAGGCCATGGCCATAGAAGATATTGTCGCCCAGGATCAGGCAGGACGGCTGGCCATCGATAAATTCCCGGCCAATGATGAAGGCCTCGGCAAGCCCGCCGGGCGTGGCCTGTTCGGCATAGTGCAGATCAAGGCCGAACTGGCTGCCATCGCCCAGCAGGTGGCGGAAGTTGGGCAGATCCTGGGGCGTCGAGATGAGCAGTATTTCCCGAATACCCGCCAGCATCAGGATGGACAGGGGATAATAGATCAGCGGCTTGTCGTACACCGGCATGAGCTGCTTGCTGACCGCGCGCGTCAGGGGATAAAGACGTGTACCGCTGCCACCGGCCAGGATGATGCCTTTCATTTAAATCGCCCGCTCTAGAAAGGCCAAAACAATAACATTGTTTATCAGGATGTTCGAATATCTGGCGGTCGGGCTTGCAGCGGCTGCGGACACCGGAAGCATGCGGTGATAACACCCAACCCCTTAAATCGCCGGGAGATCTATACCACTCGCCGTGAAAGAAATCGCGATTCCAATAACAGGTAAACCCTGATTCATCCGTAATTGCGACAACTGCACGGAGAAGGTGAGACCGGGAACCGGTCGAGAGGCTGGCCTGGGCCATGCAGGAGGTAGAGTAACGCAGGAGCAGTTACCGAGAGACTAAGTGACGAACCAATCTCCAAACGATTGGTTCTAAGTCATTAGATTGCCGCGCTACACTCGCAATGACGCGCTTTTCTCAACTAATCAGGGCTTCCCTGGGGCTTGTCCGGTGCCACAAAGCCGCCGGGGAGTTCCGCCCCGCCTCCGAAAAAGAATTTCTCCATTTCCTCTTCCAGGAACTTGCGCGCCTTGGGGTCGATGGGCGAGATCCGGTGCTCGTTGATGAGTATGGTCTGATGGCTGAGCCACTGTTGCCAGGCCTGCTTGGAGACGTTTTCGAAGATCCGCTGCCCCAGTTCACCGGGGTAGGTCGGGGCATCCAGCCCCTCGGCCTCTATACCGAGCTTTACGCACTGCACCATTCGAGTCATACCGCTTCCTCACTCATTGCATATCATTGATCCGTTGCAGCAGGCGTTCCACCGGTGCCGCGAAACCCAGTTCATCCCGGGAATCAGGTTTATACCAGAGCCGGGCGCTTCCTTCCATGACGCCAGCGGGATGCTCATTGGTGATTGCCAGGACCGGGGTAATCTGCAGCTGGAAATGGGTGAAGGTGTGCCTGATGGCATGCCACTCGTCGACCAGTTGTACATCACAGCCGAGTCGCTCAACGCAACCGCTCTCCAGTGCCTCGTCTGCCGCCAGCTCGGGAAAGCTCCACAGGCCGCCCCAGACCCCGGCGGGCGGGCGCCTCTCCAGCAGGACCTCGCCGGCCGCATTGCGCAGCAGCAGCATGCGGGTCTTGCGCAGCGGCAGCGCCTTGCGCGGCCGCGGTGACGGGTAATCGGTCGGGCGCCCGAGGGCATGGGCCGCGCAGTCCGCCTGCAGTGGACAGCCGTCACAGGCGGGGTTGGAGCGGGTGCAGACGGTGGCACCCAGGTCCATCATGGCCTGGGTATAGGCCGCGACCTTTGTTACCGGTGTGTACTGTTCCGCCAGCAGCCACAGGGCCTTCTGCACCGCTGCCTGTCCCGGCCAGCCCTCCAGCGCATGGAAGCGTGCCAGTACCCGCTTGACGTTGCCGTCGAGGATGGCATGACGCTGGTTGTTGGCGAGCGCGAGAATGGCCCCGGCGGTGGAACGGCCGATGCCGGGCAGTGCCAGCAGCACCTCAAGGTCTTCGGGAAACCGGCCTGCGTGCCGGTCGCAAATGATCTGCGCCGCGGCATGCAGATTGCGGGCGCGGGCGTAATAGCCGAGGCCCGACCAGTGGTGCAGCACCTGGTCCTGTTCGGCAGCGGCCAGGCACTCTACATCGGGAAAGCGCGCCATAAACCGCTCGTAGTAGGGGATCACCGTGGCCACCTGGGTCTGCTGCAGCATGATCTCGGAGACCCACACCCGGTAGGGCGTCGGATCGGCCTGCCAGGGCAGGTCGCTGCGCCCGTGCCGGTCAAACCAGGCCAGCACCCGTTGACTGAATTTACCCTGGCTCACGGTGCGTCTGACGCGCGGGCACGCGCCTCCATAATGGCAGCGCTTTCCTGGACTTCCCTGATCAACTGGCGCTCGAACAGCCAGGGGCCGATAACAGGCGGCACCCAGAAGGCGGGCTCCAGCTCGGCGCTGAAACGCATGAGGGTGCCGCCATCCGCCGCGGCCAGGTCCCAGCGGGCATGGCCCTGCCGGAAGTCGCTCACGGCCGGCAGGATAACGGCCTCGATGCGCCCGCCCGCCTGCTGACTGATGTCCTGGACCTGGGTCACGCTGCGGCAGAAAAACAGGATACAGGCGCGGATGACGGTATGGACCCGGTGCCTGACCGGGCTGTGCTCCTGCACCATGCGGCTTTTGATCAAAGAGGAATTGATTTCGGTGAGCCGGTCATAATCGGTGATCAACCGCTGCACGGTCGCCGGCGGCGCATCGATGTGTGCCGTCAGCGCGAGCGTATAGACGCCACCGTCCAGCTCGGATGACGAGTCGAGGATGACGCCGGCCCGTGCGAGCAGCGGCAGGCACAGCAGACACCCGACGACAAGTCGCAACACCACGCTTGCTTACTTGAACAGGCCCTTCAGTGGAAGATCCTTGAGTTTATCCTTGAGCTGGTCCTGCACCTTTTCTTCGACCTTCTGCTTGAGTTCCTCTTTCTTTTCCTCCACCTTCTCCTCGACCTTGGCCTTGGCCGCCTCGCTCAGGGCCGCACCGACATCCGGGGTGTAGCTCGGCTTGCTGAAGGTGCCGCCGATGCGCACCGGGATGGCCACGCCCTTGAGCTCGCCCAGCCCCTTGCCGCCCTGCCCTTCGATGCTGCCGACGATCTTCGTCGTCAGCAGGTAGTCGATAGTCTCCTGGGGCAGGCTGACCTCGCCCTCGCCGGTGACTCTCAGCAGCGGGGATTTCAGCGACAGGTCGTTGTTCCTGACCACACCATTGGTCACGGTCGCCGTGCCGCGCAGCTCGGCAAAGTCGGTCTGGTTGGGCAACGTGTCAGTGGGGGCCGGCTGACCCTTGAGCTTGGCCTGGGCGTTGCGGATCAGGGAGGCGATATTCACGCCCTTGACCGCACCTTCTTTAAAGCTGAATGAGGCGTTTCCGTCCAGTGTCTGACGCAACTGTTCCGGGCTGTTACCGCGACCACTCAGCCTGGCCTGCAGGTCAGCCGTACCCAGCAGCTTGTCGTCGCCGGTCAGGTCCTTGAGTAGCGGCCCGGCCTGCACCCCGCTGATCGTTTCGTTCAGCGACAGCACCGGCGTGTCCTTGCGCGCATCCAGGGTGATGTCACCGCGGTACTGGCCACCATACATCTTTGCACCCGCCGGGCTGATGCGCAGCAGCCCGTCCTTTGCCTTGACGGTGAACTCGATGTCCGTGGAACTCAGGTTATAGGCCTTGAGGCTGGCGAGTTTCAGGGTGCCATTGAGATTCAGCCCGCGCAGGGTATCGACCGGCAGCATGCCGGCGCCACCGGCGGCCGCGGCGGCCGGTGTTGCCGCGGCCTTCCCGGCCTCCTCACTCGGTGGCGGCAGGTAGCGATCCAGGTCGATCTGATCGGCCTGCAGCTTGAAGCCGATGGCTGGCTTGTCAAACTGGTCAACACGCACGCTGCCGTTCAGGGTGGTGTCATCCAGACGGAACCTGAGGGCGGTGGCGGCCGCATGACGCGTCGAGGCCTCCCAATCCAGGGTGGCATCGGCCTTGCCCAGCACGCTGCCATCCGCCGTTTCCGGCACGGCCTGCCCCAGCCGCTTGATGAGCTCGCGTGGCACGAATTCGTTGAGCGCCAGGGCGCCCTTGAAGCGCGGATCATCCCCGACGATCGATGACCCCGAGGCATTGCCGGTGAGTTTCAGCCCCAGGGTCTCGATAACCAGCTGCGGCATATTGAGGGTCTGCGCCTCCAGGTCGAGGGCGATATCGGTGGCCAGTGAGAGGTCCATCTGCCCCGCGGGGATAGCGTCACCTTTCAGGTCGAGCTTGAGACGGGTCCCGTTGATATCGACGGCTGAAAGCGAGGAGGCAACCAGCACCTGGCCCTGCAGATCAAAGCTCCCTTCCATGACCGGCTCGCTGGACTTGACCAGGAATTGCAGATCGAGATCGAAGGCCTCGCCGGGCTCGATGGCACCGGTGGTGAATGCCAGGTCATCGATGACATAGCGGGTCCCGGCCGCCTTGTCTTCCCACAGGACCTCGGCATCGGTCACCTGTACACCGCCGATCGCCAGACCAGCCAGCGCCGTACCCGGCGCCTCGGCCTCCTTCGCTTCTGCCGGTTCGCCCTGCAGGTCCTGCCAGTTGGTGCGGCCCTGGGCATCCTTTGCCAGATGCAGCTGCAGGCCGTCCAGTTTCACGGTGTCCATTTCCAGTTGCTTGCTCAGCAGCGGCACCAGCTTGACCCGGACCTGAACGTTTTCCATGCTGGCCATCGGCTGATCGCCGAAGCCTTGCGCATTGCTGAGACGGGTTGGACCGATGTCGAGCCCCAGCCAGGGAAACACCGACAGCCCGATATCACCCTCTATAGCGAGGGTACGGCCGGTCTTCTCCTCCACCAGGGTGGCAATCCGGTCCTTGTAGTCATTCGGGTCGACCAGAAACGGCAGCGCGACGGCAAGCGCGACCACCAGCAGGACGATGACCGCAACCAGCCCCAGAATAATCTTGATCAGCTTTCCCATGATTCCTGTCCTTGTATCTGCAGGTGTGTAACGCAATAAGTCGAGTATAGTAACTCACACCCCAGTTTCCTATTGACCTAAAGCTGCAAAAAGAAAAGGGGTGTGTGATTAAACCACACACCCCTTCCCGGGTAAGGCCCTGTACCTGACGGTACAGTGTAAACATTTGTTACAGACTTAGGCGCAGGTGTCGGCCTTCACCCGATTGGTACGCTCCAGGCGGCGAGCCTTGAAACGCTCTTCGGCCTCGAGACGACGCTGCTCGGCTGCCTTGCGCGACTCTTCCATGCGAGCGTCAACTTCCTGCAGGTAGGCATCACGGTCGGCATCCAGGTTACGATCAAAACCGTAGGCCGGACGGTCGAAACCGATGACCGGACGGTTCTGCAGTGACTCCTGCATGTCCTTCTGGATCTGGGCCTGCATTTCCTGCATGTGCTTCTGCATCTCCAGCATGTCGGCATTACGCTGCTCGATCATTTCACGCTCCATCTCGGCGATGGGGGCGAACTGGGCGGCATGGAACTCGGCAGCCTGACGCTGGGCGTTCTGCATGTACTCAATGGCCTTGGCCTGCTGATCGGCCATCGCCTGGCGCTGCTCTTCGGTCAGCTCGAAAGTCGGCTGCACCGGGGCAACGTAGGTCGGCTGCACCGGGGTCACGACGCTGGACTGAACCGGAACCTCGGCAGTCGTCTCGGCCGGCAGCACGTCAACGGCAGGTGCGGGAACGCCATAGCCGTAAGGGCCATATCCATAGTACGGGTGGTCATACCCGTAGCCATAACCGCGGCCATAACCACGACCACGACCGTGACCACTGAAGCTCATGCTGAAACCGCCGTCGACGTAACCGTCACCCCAGCCGTCATTGCCCCAGAAACCGTCATTGCCCCACCAGGCTGACGCAGAAGCCGAAGCAACTACCAGCGTGACAGCGGACATTGCTATCGTTAATTTTTTCATGATAAGTGTCTCCACAAGGTTAATTTTTCGAAAAATAAAATAATCTTCACCGAACTACAGGAACCGCAACACACAATAAGTATATTACTGATTACTAATTAATCAAGTAAAAATATATTTATATACCTATAATTTAATATATTTGGAAATAGACCAGCGTCCCGAATATGAGTACGAGAAATAGGTAACCCGCTATCAATTTTACGCATCCTTCGCACATGCCATGTCTCCTTATATATCTGATTGAAAAACTAAAATTCTCCCGGTTATCGGGGAATTCTCAAGCTTCCAGGCTGCAATCCTAGCCACCTGGCGTTCACGCGGCGGCCTGATATCCAGGGCAAGATGCCCTGCTCGAACCACCGAAATAAACCAAGCATTATAAGTATATAACTATTTACTTAATTTAACATCGAAATATATTGATACATGTATAGAAATTTCTGATGATATGAGCTAACGGTGCGCCACTGCTAGCCGCCTGCTCCATACCGGGTCGTGCCGCCCCGACCGGGGGCCGGCACCCTATGAGGGAGAGGGTCGTCTGTGCAGAACGCGGTCCGCGAATGCGACTGCCAGGTCAGTACCAGGACGGGGCAGCCGGCACGTGAATGGAGCGGGTGATGGGAATCGAACCCACGTTTGAAGCTTGGGAAGCTCCAGTTCTACCATTGAACTACACCCGCGACACGCTGGCCGCTGACTAGTTTACAGCCTCCGCTGTCGAATAGTCACCATCTCGCGGCATGCGAATCGACAGGCCCGGGAACCAAACAAGGCCTTTTTCGCTCAAATGAAATAATGACAGACGGGCACACGTCATTAATACCAACACATACCGGGGGAATGACATGGGGAAACGCAGATTATTCAGCCAACCACGCCGCACACTGATTAAATCGGCAGGTTTCCTGGGCGGCCTGTTTGCGCTGCGCCAGGCGCAGGCACACCACACCGAGACGCATTTCGAGGATGACTCGAAACACCACATCGTCTACCAGTGCAACCAGGCCGACCCGGAATACCTGGGGAATATCCTGTTCTCTGTCGGGGAAATGCTGCGCAAGTACGGCGACGACATCGAGATCGTGGTGGCCACTTTCGGACCGGGACTGCACCTGATCGGCAAGCAACCCCGGCGACCCATCCCGACGGACCTGCAGCAGCGCGCGGCCTCGCAGGCCGACTACGGCGTTGCGTTTCACGCCTGCGGCAACACCATGAAGGCGCTCGGCTGGAAGCAGGAAGACCTGCTCGATTTCGCAAAGGTAGTGCCGATCGGCGTCGACGACATCATGCAGCTGCAGGAAAAGGGCTTTGCCTATATGAGCTGGTAATGGGCGCAGCACCCGCACGTCACGTCATGAGACTTTAACCAGGGCATAATATTTCCTTAACAATCACCCGTTAGCTTGTTTTGCAGGGGAAGCCCTGATTAACACTTGTTTCGTCATTCCGGCGAAAGCCGGAATCCAGTAACCGGTTGATTAACTATTAGTGGATTCCGGGTCGCAGCTCAGCTGCGCCCGAAATGACGACCGGTCAGCCGCGACCCACCGGGCCTGCCGCATACAGCGCCTCGATCTCGCTGTCGAACTGCTCCAGCACCTGGGCACGCTTTATCTTGAGCGTCGGGGTCAACAGCCCGTTATCCACGGTCCAGGGCTCGCGCACCAGGATCACCCGCCGCACCTTGGCATAAATCGGGAAATCCCTGAGCTGTTCCCTGATGATCTTCATCAGGTGACTGCGTAGTTTTTCATTCGAGAGGCTGGCATCGTCATAGGGATCCAGGCCGTAGTGATGCGCCAGCCCGAGCCAGCCGTCCGGGTTGAGGACCACAATGGCCGCGAGGTAGGGCCGGCCCTCCCCGATGACCAGTGCCTGGTCGATCAGCGGGTCAAGGCAGATGGCCATCTCCATGTCCATGGGCGGTATCTTTTCCCCGTTGGACAGCACCAGGATGTCCTTGATGCGCCCGGTTATGTAGATATGCCCGTTTTCGATGCGCGCCTGGTCACCGGTGTGCAACCAGCCCTGCGAATCGATCACCTCGGCAGTGGCGGCGTGGTTGTTCCAGTAACCCCGCATCATGCCCGGTGTCTTCACCAGTAATTCGTCATTCTCCCCGACACGCACCTCGATACCATTAAGCGGTACGCCGACACTGTCGGGCTGGTTGTCATCGGGCACGTTCACGCTGATGACCGGACTGGTCTCCGTCAGGCCATAACCCTGCAGGATCGGCACACCCAGCCCGATAAACGTCCTGGCCACCGGCAGCGGCAGTGCCGCCCCGCCGCTCACGGCCAAGCGCAGGCGGCCGCCGAGTTTTTCCGTGACCTTGCCGGCGACCAGCCGACGCAATACCGGCCAGGCGAGCAGCCTGGGCCGCCAGCCCGCGCGTCGCTGTTCGCGTTCGAAGCGGTGCCAGCCAACCTCCGTGGTATAGCGGAACAGGGCACGGGCCAGCGCGGGCTTCCTGACCATCTGTCCCTGGATCCGCCCGTAAACGCGCTCGAAGATGCGCGGCACGGCGATCAGCACCGTGGGCCTGACCTGCTGCAGGTCCTCGGCCAGTTGTGCAATGGAACGTGCGTAGGCCACGGTCGCGCCGGCCATCATCGGCAGATAGTAGCCGGCGGTCCGTTCCAGCGTATGCGACAGGGGCAAAAAGGACAGGAAACGGTCTTCCTGGTAACAGTCGATCATGGTGAGGGCGGAATGCGCAATGGCCAGCATGTTGTGATGGGTGAGCATGACGCCCTTGGGCCGCCCGGTCGTCCCCGAGGTATAGACAATCGAGGCCAGTGCCTGTGGATCACCCTTGCGCGCGAGCAATGGACCCGCCTGTTGCGGCAGCCAGTCGGCCACGAAACGGACGCGCTCGTCATTGGCTGACTCGGGCAGCGCGGCCTCCGGGCGCTTGAGAATCAACACCCGTTTGAGATCGTCGTGCCGGTCGAGCGCGGGCGCCAGCCGCTTCCAGTTCCCCGCGTCCTGTACCAGCAGCACCCGGACCGCGGCATCCTTAAGGATATAGGCGATGTTGTCGGGACGATCATCGGTATACAGCGGCACCACCACCAGCCCACAGGCCAGGGCCGCCTGGTCAAAGAACACCCATTCCCTGCTGTTGCGCAGATGCACGGCCACCCGCTCTCCGGGCTGCAGATCCTCGGCCGCAAGCGCGTCGCGCCAGCGCGCCACGGCATCACCCACCTCCCGCCACGAGGTGGCCCGCCACTGCCTGCTGGCGGCGTCATAGTGGCGGTAGGCCGGTGTCTCGGGGGTCCGCCTGATCCGCTGGTACAGCAGCCCGTCCAGCGTGCCGGCGGCCTCGGCCGAAACGACATCCTCGTTCCATTGCGACATAAGCCCTTCTTTCCCGGGGGTATGATCTTTCGCTATCCAATTACGGTAGAATATCTTCCCTAAGCAATCCCATTCCCGGGTCAATTATCATGTATATCGTACTCAACGGCACCCCCAGGGAGGTGCCGGACAATCTCACCGCCGGCGGCCTGATCGATGAACTGGGTCTGGCCAACCAGCGCCTGGCACTGGAGGTCAATCGGCAGATCGTGCCGCGCAGCACCTTTGGGACGCACCCGATCAAGCCGGATGACAAAATCGAGATCGTGCAGGCCATCGGTGGCGGCTGATCGGCCACTGTCGCGCCCATTATTACCGAAGTATCAGCGAGTCAAATAGTTATGTCCACAGTCATGCAATCACAGCCCCGGCCGAGCGCGGATCCGCTGGTCATCGCCGGGGTTGAATACCGCTCCCGCCTGCTGGTCGGCAGCGGCAAGTACCAGGACCTGGAAGAGACCCGGGCGGCCACCGAGGCCAGCGGCGCGGAAATCATCACCGTCGCCATCCGGCGCACCAATATCGGTCAGAACCCGAATGAACCCAGCCTGCTGGAAGTCATCTCTCCGGAGCGCTACACCCTGTTGCCCAATACCGCCGGCTGCTACACGGCCGAGGACGCCGTGCGCACCTGTCGCCTGGCACGGGAACTGCTCGACGGCCACGACCTGGTCAAGCTCGAAGTGCTGGGCGATGAAACCACCCTGTTTCCGGATATTGTGCAAACCCTGGAGGCCACTGAAACCCTGGTCAAGGACGGTTTCAAGGTCATGGTCTACACCAATGACGACCCCATTATTGCAAAGCGCTTCGAGGACATGGGCTGCGTTGCGGTGATGCCGCTGGCGGCACCCATCGGTTCCGGGCTGGGCATCCGCAATCCCTATAACATCATGACCATTGTCGAGAATGCGGGCGTCCCCATCCTGGTCGATGCCGGCGTGGGCACCGCCTCGGATGCCGCCATCGCCATGGAACTGGGTTGCGACGGCGTGCTGATGAACACCGCCATAGCCGGTGCCGGGGACCCGGTGCTGATGGCCTCGGCCATGAAGAAGGCCATCGAGGCCGGGCGCGAGGCCTTTCGGGCCGGGCGCATCCCGCGCAAGCGCTACGCCAGTGCCTCCTCGCCCATCGACGGGACATTTTTCTGAATCGGAAGAGGCGTGAATCTGCTCGCGCGTGGCGCGCCATAATCCGTCGCGCCTGTACCCGATTAATCGCCGGGCATAAACGAGGCGCTCCTACACCTCCCGTTTCACGTTTCACGTTTTTTATCTTTCCGTGTTCTTCCGTGGATTCCGTGGCCGATTCTCACTGCGCACAGCGCACCCTACCCTATCGCGCCTGCAAGGCGCTCCTACACCTCCCGCTTCACGCTTCACGTCTCACGTCTCACGTTTCACGTTTCACGTTTCACGCCTTAGGTCTCACGCTTGAACAAGCCCAAGCAACATAACCGGGAGATCCGTTCCTTCGTCCGACGGGAGGGGCGCATCACCCGGTCACAGCAAAGGGCACTGGATGAACTGTGGCCGAACTATGGACTTGATGCCGACCAGTCCCTGGAACTGGACAGGATATTCGGCCGCCGCGCCACGCATACCCTGGAGATCGGTTTTGGTAACGGGGCGTCCCTGGCAGCCATGGCGGAACAGGAACCGGAGACCGACTTCATCGGCATCGAGGTGCACCGCCCGGGCGTCGGTCACCTGCTGCTGGAACTGGAACGCCGTGAACTGAATAACGTCCGTATCATTTGCGCTGACGCCGTGCAGGTCCTGAACAACTGCCTGCCGGACGAGTCGCTGGACCGGGTGCTGTTGTTCTTTCCCGACCCCTGGCCCAAGAAGCGTCATCACAAGCGGCGCATCGTTCAGCCCGGGTTCATCGGGTTGCTGGCACGCAAGTTGAAGCCCGGCGGCATCCTGCACATGGCCACCGACTGGGAAGATTATGCCGGGCACATGCTCGCGGTCATGGAGGACTCGGGGGCATTCCGCAATTGTGCCGGCCAGGGGAATTATTCACAGCGCCCCGCCTACCGGCCGGTGACCAGGTTTGAACAGCGCGGCCAGCGGCTGGGCCACGGGGTATGGGACCTGCTGTTCGAAAGGCTCGCCCCCGATAGCCCCGCGTCAGGACCGGAAAAGACCTAGCTGGCGGACGACTCCAGCGCCAGTTCCGCCTCCGTCTTCAGGCCGAACTTCTTCATGGCCCAGGAGGGGGGGCAGAACCCGGTGAACGAACTCTGGAAACAGTTAAACCCGATGAACAGGGTCACCCAGGTCCACAGGGGATTGTGAAACAGGGCCAGCAGCGAGGTCAGCATGACCATGGTGCCGCCAAAGGCAAACAATGTTCTTTCAACAGACATCACGATATTCCTCTCGGTAATTCACCGCTACATACCGGGCAAGGCCTGCCAGAGACAGGGCAGATATAAAACGAGACCGTGACTCCGGTTGAGCTGCTATGCAGCCGGGACCTTCAATCAGGCCTTTGCCATTTCAGCCGTGGTCGCCACCTTCAACGGACAGGTATCGGCATGGTTGTCGCCGAGTTTGTCCCAGGCATAGTTGAAGGCATGAGTGCGTAGCGCGAAGAAGTGGTCCGCCCCGACCTTTTCGATCAGGCCGGTGCGACGGAAGACATCCCAGACCTGTTTCTTGGCGCGTGCAACCAGCAGATCCACGCCGGCCTCCTTGAGCTGCTCCCACAGGTGATGCAGCATTTCCTCACCCGTGGCGTCGATTTCGTTAATGCCCTCGGCATCGATGATTACGTATTTCAGGTCCGGCTTGAGGGCCACCCGCTCCAGCACCTTGTCTTCGAAATAACCGGTATTGGCAAAATACAGGGAGCCGTCGAAGCGGATCAGTGCAATATTACGGCAGGTCTCCAGCTTGTTGATTTCGGCATCGCGCAGGGTCCCGTCGGGGGCGCGCGACAGGGCGGCCACCCGCGGTTTCATAGTGCGATACAGCACCAGCATCAGGGAAAGCAACACACCCACCATAATGCCCTTGTCCAGGTGCGGCGCCCAGATCAGGGTCAGCACGAAGGTAATAATGGCCACCACGCCGTCGTGGCGCTGCACCTTCCAGGCATACTTGATGGGATCGATCTTCACCAGATTGATGACCGCCATGATGATCACCGCTGCCAGGGTCGCCTGCGGCAGGTGGTACAGCAGGGGCGTCAGGAACAGCAGGGTGATCCCCACGACCAGGCCGGTGACCACGGCCGAAAAACCGGTGACCGCTCCGGCACCGATGTTGACGGCCGAACGCGAGAAGGAACCGGACACGGCATATCCCTGGGAAAGACTGGATACGATGTTACCCAGACCCTGGCCCACCAGTTCCTGGTTGGCATCCAGCTTCTGGCGGGTGCGTGCCGCCATGGCCTTGGCGATCGATATTGCCTCCATGAAGCCGATAATGCCGATTGCCACCGCCACACTGATCAGCTGCACCATGGTATGCAGATCAAACGTCGGCAGGGACAGCGCGGGCAGCCCTTCCGGGATGCTCCCGACGACCTTGCCACCCAGTTGTTCAAAACCGAGCTGCCAGGAAATCAGCGTCGTGATGACAACGGCAGTGAGCACATTAGGCACCCTGGACAGATAGCGTTTCATGCCGATCATGATGCCCAGCGACAGGATAGCCATCAGCATGGTTTCCATGTGGGTATTGTGAAATGCCTCCACCACGGTATTGAATACCGTCACATAGGTATGGTCGGCCTTTTCCACGGTCACACCGAACAATTTGCCAAGCTGCGAGGTGCCGATGATGATAGCCGCGGCATTGGTAAACCCGACCACCACCGGGTGGGACAGGAAGTTGACCAGCACGCCCAGGCGCAACAGGCCCAGGGCCAGCTGGAAGACACCCACCATAAAGGCCATCATGATGGCATAGGCCACGTACAACTCCGGGCTGCCGCCGGCGATCGGCTCCAGCGCCGAGGCCGTCATCAGGGAAACGACCGCCACCGGGCCGGTGGCCAGCTGGCGCGATGATCCAAACAGCGCGGCGATGATACCCGGCAGGAAAGAGGCATAGAGACCGTAGTAGGCCGGCAGGCCCGCCAGCTGCGCATACGCCATCGACTGGGGCACCAGAACCAGGGCAACGGTGATACCGGCGATCAGGTCGGCCTGCAGGGTCTCACGTTTTTTGAGCTCGCCGATCCAGCACAGGAAGGGAAAAAACCGGCCTTTCAAATTCTCACATTTTTCTTTGTCAGTCATGGTGTTGTCCGAGGCGCCAAGGGTGCCGGCCGTGGATCCGGCCTAGCGAAAGCCCATTATTATATTCTAATTCCCTGCCCCACAGGAACATCTCGAACCAGAAACCTTGCACAACCACGCCACGCTACACGGGACGCGTCCCGGAAAGCCGCGACGGCCGGCGCCCCCCGTGACACCAACGCCCGCAGCAACACGATGATATCTTCTTGATATTTTTATAGTTAAGGGGCTGATTACGGAATTGACCGCGAATCGAACTTGAGACTGCCGGTGCAATAGTGGTTCAATACGCGGCTTCGACCCGACAGCTGTGCCGAAAATGTCGGCAATGCCAGGCGACCCAGGCAGCCACCATGCCGGGAAAGCGCCTGGAGTTGGATTGCATCGCATTCAATAAATAAAGGACTCAGGAGCCGCTCATGTCCAGAAAACATCCGATTATCGCCGTCACCGGCTCTTCCGGTGCGGGTACGACCACGGTCAAGGTGGCCTTCGAACACATCTTCCTGCGCGAGGGCGTCAACCCGGTCGTCATCGAGGGCGACAGCTATCATCGCTTTGACCGGGCCGCCATGAAAGAGGCCATGAACAAGGCCGAGGAAAGCGGGGACACGCATTTCAGCCACTTCGGTCCCGAGGCAAACATCTTCGACAAGCTGGAAGAGACCTTCAAAGCCTACGGCGAGACCGGTTCCTGCGAACGCCGTTACTACCTGCACAGCGAGGAAGAGGCCCAGCCCTTCGGACAGCAGCCGGGTGAGTTCACCCCTTGGGAAAGCATCGCTCCCGGGACCGATCTGCTGTTCTACGAAGGCCTGCACGGTGGCGTGGTCACCGAGGAAGCCAATGTCGCCCAGCATGTCGACCTGCTGATCGGCGTGGTACCGATCGTCAATCTCGAGTGGATCCAGAAGATCCACCGTGACTGTGCCCAGCGTGGTTACTCGGCAGAGGCCGTCACCGACACCATCCTGCGGCGCATGTATGACTATATCCATTACATCACGCCGCAGTTCTCGCGCACGGATATCAACTTCCAGCGGGTACCGACGGTAGACACCTCCAACCCGTTCATCGCCAGGGACATCCCGACACCGGACGAAAGTTACGTGGTGATTCGCTTCCGCGACCCGAAGAAGTTCAACATCGACTTCCCGTACCTGCTCAGCATGGTTTCGGATTCCTTCATGTCACGGCGCAACAGCATCGTGGTACCGGGCGGCAAGATGGGCTTTGCCATGGAGATCATCCTGGCACCGATCATGCAGAATATCCTGGAAAACCGCACCAGCACCTGAGCTTACCGGATCACCGGCGGGACGGACGATCCGGTCCACCCCGCCGGCATGCCGTCCCGGCCATTCACGGCCCCACCCCGGCACCCATCCCGGCCATTCACCCCGGGCTACAGCGGTGCGTCGAACCTTGCCAAACGCCGTTGTTAATCTATACTTTTGGAAGCTGTATCTATCTGTCAACGGGGGCGGCGACAGGAGGGGGCAAGTGTGATTATCACAACCACCGATCCAATCAGCGGCGAAGATCTCGGCAATCTGGAAACCAAGCCTTTCGTTGTCGAGGGCAAAGGCCACCTTGCAGTCAAAATCTACTTCGAATCCGAGGAAACCCGGCGCCGCTACCTGGACATCGAGGTCGAACACCCCGGCCAGGACTTCCGCTACAACCTCAGCAATCCTGACCCCAACGTAGCGGACTATAACTAGCCATCCGTCACGCCACGCCGAAGCCATACACCATGTCAGCGATTGAATGCTACCTGAAGTCGTGCCGCGAACTGGCCCGCTTCTGCTCCCGTAACGGCTGGATCGACAATGCCTCGCTGCACTACGCCATCGCCTGGGAGGGCGATAGTGCGGCACTGGTCAATATCGAGTTTGATGAACTGCTGATGGAGGGCACCGGTAATCAGCCTGCCCGGGTGACCTGCTGCGGCCAGATGCGCCTGTTCCTCGACCGCCATGGCCGGGTGATCCGCTCCGAAATTCTCTAGCCAAAACAGTGACTGTTTGGCGCAATCCCGGTGCCTGCAGCCACCGCCAGTTGCTGTCTCGCCACGCCCCTGGCGTATAATTATTCCGCCACGCCCGCAAAGCGGGGGACCCGGTCTGGACAGGGTGACTTAGCCGATTTCATATGGACATGCACAAAACGCTTTCTATCATTCTTGCCGGCGGCACCGGCTCGCGGCTGTATCCACTGACTGCGGAACGCGCCAAGCCCGCCGTGCCCTTCGGCGGCAAGTACCGCATCATCGATTTCACCCTGGCCAACTGTCTGCACTCGGGATTACGCAAGGTCCTGGTTTTGACCCAGTACAAGTCACATTCCCTGCAGAAGCACCTGCGTGACGGCTGGTCGCTCTTCAACCCGGAGATCGGTGAGTACATCACCACCGTGCCGCCACAGATGCGCAAGGGCGAGAACTGGTATGCCGGCACCGCGGACGCCATCTACCAGAACCTGTTTCTGCTGGATCGCAGCAAGGCCGACACCGTCCTGATACTGTCAGGTGACCATATCTACCGCATGGACTACGCGGCGATGCTGGAATTCCACCACCGGCAAAAGGCCGATGTGACCATCGCCTGCATGAGGGTGCGGCGTGACGAGGCTCATGGTCTGGGCATAATGGGTACCGATGCTGACAGCCGCATCAATGCATTTGAGGAAAAGCCCGAACAGCCGATGACCATCCCCGGCGACCCGGAACACTGTCTCGCCTCCATGGGCATCTATATCTTTTCCATGGAACAGCTCAAACAACAGCTGGAGGCCGATCATGCAGACACGGACTCGAGCCACGATTTCGGCAAAGACATCCTGCCGTCCCTGATCAAGACGTTGCGCGTTTACGCCTATCGCTTCGGCAACTCCGCTGGCCGCGTTTCGCCTGACAAATACTGGCGCGACGTCGGCACCATTGATGCCTTCTACACAGCCAACATGGACCTGCTCAAGCCGGCGCCCCCACTCAATCTCTACCAGGACGACTGGCCTATCCGCACCTACCAGTCCCAGCCACCACCGGCACGAACCGTTCCGGGCGTATCGGGAACAGAGGGTATATCCATAAACTCCATTATGGGCGGTGGCGTGGTCATCGCCGGTGGCAGTGTCCAGCATTCGATCCTGTTCCCGCACGTGTACATCGGCGATGAAAGCGTGGTCCTTGACTCGATCCTGTTCGATGGCGTCCACGCAGGCAACAATGTAAGGTTGCGGAACTGTATTATCGACAAGGACGTGCGGGTACCGGATGGCGAGACCATCGGTATCGACGCCAGCAAGGACAGCAAACGCTTCACTGTCTCGGAAAACGGGGTCGTGGTGGTACCCAAGGGATACTGTTTCGACCAGTGAAGATCTGATTGATACGTCATGACGAGGAGCGCGCTGACCGGGCTTCCCCTAGAAGTACAGGTAACCCTCCTCGACCAGGCGCTCGACCTCCCCGGGGCCATAGGGGACCTGATCTATGAACGACGGGATATCATCGGGTTCGATTCCGCGCGCCTCCATCATGGTCTGGCAGATCCTGATATCCACGACATCGAAGGCATCAAGCCTGGCGGCCTCGTCCACGATGTCCTTGTACTGGTCGTAATTCCTTATCGAAAAGAAATCTACCTCGGGGCCGTGCAGGACCAGCACAATGCTGGCCTCTTCACCGGGGGGGCGCGGCTTCATCGCCAGCTCACCGGCGCGCTCGAACAGGACACGTAGTTCCTCCAGGGTATGCACGCTGATATCCAGCACGCTGCGTTCAGGCCCTGCCCCGGGCAGCGGGGCATCCGCGGGCGATGGCCGGGCTCCACTGCCGCCGGCAACCCCCGCATCTGGCACCGCCTGCCCGGGGGTATGCGATTGCAGCTGGTATATCAATACCGCAACCCCCGTTGCCACCAACAGCAGAATCTTGCCTCATTTCGGGTAAAATGCCCGCACCTTGAAACGTCCGGTCTACAAGCAGACGTCCAACCAGCCGAGTGAAAAATGAATACCGCATACATCCCTATTGAAAGCAACACCGACAAGTTACATGACCGCCAGATCGCCGTCTGGTTGCTGGTCTGCTGCGCCATGGTCTTTTTCATGGTCATACTCGGTGGCGTCACGCGCCTCACTGGCTCCGGTCTGTCCATGGTGCAGTGGAACCCGATCTTCGGCGTGGTACCGCCACTCGATCAACAGGCCTGGGAGACGGTCTTCGAGCTCTACAAGCAGTCGCCCGAGTACCAGAAGATCAACATCGGCATGGACCTGGCAGGGTTCAAGCAGATCTACTGGTTCGAATACGCCCACCGACTGCTGGGTCGCACCATCGGGATGGTCTTCCTGATACCGTTCCTGTTTTTTCTTGCAAAGGGACGCCTGCACAGGCCCCTGATACCCAGGCTGGCCGCCCTGTTTGTGCTCGGCGGCCTGCAGGGACTGCTGGGCTGGTACATGGTAAAGAGCGGCCTGGTGGACAACCCGCATGTCAGCCAGTACCGGCTGACAGCACACCTGGCACTGGCGCTGGTCATTTATGCCTACATGTTCTGGATAGCCCTGGGCCTGCTACCCGAAAAGCAACGGGACACCGCACAAGCGCGTGCACCCGGGCTGCGCCTGTTTGCCGGCCTGCTGGGTATCATGGTTTTCATTACCGCGATTTCCGGGGGGTTCGTCGCCGGGCTCAAGGCAGGTCACGCCTACAACACCTTCCCCCTGATGGACGGACACTGGATTCCAGAGGTCATTTTCATACAGGAACCCGTGTGGCGTAATTTCTTCGAGAACATCGCTACGGTGCAGTTCAATCACCGCGTACTGGCCATTATGACCTTCATTGGCGTGTTGAGTCTGTGGCTTTACGGGCGCCGCCTTGCCCTCTCGCGGCAGACACGCGCCGGCCTGCACCTGTTGCTGCTGGTCGGGGTGTCGCAGCTGGCACTGGGTATATCGACCCTGCTGCTGCACGTACCCACGGCCCTGGCCGCGACCCATCAGGGCGGTGCCTTGCTGCTACTGACAGTGATCCTGTTTGTGAACCAGCGCCTGGTGAAGCGGCGTACTTAGGGGAGGGAAATAAAGGAAACGACGGGAAGGAGACACCGGCAGACCTGATGGCCTGCCGGTGACAGGGACTTACAGGCCGCTGTAATAGGCCGCGAGGTTATCGATATCCGCGTCGCTGAGCGGCTTGGCCATCGGGCTCATCATGGGATCATTACGGGATCCGTCACGGAAGGCCTTCATCTGCTTGACCAGGTAACCGGCCTGCTGTCCGGCCAGGTTTGGCCACAGCGGGTTGTTGCTCACCCCGGCGGCACCGTGGCAACCGGCACAGGTGGCGGCCTTGGCCTTGCCGGCCCCGGCATCACCGGCCAGCACGTTACCGCTGAGGCCCAACAATGCACTCATCATGACTACGCTTGCGATTTTCTTCATTGCGTCAACTCCACTCAGTTAATGAAACCAGTCAGCGTGCACTTCCCACGCCGCCCAGAAATGTTGTCCTTGATCTGCACCCCATCCCTGTGCACCTGCAATCTTCACCATCATGGAAGTATATTAAAGCACGTTAATACACATCAACTGCAAATATTTTTGAATGAATTAACAATATGTTACAAATGCAAAGGGGTTCGCCGCACGGGTCATGCAAGGCCCCACACAGCTGATCAACCGGTTCCGCCAGACCCGTTCGTTAGCCGAAAATGGCCTCACCCTGTTTCAGCAGACGCTCATAGTAGAGGTAGTGACTGCCGTCAGAGGTGAAATTCAGACCGACCATACCGTTGATGATGTTGAGTGAACCGGAGCGCAGGCAGATGGCCGTATCGGATCGCCGCAAGGTCGTGAATACGGCCAGCACGTCGTCAATCCTGTTCGGGGGCACGACGGCATTGATTGGATAGGGTGTCGCAGGGAACGATGCCTCAAAACCGGGCCGCAGGAATTCGTTCTTCAGATAGACCTGGTAGTTGTACGGGTCATGCATCGACCACAGGGTGACCTGTCCACTGGAGAAATGCAGCTCGGCGTGAAACCTGCCGCGCTCCGCCAGCAAGCGACTGGTCCTGGCCATTACAACGGGAAGATCGCCATCGAGCCCGTTGTCGACTCGCGATTGCCTGAACAGGAATCGGCGGATCGATGGATCACTTCGTAACTGTCGCCAGCGCTGGGACACGGCACTCTCCGAAAAGGACCAACCATTATCAGGCAAGCAAGATACGATCCAGGCCGGCATTGATATAATTCAACCTGTTACCGGCCAGCAACGTAACTTGCTGCCTTGTTCCGGTGCACAGGCGCACCATAAGATTGCGTGGGCCTGTAATCAGGACGCGGTCGGGGCCATGGCTATTCCATCCATCTCACGGCGGCTCAGCCGCCAATCAGGCGCCGCCACCAGCGTCGCCGGTTGCCCGGCGGTGGGACGGCGGACTGGAGATCAACCGGTTTCAGCCTGGAAAGGATCCAGCCCGGCAGTGGCGGGTTGTCACTGAACCCGCAGGAGACACCCAGGTTGTTGGGATCGAATATCTTTACAAAAGCCGGTGACTCGAGCGAGTCCGCATAGACCACGCCGCAATAGTCCTCGTCGTGCTCCCGGCGCAGCAACTGGTCGATTTCGAGTATGAACACCTTCAGCATTTCGCCACTCGCCGGCTGCTGCGGCGGCGGCTCGCCAACGGCATAGATATACCAACTCTCCCCTGTATCCTGGCTCAACACATCCCAGAAATCATCCAGCTGCTCCCAGCGCAGGACACTGATAAAACGCCCGGAAAAGGCCATTCTGAAGGGGTCGCTTGTGGCCTGGTCCATGGAATCGCCCGCCTGTTTTCGGTCAGTAGATGGCCGCTTATGCGTTGCAAGGGCATGACAAGAATAACAGCACCCGCCCGCCAACACACAGGACCGCTCACCCGGCTGCCGGCCCAATCTCACGTATACTGCGAATCTGTCTGAGTATTCTTCCATACCAGCAGGATCACAAAACCCGGCTGAGGACCCTTATGAATCCCGAGTTCTGGCATGAACGCTGGCAAACCAGGCAGATCGGCTTTCACCAGGACGAGATCAATCCCTACCTGGTGCGCTACTGGCCGGAACTGCAGCTTGATTCGGCCGGACGTGTGCTGGTTCCCCTGTGCGGCAAAAGCCGCGACATGATCTGGCTGCTGGACCAGGGCTTTTCCGTGGTGGGCATCGAGATCAGTCCGATTGCCGTCGAGGCCTTTTTCGCGGAAAACAATATGGTCCCGACAATTAGCCGCGAGCCGCATTGCAGCCGCTGGACATTCGACGGCCTGGAACTGCTGTGCGCTGATTTCTTCGACCTGGATCGGAATGATATCGGAGAGATTGCTGCCGTGTATGACCGTGCCGCGCTGATTGCCCTGCCCCCGGAGACGCGACCCCGCTATGCCAGCCACCTCGCGGGCCTGCTGGGTGACGCCACCACGGGCCTGCTGATCACTCTCCAGTACGACCAGGGCGAAATGAGCGGCCCGCCATTCACGGTCAGCGATACCGAGGTGCAACAGCTCCTCGGGGCCCGTTATGACATTGAGTGCCTGTGCACCACCGATGTTCTTGCGGCGAACCAGCGTTTCCGGGAACAGGGCCTTACCCGCCTGGATGAAAAGGCATATCGCCTCACCCGGCCCTGAACCCTTTAACGGGGGCCTGATTGGTAACCACTGGATTCCGGGCGCGGCCCGGCTACGCGCGGAATGACGACCTGATCAGATTCTATTTAAGGCATAACAGCCCCCAGCATGGGTCTATACTCTCTGAGACTGAAGCAACACCAACAACAATGGAGGAGCCATTATGCAATCCACTGCAAGCAAGCGGATACTGACCGTCGCGGCTCTCGGTCTGGTAGTACTGGCGCGAGCGCCGTTCGCCGATGAGCACGGCCCGGGTGCCGCACCCAACGGCATCAGCCTGCCTGAGGGCTACAAGGACTGGCGGGTGGTCGCCGCGTCGCATCGCGATGACAATAACACCCTGCGGGTCATCCTCGGCAATGACATGGCCATCGAGGCCGCGCGCGCCGGCAACACCAACCCCTGGCCGGACGGCGTCATCCTCGGCAAGCTGGTCTGGAAGGACGCCCGTCACGAGGCCTGGGAAAAGGCCGTGGTTCCCGGCGAGTTCGTGCATGCCGAGTTCATGATCAAGGATACCGGGAAGTGGCCGGCGACCGGCGGCTGGGGCTATGCCCGCTGGAAGGGCATGGACCAGAAACCCTACGGCAAGGATGCTTCCTTCGTGGACGAATGCCATGGCTGTCACACCCCGGTGAAAGACAATGACTACGTCTTCACCCGGCCGGCCGCGATTCCATAGCGCGCCTGATGTCTACTGATTCATCTGGCCAGTCACGTCATATAAAGGACGAGCCCTTGAAAAAGGGTAAGCTGGAGTGAGGAGAAGAGACAAGAACGTCAAAAGCCTGGAGCTTCTCGCAATGCCAAT
>CAMYJI010000044.1 GCA_947258545.1 uncultured Ectothiorhodospiraceae bacterium
GAACGCCTGATGTTCGACTTTACGGCGCCTGGTGAAATGTGCGAGACCGACATGACTACCTGCATGATCGACCTGACGGATTATGCCAATGGTGAAACGGTTCTACTGCTCGATGGTGTGACGGTCCCGGCAGGGCAGTATTCCTGGATGCGCCTGGTGCTGGACGAGAATCCCGGCCACATCGTGATCAATGGCAATCAGTCGGACCTGCGGATCCCCAGTGGTGCTCAGACCGGTCTGAAACTACACAGCGGCATGGTCGTGGCGGCCGGCAGTGTCACTGATTACACCGTTGATTTCGACCTGCGCAAGTCGGTGCATCTGCCTTCCTGCGATGGCTGCGATTACAAGCTGCGTCCCACACTGCGCCTGATCAATAACCTGGAGGTGGCCACGCTGACAGGCACGGTTTCCCCGGATCTGATCATAGCGGAATGCAGCGGCGCGGTGTATGTTTTCGACGGGGCGGTTGTCACGCCGGATGACGAGGACGGGGATGGTATAGGTGGTCCCGATCCGATCGCCACGGCCCGGGTACCGAATGACGGTGTCTATGGATATACCGTGGGCTTCCTGCCGGCAGGGGACTACCGGGTGACATTTACCTGTGAGGCCCTCATGGACACCGAGGCTGACGAACTTATCAATTTTGTCGGGACCGACAGCGTCTCTGTAGTCGCGGACGAGACAAAGGTACATGACATTGTTCCAGCGGCGGCAGTGCCGGTGCCCGATCCGGTCTAGGATGTCCTGACGCCTGCGGCAAGCAGCAGCCCGAGCATGGTCTTGGCGTCAAGGGTGCCGTCGCGGACCTGCTGCAGGGCGGTGTCGAAATCCAGCCAGTGAACCTCGATCAGTTCGTGTGCGTGGTGTTCCACGGGCACTGATTCCAGCCGGCGCGCCAGGTAGAGATGAATTACCTCGTCGCAGAAACCGGGCGTGGTCAGGCACTGTCCCAGCTTCTGCCAGTCCGCCGCCTGCAGCCCGGCCTCCTCGGCCAGTTCCCGATGTGCCGTAGTTTCTGCTGTCTCGCCCGGGTCGATTTTGCCGGCCGGCAGTTCCCACAGCCAGCCACCGGCCGCGTGCCGGTACTGGCGCAGCAGGCAGACCCGGTTGGCGTCATCCAGTGCCACAACGGCCGCGCCGCCGGGATGGCGTACCACTTCCAGCTCCAGCGGCTCCCCGTTGGGCAGGGTCAGCGACTCGACGCCGAGCCTGACGACCGCGCCCTCGTAGATCGATCGGGTGTTATGGGACAATGCGCTCTCCTGTATTCGGATGGTGTACGTGACCCGGCAATGATACTGCAGCGGGTAGTGCGACAGCCTTGTCGACGGTGGATTGATGCAGCCTTTCTTTGAACAACATCCCCTGAGGTTCGAATGTACCGGTTGCGGGCGCTGCTGCGTGGCAGGGGACGACCACTTCGTCTTTTTGAGTGCTGCCGAGGCCGAGGCGATCCGCAGGCATTTGCAGCTGTCGCCCCGCTGGTTCCGGCGCCGCTACCTGGCACGCCTGGAGCAGGGTGAACTGGTGGCGGCCTCCGGACCCGGCGGGCGTTGCGTGTTTCTCGATCGCGAGGAAAAGTGCCGCATCTACCCGGTACGGCCATTGCAGTGCCGGAGTTATCCCTTCTGGCCCGAGGTGGTGCGCAGCAGGACGTCATGGCAGCGCGAGGCACGCCGCTGCGAGGGCATCAACCGCGGCAAGACAGTGGCGACCGGCAGGATACGGAACCTGGTCAACGCCTGCATGGCGGCCGAAGCGGACTGATCCGGGTTCAGGCCCCGCGGGTCTCGAACACGCAGAACCACTGGCTGGCACCCTCCGGTGCGTGCGTGTCCAGGTAGAGGCTGCTCAACTGCATGCCGAGTGCCGGTTCCAGCAGCTTGCCGCGGGTGAAGGTGTCAAAGGCATCACCGGCCAGCAGCTGATGGGTTGTCGTCAGGTACAGCCGGTCCAGTACACCGGCCTCCAGCAGGGTATGCAATACATCCGGGCCGGCGATGGCATAGAGGCTGCGGTAGCCCGCATCTGCCAGTCTGGCGACCATTTCACCACCTTCCGCACCATGGCCCGAACCCGCGAACAGGACTTCGACCCCCTCGCCCCTGAGCTGGGCCACCCGCTTCGGGTCGGCCGCATTACCGGTTATCACCATGATGCGGCGATCGCGGTAGGCCTCGAGTGACTCCGGCGGGATGGCGAGACTGCGGCTGAGGATGGCGATGTCCGGTTGTGCGGGCAGGCCATGCCGGCTGCGCCATTCGCGGATATCGGCATAGGCGGCCTGCGTGCCGACCGGCAGGACGTCCTGGGCCTCGTCGATCTCGGCCTGCCGGAAAAAGCGCCCGCTGGTGATCAGCAGGTCGGCCTGGCCGGCCAGTTCCTGGTAGAGACGCCAGTCGCGCGGATTGGTGATGGCAGCGGGTACCTGGTGGGTGGCCCTGTCTTCACTGGCAATGGCGATGCGCCCGTCCAGTGAGGTTATGAAGTTGCTGTAGACAAAGGGCTTCCCGGGGCGGCCGAGCTCGTGCAGCCCCTGGGTCAGGTACAGGCCCTGCAGGGCATGTTCACCGGACGGGAGCGGATACAGGCGTATGATGGGCTGGTTCATGGCGGGAATAACGTTTTCGGCGTTGAGTATACCTGCAAGACGGTATGCCTGCGCGGCCGGCACGAGCGCTGACCGGGGCTTGTCGGTGGCAATAAAAAACGGGGCCGCGAGGCCCCGTTAGGGTAGAGCGTGAACCGCGCGGACTCAGGCGACCTGGTCTGCGGTGTTCTTTTCCTGGTAGTTCTCGATGGCCGCCTTGATGGCATCCTCGGCCAGTACCGAACAGTGGACCTTGACCGGCGGCAGCGCGAGTTCCTCGGCGATATCGGTATTCTTGATTTCCCGGGCCTCGTCGAGGGTCTTGCCTTTTACCCACTCGGTCAGCAGAGAACTGGAGGCGATGGCCGAACCGCAGCCATAGGTCTTGAAACGGGCGTCTTCGATAATCCCGTTGGTGTTGACCTTGATTTGCAGTTTCATGACATCACCACAGGCCGGCGCGCCAACCATGCCGGTACCCACTTCCTTGTCATCCTTGTCAAAAGAGCCCACGTTGCGGGGATTTTCGTAGTGATCAAGCACTTTTTCGCTGTACGCCATTTCGATATCTCCAGACGAACCTGCGTTAGAATCAGGTTTCGGTTAATAAAACTAAGTTAAGCAATCTCCAGCCGATTGATTCTGAATCCTGAGATTGCCACGCTGGCCGTTCCCGGCTTGGCCCAGGCCAGCCTCTCGACCGGTTCCCGGTCTCACCTTCTCCTGCCGCCCACGGCACTTGTACATCCATGTGCATCGCGCTTGCAATGACGCGTTTTCCTCAATTAACCAGAGCTTCCTGAAGAATGTCAGGCTGCAGACTTCTGGAAACCGCTCCCGAACAGGGATTCCTGCGGGTCTTCAAGCTGCGCTTCAACGGCCTCGGCCAGGGTGATCCCGTCGAGGTAGTCGTAGACCTGGTTACTCAGGCGCTGCCACATCATCAGGCTACCGGGTATCTCGGTTTCTGCTGATGCCAAATCCTGGCGCCTCACCATGTCGTCAACCGCATTCAGGATCGTGGCGATGGTGATCTCGCTGGCGGAATGTGCCAGGCAGTAGCCCCCACCCGGACCGCGCATGCCGGTGACCAGGCCATTCTGACGCAGGCGCGCAAACAGCTGCTCAAGATAGGAGATGGAGATAGACTGCTGGGCAGAAATATCCGCAAGGGTGACGGGTCCCTTCTCCTGGCGCAGGGCCAGTTCCATCATTGCCGTAACAGCGTGGCGGCCCTTTGTTGATAATTTCATGTTAAACCTCTAATGAATACGGTACTGACTCAGTCCATGCCGGCGCCTCTGGACCGTATCCTGTTCAGGGCGTCGGTACCCGAACCACGCAGTGGCTCGCGGTATGCTTGGTGATAATAATAGTAATAGTTGACTCTTTTGGTCAAGATTTATCCCCTTGTCGATGCGGGGTAGGCTTGCCGGAAAATAAGAAAAATATCAATTCAAACAAAAGGATAAAAAGCATTCTATCCTCAAGTGGATATATGCGAAGGGGCGAGGGGCCCGGTTCGGGGTGGCGGCAGCGGCTATCCGCGCCGCTGACTCGGCCGGTGTCCAAAAGGGGTTTATTAACATCGGCTTATCTTATCCCTGGCCGGGCGCTGTGAGACAACCCCGGCCCCGGTGATTTGTTACAATCTTTCTAAATAACAACACGGCAGGAGCACATTATGGGATCACAGTATCAGGCGGATGTTGATCGCCGCAGCAAGACGAGCGAGAAACTCGATGCCCTGGTTCAATCGAGAACCGAAACACTGTCATTATTGACCGAGCTTGCGAGCCGTCAGCCGTTCGATTCCGAGCCGAATACGGAACAGACCCTGCGCCGGTTTTGCGAGGCCTTGATTGATTACACCGCCAGCGCCCATTTCCAGTTGTATCGCTACCTGGCGGACAACCGGGAGCGCCGCCAGTCGGTACTGGCAGTCGCCGACAAGATCTATCCCCTGATTGTCGAGACCACTGACGTGATCCTGCGTTTTAATGACAAGTACGAGTCCATGTCACTGGATAACAGCGTGGAATTCCTTGCGGTGGATCTGTCCAGCCTGGGTGAATGCCTGGCCGAGCGCATCCAGCTCGAGGACCAGGTCATCAAGGCCATGGGCGGGACGAAGCACTAGTGCAGGCCGTAGCCTGGTAGTCATATGCCATAAATGGCCACGGACGGCGGCAACACATGCCCGGCATGACTGTCTGAAGGGTATGCATATACAGAGTTATTCACCTGTCGGGTCACCTGAGCAGCGCCCCCTGTTGCGTCCCACGGCCCTTACCGCCATCGGTCTGCTGTTGTGCCTGCTGCTGGCGGGTGCGATGCCGGCACCCCTGTTTGCTACCGGCTTGCCCGCGATGCAGGTGCCTGTCGCCTCACCGGAGTCGGTCACGACCCTTGCGCGGCAGTTCGAAACACGGGATTTTCCCCTGCTGGAGGTCCGCATCGACTGGCCGCTGGTCCGGTCCTTCTATGCCGCCAGGGGGTTTCAACCGGCCTGGCATGAGGACGGAACCCTGTTGCCCGGGGTGGGTGGGATGCTGGAGCTGATTGCCGGGGCCGGCCGGCACGGCCTGTATCCGGAAGAATATCACCTCAATGAAATCCAGGCCGCTCTGGATATGTCGCTTGTGCTCCCCCAGGACGACCTGGATATCCTGCTGACAGACGGGCTGCTGAAATACCTCCGTCATGTCAAGAACGGCCGGCTGAATAGGCAGACGGCTGATCCGCAGTGGCTGATCCATTCGGCGCCTGTCGATGCCGCGGCGGCATTGCAAACGGTACTTGAATCCGCATTGCCGGAGCGGGCACTGGCTGCAGTGGCCCCCGGGCACCGCGATTACCGGCGCTTGCAGGACCTGTTGCAGGCCTACCGCTCCCTGGCCAGTGCCGGCGGCTGGCCGGTAGTCCCTCCGGGTGCGAAGCTGGAAAAGGGGATGTACGACCAACGCGTGCAGTCCCTGCGGCACCGGCTGTGGCTCTCGAGTGATATCAAGGCGCAGGATGTCATCGATGCGTTCGAATTTGACGAGGAACTCGAGACCGCCGTGCGTCGCTTCCAGGCACGGCATGGTCTGGAAACCGACGGGATCGTTGGCCGCCATACCCTGGCTGCGCTGAATGTGCCGGTAGAAGAGCGCATCCAGCAGATACGCCTGAACATGGAGCGCTGGCGCTGGCTGCCCGGGGAAATGGGCGCACGCTACCTGATGGTCAACATGGCCGGTTTCGAATTGCAGCTGATCGATAATGAAGCGACCGTCATGGACATGCGGGTCATTATCGGCCGACCCTATCGTTCGACCCCCGCCTTTAGCGCTGAACTCACGCACCTGGTGTTCAACCCTTACTGGAACGTACCGCACAAGCTGGCGTTGCTGGATCTGTTGCCCGAGCAGCAAAAAGATCCCCAGTACCTCGCCCGGAAGGGTATCAGGGTGTTCTCGGACTGGGGCAGGGACGCCATCGAGATCGACCCGGACAGCGTCGACTGGTCGCAATACAATGCGCACAACTTCGCCTTCCGGTTACGCCAGGAGCCCGGGGCAGCCAACAGTCTGGGCCGCATCAAGTTCATGATGCCGAACCCCTACGCCGTCTACCTGCACGACACGCCCGCACAGCACCTGTTCAGGCGTGCGGTGCGAACCTTCAGTTCAGGATGCATACGCATCGAACAGCCGGTGCGCCTGGCAACCGCCCTGCTGCAGGACGATCGCCAGTGGACCGAGGCCGACGTGATGCAACTCATCGACAGCAGGGAAAACCGCGGCGTGGTGCTGTCGCGCGGGATCCCCGTTTATATGCTCTACCTGACGGCCTGGGTGGATGACGCGGGACGGGCGCATTTCCGTGATGATGTCTATGGCCGCGACCTCCTGGTGCGCAAGGCCTGGGATGCCGTGACTGGATAATCACCGGGCCGGCCGGGATCCGGGCGTGTGATCCCCCGCACAGATACGGTCATGGGCCCGTGTCATGCTCATAGCCAGTTGCGGTGCGGTGATTTGTGACCTGGAGATGCGCGGCACATTCCCCTGATACTGTAGGGTATTTACATTTACCGGAATTGCTGTATAATCCAGCGCTAATATTTCGGTTTAATTATTTATCTTTTATATACAGTGAGTTACGTGAAAAGACTGCCAGCGAACAAACATTCTTCCCAGGACAATCTCATTGCTCAGCCCCCGGTGGGTGTGAGCCGGCGCGATTTTCTCCGCCTCGGCGCGGGTATCGCCGGCGCACTGGTCCTGCCACCCGCCTTTGCCAAATCTGCCGCTGCCCAGGAGCGTAGCCTCAGTTTGAGTAACACCCATACGGGCGAGAGCCTGAAAACGACCTACTGGGTGGAAGGCGAGTACCTGGATGACAGCATCCAGGAGCTCAATACCATCCTGCGTGACCACCGTACCGATGATGTCTACAGCATGGACACGGGGCTGCTTGACCTGCTGTTTGTGCTGCAGTCCCGGCTTGACAGCAAGGACATCTATCACATCATTTCCGGCTACCGTTCCCCGGCGACCAACGCCATGTTAAGTGGCAAGAGCAGGGGGGTTGCCAAGCGCAGCTACCATATGCGCGGCATGGCCATCGACATTCGCCTGCAGGGCTGTGAGCTCAAGAACCTGCAGCGCGCCGCACTGGCACTGAAGGCAGGTGGCGTCGGCTACTACCCTTCCTCTGACTTTATCCACGTCGACGTCGGACCGGTTCGCAGCTGGTAGCCAGCTCACCAGGCCCGACTGCATTCTCCCGTACCCCGTACCCCGCCCACCGCCCGGTCAATCCGGCTGCGGCACGGTATCCTTGCCGTTCACCCGCAGCATTGATCCGGCCTATACTCCCCGGGTGCCGTCCGAGACGAATTGATGACTAAGCCTGCCCCATGACCGGGTCTGCAACAATTGAAACCTTGCTGGAGATCATGGTGCGCCTGCGTGATCCGCAGCACGGCTGTCCGTGGGACCAGCAGCAGGACTTCCGGACCATCGCGCCGTACACGCTCGAAGAGGCCTATGAGGTAGTAGATGCCATCGATCGGGAAGATATGGATGACCTGCAGGATGAACTCGGCGACCTGCTGTTCCAGGTGGTCTACCACGCCCAGATGGCCAGCGAGGCGGGCCGGTTTGATTTCTCCCATGTCCTGAACGGCATCTGCGACAAAATGGTGCGCCGCCATCCCCATGTGTTTGCCGGTGAAACGGTTGCCGATGCCGAAGCGCAGACCCGTGCCTGGGAAAGGCACAAGGAAGCGGAGCGCAGTCAGGACCCCGGAAGTGCGCTGGAGGGTGTGCCCCTGGCGCTGCCGGCCCTGACCCGTGCCTGCAAGTTGCAGAAAAAGGCTGCGCGGGTGGGCTTTGACTGGCCGGACAGTCGTGGCCCCGCTGCAAAGGTCGAGGAGGAATTGCGGGAACTGCGTTCAGAGATCACGGCTAACCGGGACCAGGGCGCCCTGGCGGAGGAGGCCGGTGACCTGCTGTTCGCCGTCGTCAACCTGGTCCGGCATGCCGGCATCGATCCGGAGACCGCCTTGCATCAGGCCAACCGCAAATTCGCCCGACGCTTTCAGCGGGTCGAGGCCCGCTGCAGGGAGGCCGGTCACAGTGTCTCAGGGGCCGACCTCGAGACCCTGGACGGTTACTGGGAGCAGGTCAAGCGGGAGGAATGAGGGTGAGCACGACGGTCAATTCCTGACCTTGTTCTGGCGGTACTGGATGTAGGCATCGCGCACGAACAGGTAGGGATCGAGCGCATCCCGCTTGATCCCCTCGTAGGTGTCCTTGTCCAGTGACAGTTCGTTGATGGCATCCACGATCTTGGCCCCGAGGTAGTCCCGGTTTTCCTCCCAGACGTAGTTTGTCAGGTCCAGGCGGGAGTCGGCCAGCAGGCCGATACCGTCCCTGAGGTTGGAGGGCCCCAGCACCGGCAACACCAGATAGAATCCCGGCCCGAAGCCGTAATGGCCCAGGGTCTGGCCGGTGTCCTCATCCTTCCTGCTGATGTTGAAGTGTTCTTTCGCGGGGTCGAAGAAACCGCCGATCCCCAGCGTGGAATTGACCCCGAACCGGGTCAGTTCATTGCCGGCATCCCGGAATTTGAACTGCAGGGCCGAATTGACCAGGCGTACCGGTGTGGCCAGGTTGCTGAAGAAATGCTGCACCGATACCTGCATCAAATCAGGCACAACGCGCCGATAGCCCCGGGCGACCGGTTTCATGAGGTAGAAATACAGCTTGTCGTTGAACCAGAACAGGCCGCGGTTGATCGGCTCCAGCGGGTCGGAGACGATGAATTCCTCCATGTCGTCGAACATGAACAGGTCATCATCGCTGCCCGGGGCAACCGTGGTACTGCCTGTCCCCACGGGGTCGATGGCATCTTCAGCCTGACCACTGAGGGGGCAGGCAGCCAGCAGAAGCAGGACAAGCAGTGTGTTCGTCATGTGTTTCATGATCCGGTTCCTGTTCCTTCTTCGGGGCGATCCAGGCCTGTGCGTGGCTTCCCCCCCCCGGTGGGATGTTGTTATGCGTCGGTATCCTGTCCCGTCCCGGGTGCCTTCTCACCCGGGATGCGCCTGGACTCGTCCAGCCATTCCCCGAGATCGATCAACTTGCAGCGTTCGCTGCAGAACGGGCGCCAACGCTGCCGTTCCGACCATGCCACCGGCTTGCCGCAGGTCGGACACGGCACCTGCTTCTGCTCGGACGGGGCTTTCATGGCTGTAAAGTTAGTTGAAACGACGGCGTTTGTCAGATCACGCAGCAGGCAAGTTCAAAATCCACATCCTGCTCGGTTTGCCGGGCCCGCTGTTCTATGGTGGAGAACTGTAGAAAGCGCGCTGTAAAACGGTGCTTCCCGCCGCTCAACTCGGCGAAGTAGGGTACTCCCGCGGGCAGTACGATACGCACCAGCTGACAGGGCATTTTCGGATTCAGTGTTTCCTGGTAAACACCATCGTGGGCGATCGCCGGCTTCAGGTGGGTGCTTCCCCGCGTCAGTTTGAGTATCAGCTGGATGGCCTGGCCAATGTCATCGAAATTATGCAGCCAGCGGAACAGGTCATCGGTGCGCTGGTTTGGGGGCTGTTGCAGCCAGTAATGGAATGCCGGCAGGTCAAAATCGCAGGTCCCGCCGGGGATGGCGCTGCGCTGCCGGATGCTGATCAGGAACTCGCTGGTCTTGAGTTCACTGGCAATCTGGCCGTTGATCCTGTGCAGGCCGTCGACCCGTGCATCGATGTCCTCCAGCAGGCTCCCCAGTTGCAGGGTATCGATGTCCGGGTTCTGCTCGAGCCGTCTCAGGTTGCCGGCATGGCGCTCGAGTTCCTTCAGCACCTCCGACTTGATGTTGGTGTTCGAAAAGATCGAGAGGATTTCAAGGATGCAGGTGAGCGTTGCCCGGCTGTCCCACTCCGAACTGCGGCGAACATGATGTGCGGCCTGGCTGAACAGGTATTCAAGGCGCAGGAAGCTTCTGGATCTTTCGTTGAGCGGGTGTTCGTAGAGAACACGCTGTGCCGCGGGTTGTGACTGCTTGTCTAGGGCTGCTTCCACGGGCACCTATTGTGGCCTACGCGCGCGCTGTGCGCAAATGTCATTCAGGCAGTCCCGCGGGTGGCGATTTCGAGGTAGCGCTCGTGCTGCAACAGTACCTGCAGGCGCAGTTCATCCAGACTGCCGTTGTTGCGGATGATGTCGTCGGCGATCGCCAGCCGGCTCTCGCGGGGTGCCTGTATCGCCATGATCGCCAGGATCTCTCCCCGGGTGCGGCCGTCCCGCGCACTCGCCCGGTCGAGCTGATGGTCCTGGGTACAATCCACCACCAGCACCCGGTCAACCAGGTCCTGCTGTTCGGTCTCCAGCAAAAGTGGAATGACGACAACACAGTAGGGGCCCGCGACGCCCTTTATTAATTCTCTGATTTCCATTCGTATTTTCGGGTGGAGTATGGCCTCCAGCCGGTGGCGTCGGGTGCTGTCCGAGAATACCCGTTCCCTGAGCCAGGCACGGTCGAGTCGGCCGCTGGCGTCGATGCAGCTTTCGCCGAAGGCCGCGACGATCTCCGCCAGGGCCGGCTGCCCGGGATCGACCAGGGCGTGGGCGATCGCGTCGGCATCGATGACCGGGACATCCAGTGCCTGGAAAAAGTCCGCCACCGTGGACTTGCCACTGCCGATGCCGCCGGTCAGCCCGACGACCAGGGGGCGTCCGGTTCGGTCCGGGCCCGGTGTGTCGCTGCCGGAAGGAGCCACGGGTGGGGGCTAGCCGAGGTAGAGGCTGATGATGTCCTGGCCCCAGAGCAGGGTGATCCAGCCCGCGCAGGCCAGGAAGGGCCCGAAGGGGATGGGCTGGCTGCGTGCACGCCCCTTCAGCAGGATGAGCAGGATCCCGGTGGCGGCCCCGACGATGGATGAGAACAGGATGACCACGGGCAGGGCCTGCCAGCCGACCCAGGCACCGATGGCGGCCAGCAGCTTGAAATCGCCGAAGCCCATGCCCTCCTTACCGGTCGCCAGCTTGAACAGGTGGTAGATGCTCCACAGGGACAGGTAGCCAGCCAGGGCCCCGATAATGCTGGCCTGGCTGTCGACGAAGACGCCCCAGAGGCTCAGGGCGAGTCCGGCCCAGAGCAGGGGCAGGGTGATGTTGTCGGGCAGCAGCTGCCGGTCGTAGTCGATGACACACAGCGGGATGATGGCCCAGGTGAAGCCGAGCGCGGCGGCGGCCTGCAGCGAGAAGCCGAAATGCAGGGCCGTGACGACCGAGGCGATGGCGGTTGTCAGTTCGATGAGCGGGTAGCGTGCCGGTATGCGCGCGCGGCAGGCGGCACAGCGGCCCCTGAGAAACAGGTAGCTGATGACCGGGACGTTCTCGATGGCGCGGATACGGTGGCCGCATTGCGGGCAGCTGGAGGCGGGCCTGACCAGGTTGAAGGGCTGGCCCTGGCCGGCATCGGACGGTTCGAGTTCCAGCAGCTCCTGGCACTGCTGCGACCAGGTCCGTTCCAGCAGGATGGGCAGGCGGTAGATCACCACGTTCAGGAAACTGCCGATCAACAGGCCCAGCAGTCCGACCACGGTCGCAAAGGCTGCAGGCGATGACTCAAGCAGAAGCAGCAGGTCCATTCAGTGTGCCCGGGCGGTTGAGTGCAAGCGCGGTAGCGGTGCTTGACAGCCCTTGCCAGCAGATCAGATCGCGGCGCCGAGTTTGAAGATGGGCAGGTACATGGCGACCACCAGGCCGCCGATAAGGATGCCCAGGATCGACATAATCAGGGGTTCCAGCAGGCTGCTGAGGGCATCGACGGCGTCATCCACCTCCTGCTCGTAGAAGTCCGCCACCTTGGCAAGCATGCTGTCCAGGGCGCCGGACTCCTCGCCGATGGCGACCATCTGTTCCACCATGTTGGGAAACAGGCCGGTCTGGGACATGGCGAACTGGAGTTGCTGGCCGGTGGCGACGCTGTCGCGGATCATAAGGACGGCATCGGAATACACCACGTTACCCGTGGCGCCGGCCACTGATTCCAGCGCCTCGACCAGCGGCACACCGGCGGCAAACATGGTGGACAGGGTGCGGGCATAACGGGCCACGGCGGCCTTGTGCATGATCGGGCCGACCACCGGTATCTTCAGGACAAAGCGGTCGAGCACCCGGGCAAACTTGCGGGAGCGCTTCTTGCCCTGCAGGAAGCCGATAATGGTGCCGATGAGGCCGCCGAAGACCAGCCACCACCATTGCTGCATGAACTCGGAGAGATTGACGACCAGGCGGGTAAAGGCGGGCAGGTCGGCGCCGAAGCTGCTGAACAACTGTTCGAACTGGGGCACCACAAAGATCAGCAGGATCGAGGTGACGATGACGGCGACCACGATGACCGCGGCCGGGTAAAACATGGCCTTCTTGATCTTGGACTTGAGGTACTCGGTCTTTTCCTTGTAGGTGGCGATCTTGTCGAGCAGGGTCTCGAGCACGCCGGCCTGTTCGCCGGCATTGACCAGGTTGATGACCAGGTCATCGAAATAGATAGGGTGCTTGGCAAGCGATTCCGACAGGCTGGTGCCGGATTCGACCTCGTTTTTTATTTTCAGGAGCAGGTCGCGCATACCGGCATTGTCATGACCGCGGCCGATGATCTCGAAGGCCTGCACCAGCGGAACGCCGGCACCCATCATGGTGGCCAGCTGGCGGAAGAACACGGCAATATCCTTCGGTTTTATCTTTTTCTTGGCACTCTTGGAGAACAGGGCGGACTGTTTTTTGACCTTGAGGGGCTTGATGCCCTGCCTGCGCAGGTCGGCCTTGATCAGCGAGGGATTGGTGCCGCGGGTCTGGCCCTTGACGCGCATACCGCGCTTGTCCATGCCCGTCCAGATGAATAGATCCGGTTCCTTGAGTGCCTTTTCTGCCATGGTTTATTCCTTGGTGACCCGGTCGACTTCTTCCAGGCTGGTGATGCCGGCCGCGACCTTTCTCAGCCCGGATTCCCTGAGGTCCGCGACGCCCTCCCGCCTGGCCTGCTCTTCCAGTTGCATGGAATTGCCCCCCTCCATAATCAACCGGCCCATTTCTTCCGATACCGGCATGACCTGGTAGATGCCCACCCGGCCCTTGTAGCCACCGGTGCAGTTGTCACAGCCCGCCGGCCCGTAGATGGTGATGTCTTTCAGCTGCTCCTCGGAGAAACCGGACTTGACCAGGGCCTCGTGCGGTATGTCCAGTTCCTTCTTGCACTTGTTGCACAGGCGTCGTGCCAGGCGCTGGGCCATGATCAGGTGGACCGCCGAGGCGATATTGTAGGGCGGCACTCCCATGTTGGCCAGGCGCGTCAGGGTCTGGGGGGCATCATTGGTGTGCAGGGTGGACAGCACCAGGTGACCGGTCTGGGCGGCCTTGACGGCAATCTCCGCGGTTTCCAGGTCGCGGACCTCGCCGACCATGATGATGTCCGGGTCCTGGCGCAGGAAGGCCCGCAGCGCCAGGGAGAAATCCAGGCCGGCCTTGGGATTGACATTGACCTGGTTGATGCCCATGACATTGATTTCGACCGGGTCCTCGCAGGTGGAGATATTGCGGTCGGGGGAATTCAGCATATTCAGACCGGTATACAGCGAGACCGTCTTGCCGCTGCCGGTCGGCCCGGTGACCAGCACCATTCCGTAGGGCTTGTTGATCGCCTCGGTAAAGGTCTTTTTCTGGTCTTCCTCGAAGCCGAGGGCATCCACACCGATCTGTGCGGCGCTGCCATCCAGGATGCGCAGGACCACTTTTTCGCCATAGAGCGTCGGCAGGGTGTTGACACGAAAATCGATGGAGCGGTTTTTCGACAGGTTCATCTTGATGCGGCCGTCCTGGGGAACCCGGCGTTCGGCAATATTCATGCGGCTCATGACC
Organism: uncultured Ectothiorhodospiraceae bacterium; assembly: GCA_947258545.1. Classification (GTDB taxonomy): domain Bacteria; phylum Pseudomonadota; class Gammaproteobacteria; order UBA9214; family UBA9214; genus CAMYJZ01. The sequence continues at coordinate 14,014 of CAMYJI010000044.1, forward strand.
TTGAGTCGCGCCACGATGCGCATGGCCAGGGAGCGGGGCGGGGTGGCAATCTCGTGCAGGACGCCATCCTGGCGGAAACGCACCCGGAACTCCTTCTCGTAGGGCTCCAGGTGGATATCGGAGGCGCCCCGATTGATGGCATCCACCAGCACCTTGTTGACGAAGCGGACCACCGGCGTGTCATCGATGTCGGATTCGGAAACATCGCCCCCCGAAGCATCCTCATCGCCAGCGGCGATATCCAGGTTGTCGAGGTCCGCGTCCATGAGGTCGGTCATGGTGGTGTCCATGGCCTCCATGGCGTTCTCGATGGTACGGCTGAGCTGCTCCTCCTCGACCAGCACGGCCTCGGTGTTGATGCCGGTATGGAACTTGAACTCATCCAGGGCGCTGAGGTTGGTCGGGTCGGAGACTGCGACATAGAGCCGGTTGCCGCGCTTGTAGAGCGGCATGGCATGGTGCTGGCGAATAAGCTTCTCGGTGACCAGGCTGGTCGGGGCGGACTCCATGTCCATCACCCGCAGGTCGAACAGCGGAACCCCGAACTCCTGGGCGCCGGACCAGGCGATATCACGCCCCTTGAGGATCTTGTTGTCTACCAGGTGGCTGACGAAGTGCTTGCGCTTCTTGAGGGCCGTCTCGTGGGCCTTGACCGCGTCACCCTCTTCGAGCAGGCCGTCCATGACCAGCCGGCGGGCCAGGCCGCTGAGGTGAACTGTTGGGTTGGTTGTTGCCATGGATTCCTTGATAGCTTAAGTTGCCCTGTATTTCTATGACCCGGTTTGTATTTTCAGGAGGCCCGCCTGGTTGTGCTTGGTTGACTGAATTCCGATTATCTTACTCAATTCAACAGAATATGCAAATATTTCAATCAATTAAAGATAATCAGGATATATGCCTCGTAACGGCGCTGGTTTTGGCTCCCACCTCAACCCTGTGACCTCAAGAGTGTATATCTGTATTCGTCAAATCATGAGAAAACTTTATACCTCAATTATTCTGGGAAGTAAGCATTTCCTCATGTTATTTCCCCAAAGAAATTTTTTCATATGCGTGGTTGAGTAATTATTGTGCAGTCATCTCTTCGTTCTCTGTTTTCGGTGTTGCGGTATTTAAAGGGCACTCCCTTGCATCCCCAGTGGTTGAGTGATCGTTACCATATGCACTCGCAACGCGCTGTAGATGAAATTGAGGATTCCTTAATAATTAATATCGGCTCTGGTGATAGCAAATTTCAGGGTATTACGTTGCGTGGTAATAAGCTCATTCAGGTGGATTATCCGTCGACTAATTTGCAATATCGTAATAAACCCGATGTGTATGCAGACGCGAGTTGCCTACCTCTGCGGGAGGGCTGTGCTGATGTGGTTTTGCTGTTGGAGGTTCTGGAACACATACCTGATCCGGAAAACACCATTTCTGAGGCACACAATGCATTGAAGACGGGAGGGAAATTATATCTCTCGACCCCTTTTCTTTACCCGATCCATGACGCACCTCATGATTATCAACGTTATACAATTTATGGTCTGCGAAAGATTCTCACGCGACATGGGTTCTCTATCAACAAGGAATTGAGGCACGGAAATTCTATAGTTACTTCCCTCCAACTGCTTAATCTTACTTTTCTTGAAATAGCGCGCGATACAAGTCGAACTTCTATACCGCTGGGGTTGATAATTGGATTGCTTGTGTATTTGCCTTGTATTGCGATCAATCTGATGGCATCTCCATTCATAAATCTGCGATGGAACAGTGCCGGATGTTTTGGGTATTTTATCATTGCGCAGCGGAACTAGAGATGCCGGCACGCGCAATCGCAGTATTAACCACTTCCTACCCACTTTACCCTGGCTCACCCAGTGGTATCTTTGTTGCCAGGTTACTCGAGCACCTTCCGGATTCGATTGAGACTTCTGTAATAACGCCGAGTTCGCGAAAAATTACTCCCTCTGTATTGCCTGGCGGGAACATCAGGGTTTATCCGTTCCGATATGCACCCAGGCGTTATGAAATGCTGGCACATGAGCCTGGTGGTGTTCCGGTAGCATTGCGCGGACATGCTGTCGTGAAACTGTTGTTGCCCGGGTTTTTGCTTTCGATGGCCATAAGCTGCTGGCGTCATGCGCGGGGTGCCGACGTGTTGCATGCAAACTGGGCAATCTGCGGCCTTGTTGCAGGAATAATAGGGCGTTTACGACGACTGCCTGTAGTAACTACCTTGCGTGGCGAAGATGTTACCCGGAGCCAGGCATCAATTATTGATCGCTGGATTCTTGCAACTGCATTACGATTGAGTACGCAGGTAGTGACTGTCAGTGCCGCTTTTTCCAATCGCCTCTGTGACTATTTCCCAAGGTGGGCTAACAAGATAATTGTCATCCCTAATGGAGTAGATAACAGGTTTATTGATGTTGGTGCACGTCGTCATATCCCAGGGAAAAGGAAGATATTGAAGTTGATTTCTGTCGGCAGTCTGATTCCACGCAAGGGTATCGACCAGATCCTGGAAGCATTGTCGCATTGTCGTTACTGCAAACAGATACGGCTAAACCTGGTAGGGGATGGGCCTGAAAGAGAGTTCCTGGAGACGCTGGTGGCTCAATACTCTCTTCACGATATAGTGCACTTTGGTGGAGAGGTGCCAACGGCTGAGATTCCCGATTTGCTGGCAGAATCCGACGTGATGGTGCTGGCCAGTCATAGTGAAGGTCGTCCAAATTCAGTGCTCGAGGCTATGGCGTCCGGACTTCCAGTAATTGCCACTAATATTCCCGGTGTTAATGAGATAATTCATCAGCAGGAAACAGGGTTGTTGTTCCGTGATGGTGACCCGATTCAGCTAGCCAGATATATCGATACCTTAATAGAAGACCCGGATTTGATCAGGCGCCTTGGGGAGAATGCATTTCGATACATTCAGGATAATGACCTGGTCTGGGGTAAGACCGCGAGTGCATATGTCGACGCATACAACCGGGTAGCCGAGGTTTAGACCAATGTGCGGTATTGTGGGTCATGTTGTTGATGGTGGCGGGCAGCCTGATATTGATGCTGTGCATAGGGCTACAGAGCAGTTACGTCATCGAGGGCCGGACGGTAAAGGTGTTGTTAAATATGAACGTGCCTGCCTTGGGCATCGTCGCTTGAGTATTATAGATATTCAGCACAGTCTGCAGCCATGGCGGCATCCAGGCGGGCGATATTGTCTTGTATTTAACGGCGAGATCTATAATTACCTCGAGTTGCGTCGCGATCTCGAACAGCAAGGCTGCAGGTTCTCAAGCAATGGCGACACGGAAGTACTGATGCAGTTATACGTGTGCTACGGCGCGAATTGCCTTGAAATGATCAACGGCATGTTCGCATTTGCCGTATGGGATGAGCAGGAACAATCCTTGTTTATGGCGCGCGATCGTGTGGGTAAGAAACCGCTGTATTATTCGGTATACAGTGGAGGTCTGGTTTTTGCATCGGAAATTTCCGCCCTGAAGACATTTTCACCTGTCGATACGGGTCTTGATCCAATATCGGTCGATGCCTTTTTTGCATACCAGTTCGTGCCCGGTGAACGTAGCATATACAAGGGTGTTCGCAAACTGCCGGCAGGACATTGCCTCGCATATAGTCAGGGGAAGCTGAAGCAGACCCGCTACTGGCAGCCTCCTTTCCCTGACAAGTCTTCATACAAAGAGGATGAGCTTGCGGAAGAGTTGACGTCGCTGGTCGATGACGCAGTGCGCTTGCGGCTGCGCAGTGATGTGCCGGTTGGTGCCTTCCTTAGCGGCGGGCTTGATTCAGCTATAGTTGTTTCGGCGCTGGTCCGGCTGGGTGCAGACCTGGATACCTTCACTGTGGGTTTTCAGGAAAAGACCTTTGACGAATCCGTGGAAGCGCAGCAGAGCGCTGACTTTTTCAATACGCGGCATCATGCAGAGATCCTCGATCTGGACTTGCCGGAGACACTTGTTCGGGTAGTCAAGGCATTTGGGGAGCCGTTTGCCGATCCTTCCGCTCTGCCTACCTGGCATCTCTGCAAGAGTTCGTCGCGCGGGGTTAAGGTGGCATTGTCCGGGGATGGAGGGGATGAACTGTTCGGCGGTTATCGACGTTATCTGGCGGCGCGGTGGGTGGGGGCTTATCAAAATACTCCGGGATTTCTGCGGAATGGAGTGTTTGAAAGGCTGGTGCGGTCCCTCCCTGAGGGGACCGGCTACTATGCGGACAGTCTCTCAAAAAAGGCAAAACTGTTTGTCGACCTGAGTCGGCGCATGGAAGAGACGCCGGGCGATTTGTTGCCGCAGACATTTATGCGCAAGGAACGGGAGCGACTTTTTGGTAGTAGTATCGCCGTGGGTAGCGAAGACCATGTTTCACGTTTTCGTCTAGCGGGACATGAATTACCCACACAGATGATGCTCAGTGATATCCAGACCTACCTGCCAGACGATATCCTCGTCAAGGTAGACCGTATGAGTATGTCTCATTCTCTGGAGGTAAGAGCACCTTTGCTTGATTACAGGATAGTTGAACTGGCCGCGCGTTTGCCGCTTCACCTCAAGATATCAGGTGCCAGGCAGAAGTACCTGTTGCAGCGTACTTTTGCCGATCAACTCCCGAAGGCGTTGCATGAAAGAAAAAAACATGGTTTTTCCGTGCCAGTCGGTGCTGCACTTAGGGGTGGGATGATTTCCAGTTTCCATGATTATGTGCTGGATATGAAGCTGCCGGCTTTTCTCGAGCGAAAGGAAGTGTTGCGGCTGTGGGGGGAACACCAGAAGGGTGGTCATGACCATGGCTTCAAGCTCTGGTCGATCCTTGTGTTCTGTATATGGTATCAACAGGTGATGACCGCATGAAAATTCCCGAATATCAGAAGGACCTGTCATTATCGTCACCAATACTTCTTGACAAGGAATACAAGAAGGCAAAAGTCATGAAGATGCTGGCGATTCTGGATGATACAAAGGTGCTGGATCGTCCAGAAGAAAGCCTGGCTGTGGACGTTGGTTGTTCAGGCGGCTTGTTCACATCCGCGCTGGCTCCCAGGTTTACATCGGTTGCGGGTATAGATATCGACCCTCATGCGATTGCGGTGGCCAGCAACGAAAATCCCGCTGATAATCTCACCTATCTGCTGGCTGACTCGCAAGAGCTCCCCTTCCCTGACGGGTCGGTGGACCTGATTATCTGCAACCATGTCTATGAGCATGTGCCCGATGCTGCCGTGCTGTTTGATGAAATCTGGCGGGTGCTCAAGCCGTCCGGTATCTGTTATCTGGGCGCAGCCTCTCGATTGATTCCGGTTGAGCCGCACTATCATTTGCCATTCCTGTCCTGGTTGCCCAAGCCCCTGGCCCATAGATACATGAGGGTGACCGGCAAGGGAGAGTACTACTACGAAAAGCTGCGAACCTACTGGGGAATTCGTCGACTGACCTCGAAGTTCGTGAAGGCGGGTTCCTGGATATGATACCATTGAAAATCTGGAGGTTACTGTATTCATTCTTGCCTTCCTATCTGCTCATACTGCGGAGACCAATACGTGGCACAGGGTCATAAGCATTTTTTTCATGTAGTAAACTGGCTCTCACGGAAGTTTTTCGCGAGCCGCCTGTCCTATTCTCATATTCAGGCTTTTATTTACAATAATTCCCTCCGCAAGCTTTCTAATCTTGTATATGTCCAATGGGACATTTGGCGAGGAAATATTAACACAACTACCAAGCCTTATATCCTGATCCTGGAGACAACTAATGTTTGTAACCTGAAATGCCCGTTTTGCCTCACGGGCAAGGGAATATCGGGTGGACGTGAAGTTCGCCATATGGGTTTTGATCAGGCCAAGGCCATTATTGATGATGTTGCCGACACAGTATATATGCTGCAAATGTACACATGGGGGGAGCCACTGCTAAACAAGGACAGTCTGAAAGTAATCGAATACGCTAAACAAAAGAATCTCTATGTCATGTTGTCAACTAATGCTACTGCAATGACGCCAGCCTATAATCAACGACTAATAAATGCGGGTATTGATTATATTACGGTCGCTATTGACGGAGGCAGTGACGCTACATACAAAGTTTATCGTCGTGGCGGGAATTATAGTAAGGTGCTTGGGAACGTAAAGAATATATTGGAGCTGAAAAAGCTCAGTGGGGTAACGACACCTTTCGTGGAATGGCAATTTATAGTATTTCGCCACAATGAGCACGAAGTGGATAGCACAGAACAAATGGCATACCAGATCGGTATTAATAAATTTACACCGTTGCCTGCATATACTGAAGACGAGGATTGGCTTCCACTTAGTCCAAAATATCGTGCAGAAATTTTCAACCCGGAACGTTTGACCAAGTGCGTACGCCCATGGTCGCATCTCAATGTGCGCGCAGACGGTGGTGTTGCTTCATGTTGCTATGAATTTTTCAAGAAAGATGATTTCGGCGAGCTTGGAAAAAGCAGATTTTCTGAAGTATGGAATAACGCTGCATTTCAGGAATCCCGCAAGTTAATAATTCAACACCGTCGCGGAAAGAAACTGGATGACTCACAATCAATTTGTCATGATTGCCTGGAAACTGGGATGCGCCCTTCGTTTCTGGAGGCGGACCAGATGGATGATAAATCAGTGCAACTTGTTATGCTGGAAACCAGCAGTATGAATGTTAAGAATAAAGAAACAGCCTGACCAGGATATCCAGTAAACATGTAGGGATATCTACAATCATATTCCACCTCTAATAAGGTGATTAGATAATCCAAGACCAGAGGCGGTTATGAAACACCGTTTATTAGAACTATTATGTTGTCCTGTCTGTTATAAGACACTCGAACTTGAAGTATTTAATACGTGGGATCGTGATTTCCCAGACCATATCTTCCTCCACGCCCAGTGCAGAAACTGGTGTAGTCTGAATCAGTGCTCTCCTGATGAAGTAACAGCAGAACAGTGTAGTTCATGTTACCGGCAAGAGGTTGTCGATGCTAAATTAACCTGTACTAATTGTGGCTCACAGTACCCGGTGGTTGGCGGCATCCCCAGAATGTTAAAGAGCCAGCTCCTCACAGAGAGTCTGGCAAGCTACCATCAGGACTTTATAGACCGCTATGGGGATAGGTTTAAGCACCTTGCTAAGAAAAAAAAGAGTGAAGAGAGGAAGAAACTGGCTACACTGCATCTGTTTGGATATCAATGGACTACATTTGTTAAAAACTTCTCTTACTTCAAAGAGATTTTTCTTGGATTTGTCCGACCTTTTCTAACGTCTGAGGATTTCGCGAACAAGCTTGTGCTTGATGTAGGTTGTGGTTCCGGGCGGCCTGCGAGCGTTGCTGCCAGTTTTGGTGCAGAAGTGGTAGGTGTAGATTTAAGTGAGGCAGTACAAACTGCACACTCATTGTCGACACATTATCCTCTACTGCACGTAGTGCAGGGCGATGCCTATGCGTTACCATTTAAACCATGCTTTGATTTTGTGTACTGCGTAGGCGTTATACAGCATGTGCCAGACCCGTCTGCTGTATTAATGAGCATATCTAGAGTTGTAGCGCCGGGTCGTAGACTCATCATCTGGGTTTATGGGATTCGGGAATTTTGGTATCAGCCGATTGAGTGGCTGAGAAAACTGACCGTCAAATTGCCCTTCACCATCTTGCGTGTGCTGTCGTATGTGCTTGCTGTGTTGACCGAAATTACTTTTTTGATGCCTTATCGGATACTTACCAGAATTCCATTTCTTGAAAAAGTAGCAAAAAAGATTCCCGGGCGAATATATGCAAACTTTCCCTTCCGGGAAAATGTTATAGGCTGGTTCGATCGTTTGGGCGCTCCAGTAACTTATTATTTCTCAAAGGAAGATGTAGAAAATATGTTAAACAATGCGGAGTTTGAGCGTATTGAAGTCGTTGCGCGCCCGGATGCGAGCGCAAGTTGGGTGGCTAGTGCCATACGAAAGTCTAGCAGTTTGTAGAATGTAGAATTTTGCATTGAATGCAAGTCATTGAAATGATGAATGATAACTATGCACTCCAAGCAAAATAAAGATGGGGGCGAGGTTAAGATGGCTTCGAAGGCATATGAACTTCATAAAATCTATGGCGATGAGAAGCCGCTTGCACGATATAAGCGTATTACAGTTGGTGAAGGTGCGGGGAATTGGCCTTTATTTTGGCACGAATTAGTACTGGGATTGTGTACCGGATTGCCTGGACTGCTCGGGTTGGCGATGCGTAGCTGGTTATATCCCAGGCTGTTCAAAGGAATTGAGTCCGGTGCTTATCTTGGGAAACATGTGACCTTACGGTGCCCAAGACAGGTTTGCATAGCAAAAGGTGCGGTTGTTGATGATTATTCACAAATCGTCGCGACGTCCCGGCATGCCAATGCGATCAGCATCGGAAGAAACTCTGTATTGCGTAGTTTTGTAATGGTTAATGCTGGGCCTCCTGAAGGATACGTTCATATTGGTAGTGATTCAGGTATAGGTCAAAGTACCATCTTGTATGGTAATGGTGGCTTGAGTATTGGCAATAAAGTTATCATTGCAGGGCAGTGCTTTATTGTAGCTTCCAGTCATAACTTTGATAACCCTGATCTACCTATTGTAGATCAGGGTTATTCGGCGCGAGGTATTCAAATCGAGGATAATGTCTGGGTTGGTGCTGGCGCAAAAATTCTCGATGGAGTAACCATTGGATCTGGCGCAATAATCGGAGCAAATGCAGTAGTCACACGTTCTGTGGCACCAGGTGATCGGGTGGCAGGTGTACCAGCACGCTCACTAGTACCTGATACCACAGAAGCGGATACGCTGTGAAAAAGCGGGATATTTTTATTGTTCTAATATCCCTTACTTTTATGTCTGCTGCTGTCTTTCACCAGTGGGAGCAGGTCAGTTCAGTGCATTGGTCGGTACGCCCAGGGCTAATGGCGCTTTCTACACTGACTTTAATAGGACTGTTCTTTCTAGGTGCGTATGGGTGGCATTTAATACTCAAGGCCATTGGTTATACCCTTGAAGTAAAACAGAGCCGGTTAATCTGGATGGTTTCATCCATTACTCGTTATGTGCCAGGTGGCGTCTGGGCCTACGCAAGCAGAGTTTCACTGCTAAAGCAGAATGGAGTCAATGTAGCTGCGGGTATACTAAGTTTGTATCTGGAAACATTGTTGTTGACGTTGTCTTCTTTGGCAGTAGCACCCGCGGATTATCTCGATGCTGCACTATTTACCGGGACGTATCGGTGACGCCTTTTCTGCTATAAAAACCCCATCATTAATTCAGATTGTCGTCCTTTATGCATATTACATTGTATTCTGGGTATTATTTGGCATTGTGTTTATTGGATTTGTCTGTTCTGTTTTTCCAGTTGGTTATGAACATTGGGTGGTTGTTGGGTCGAGTGTTGCGATGGCGTTTTGTATAGGTTTTATCATTGTTTTTGTGCCCGGTGGAATAGGAGTACGTGAGTCGGCGCTTTATGTCATGCTCAATACTCTGTTACCTGGCTCTGCGAGTCTGATTGTAGCGATAGGCAGCCGGCTCTGGGTTATGTTGGGTGAAGTCATCTCACTCGGAATGGCGTTGATATGGAAAGGCAAAAATGTCTCTTTACGACAAGAGTATGAAAATAAGTAGAAGATATATTGACCACAGTGTCCAGCTATAATCGTAAACTTCCCCGTCAAGTAGACAGTTCAGAAGTAGAATTTTCCTGGTTACGTTGCGCATAGACGACCGGTGGCAGGCCACCGAGTGCGTCATGCGGCCGGTCTTCGTTGTACTGCCGTAATCACCTCACCATCCCGCTCCAGCCGATCAGCCGGCTCACGGTAGTAGGCCGAGCGTGACAGCCCCACGCAGCGGCAGCTGCGACTCACCGACAAGCCCTTGTCTTCTCTCTTAGGTATTACGCCGCATCGCGTTGCTCAGACGGCGTTAGAGCTTTTTTTCGATCAACTACCTCATCGCATCGTTCTCTCGCGCCAGCTCGGCATGCATGCGTTTGTAATGCGATAGCTCCGCCTCCAGCTCCTTCATGCGCTTCAGGTCTGAGGCCTCCATACCACCGTACTTCGATTTCCAATTGTAGTAGGTCGCATCGAAAATACCGTGCTTGCGGCAGATATCGGCCACCTTCATGCCGGCATCCGCCTCTTTGAGAATCGCCACGATCTGCGTCTCGGTAAATCGGATCTTCTTCATCTGAGCCTCCTGATCAGAAATATTGCCAGAAAACTCTACCTGATACCTGTCGCTCAGATAGGGAAGCTTACGTAATTATACAGAATGTCAGTTGATAACCGGGTGGTTATGGTTATTGCCTGCTTGTATGGCGCTTTTCATCCTCGACATTCTTGTAATGGAGCGCTGAGATTTGCTCGGAAACAATACCAATCAAGAAGGTAAGCAATGAAGACACAAACAGAATGGCACTCATGTTTGTCAGGCGACCCCAGTTTATGTAAGTGTATCCGTAGTAGAATAAACCGGTACCGAATAGCAGACCACTTATGGGAAGAAAAAACCGCATCGGTGAAAACAGGGCCCCAATTTTCAATATGATAATGAAGAATTTGAATCCGTCATGGAACAATCTGATATGACTTTTTCCATCTCCCGATCTTTGCTTTGTTCTGATCGGGACATATCCAACCGGAAGTCCGGAACGAAAAAATGCCATGGTGCTTGTTGTCGGGTAGGAGAACTTGTTGGGAAGCAAATAAAGAAACTTTCTGAAGTGTCTAGCCCGCGCAGCCCTGAGACCTGACGTCAAGTCCTCGATTGGGTAACCGGTCATCCAGCTGGCGAGCCAGTTGTAGAAGGCGTTGGCAATTCTCCTTGCAAATGAGGCGTGGGTGTCGATCTGGCGGGCCCCTACGACCATGTCAAAACCTGTATCCAGCTTTTCCAGTAAACGACTAATGTCATCTGGATTATGCTGGCCATCAGCGTCCATGAACACCAGGATGTCCCCTTTGGCTATACGCGCACCTGTCTTGATTGCCGCACCGTTGCCCATGGAATAGACATGCGATACTACCGTAACATTGTTGTGATTGCAGATGGCGGTAGTGTCATCTTCTGAGCCATCATCAACGACAATAATTTCTTCTTCTGGGTGGCGCTTGCGTAGTTCAGGTAACAGATACTCGAGGCTATTGGCCTCATTTTTAGCGGGCAAGATAATGCTAATGTTGCGAGTCATCAACTAAATATTTCCTTCGTTATTGGCCTTTATTGTTGATGTGAGTTTGCTGCGTTCACTGTCAATAGCTTCCTGCAGGAGGCGATAGTCCGTTGCATTTCCACCATGTGTGCTGATGGCTTTGAACAATGCCAACTGCTGTTCGGCTTCATCAAGTTTGCCCATGACGGTCAGTAATTCGATTAGATTTACCCGGTATATTGGATCTTTTGGTTCGAGTTCGACTACCCGGTAAAATAATTCCAGTCCCTTGTGCATTTCCTTTTGATGATTGATCTTGTAGATGGCATAGAGTGTAAGTGCCCTTGGGTGCTGCTTCGGTGTATCGAGGGCAAGATTAAACATCTCCTCCATCATCTCATGTGGTATCTCGCAAGGGTCCGGCATGCAGTCCACGAGCAGGCGCAAGCTGTCCACGTTTGCTGGCGTCAGCGGGAATCGTGATAGTTTGTCGAGTATCTCGTCAAACCACCTCTGTTTGACCGGATGTCCCAGAGCATGGCTGATCTTGATCAGGGCTGCGTTCGGCATGATACCGCGTTTGTCCAGTTTGTTTGCCTGTTCTAAATAGTCGAATGCCTTTTCCTCATGGCCGGAGAAACCCCGAAGCGCCAGATTCGCATATATTCGGCCGGCAGCGTATACCGCGCGGTAGGATTCCGGGTGATGTTTAGCCTCGTACACGGCATGGTTGACATTGTCAGACCACTGATCGGACCGCAGCCATGTCGTGCTTGTGAATCCAAGGAGGAAAAAGAAGGGCGTGGCAGTCCGGATGACGGGAGCCAGCCGCTGCAATGGCGCCTGTGCCACTGCGCTGCTTGCGGCAAGCAGAATTCCGTAATCGGCAAGGTAATTACGGTGTTCATGTGCGATCTCCAGCGGGAGTATCGTGGATTCCAGCAAATGGCCGGTGAAAAACCACAGTATCCCGAGACTGATCAGTGTCTTCTTCCTCAGCAACATCAAGGCGCCCAGGATAAGCCCGGCGAGTATCACTAATGAGAATAGGGTGGTTGGTGGGTCCATCAATCCGCTCGATATCGTAAAATCGTCGTGATATAGGCCCAGTTCCGTGATCGACGGCATAATGATCATTTTCAGATAGAACACCAGTACCCGGGCCTCGGTGAGCAGGCGATCTGCCAGGGTGAATTCACGGGCATCATAGCCACGCAGAAAGGTGGCTGGATCAAGTACCATATAGACTATAAACAGACAGGCGGGCGCCATCACCACCAGTATAAAAAAGGCAATAATGGCCTTGTCGAAATGGTCCTTGCTGTTTCGGAATCGAAACAGCGTCAATTCAAGCACCAACATATACAACGGTAGCAGGGCACCGGTTTCCTTGCTCAGGATTGCCAACCCACCGCACACAACAAGTCCAGTAAGAATTAAGGGTAATCCGGGCTTGCCGGTCAGCATACGCTGTCTGCCGAATACATACAGGCACAGGCCGAATACCATAAATAAAGTCGACAGACTGGTCATGCGCTGAACGATGTAGAGAACGCTGGTGAGGTTCAGCGGGTGTACCAACCAGAGGCCGCTGACCACCACAGGCATCCAGATGGCTGTCATGTCGGACAGGGCAGGGCGGTGAAATTGTTGATAACTGCTTATCAGTTGGCGGGTGAGCAGAAAAAGGCCAAACCCTGTCAGCACGTGAATAACCAGATTAACCAACTTGTGAGAGTAAGGCGCGATCCCAAAAAAATAGCGGTTCAGTGCAAAACTGAACATGCTGACCGGGCGTCGCAGCCATCCTGATCCCGAGGATAAGGCGGCACCCTGTAACGACTCTACATTAAGCGACTCAAGATCCAGCCGCCCGTTTTCGAGCAGGTTCGGCGCGTCATCAAAGACATAGTCACCTGACAGGCCGGGATAATAGCTGATCACGGCCAATAGACCGATCAGCAGGAACATCAGAGGGGCAGCAGGTTTGCTCATTATCTGTAGTACTTGATGATTCCAGTATGGAAACACATGCTTGCAATATACCCATTATCTGGATGGTCTAATAGGTTTTTAATCATCGTTTGTTCAGCTACCGAAGTTGTTCCCATCACGAAAAACGCCCCGTTACCGGGGCGTTTTTTCATGCAAGTTGTCGTGTTTTATGGACGACATTCAGCGGGACGATACTTGGCAGGCAGGGTGGCTGTAGCTACGGCTACGGTGCAGGACCATTCCATGGAACCAGCTTGCGTGGTTGGTCTAAGCATCAGGGTGTCTCCTGGTGCTGCTGAGCCACCCAAGGTTCTGTACGCAATAGTTATTAAGCCGTTAGCACCTACCAAAACAGTTCGGGTATTGTTGCCAGTGATGCTGGTAGAGAGTGACAGTCCGTAACTGGGATTAGTGCCGGCCAGGAATATTCCTCTGCTGTCATAGGTCTCGGCGACAGCCAGCTTGGCGCTGCCGGCCAGGTTCAGGCCTTCAGAGACCTTGGAGCGGATGGTGTAGTCCTGGTAGGCCGGAATGGCAATGGCCGCCAGAATGCCGATGATCGCGACCACGATCATCAGTTCGATCAGTGTAAAACCCTTTTGCAGTTTCATGATGTTGCCCTCTGTTTGTTTCATTGAGACGGTTTGCTTGTTCAGGCAGCCCGACAACCGAGCTTCCGTGTTCAGCCATCTGTATCGGACGCTGGCCCGGATTCTTTGGCTGATTTATTCCATACAGGAAGCGTGCCAGTTTATTGTCGTCCGGGAGCGCGTCCGGATCCGAAGCTGCCTCTGATGCACAAAATGCATAAAAATTAGGATGATAGGAATTTAGCTAGGATCGGGAGATGGTAGGCATGGCTGCGAAGCAGGGCCAGTTCTGCCTGTCGAGAATCGTCCAAACTGTGAAACGGCGCACAATCGGCGTCAGAATGTGACGCAGCGCGTCACC
>CAMYJI010000045.1:0-19042 GCA_947258545.1 uncultured Ectothiorhodospiraceae bacterium
GCGGGTAGATATTCTCTCCGCCGCGGATGATCATTTCCTTGAGGCGCCCGGTAATCTGCAGGTAACCATCGGCGTCCATGCTGCCCAGATCACCGGAATGCAACCAGCCGTGCCGGTCCACGGCCTGCGCGGTTGCCTCGGGATCACCATAGTAGCCCTGCATGATGTGGTAACCGCGGAAACAGATCTCACCGATCTCGCCCAGCGCCAGGGTCTGATCGCTGTCGGTATCGACCACCTTGACCTCCTGGTGAGGCAGGTTCCTGCCCACGGTCTTGATACGGCGTTCAGTGCTGTCATCACGTGTCGTCAGGTGCGTCAATGGCGAGGCCTCGGTCTCGCCGTAGCCGATCAGGATCTCGGGGCAGTGCAGGTCGTTCATTACGCGCTGCAACAGTACCGGCGGACAGGGCGCGCCCGCCATGATGCCGGTGCGCATGGAGGATAACTCAAGCGTTTTTAAGTTCGGGAGTTCCAGCATGGCAATGAACATGGTGGGCACGCCGTGTACAGCAGTGCAGCGCTGCATTGCGATAGCCTGCATGACAGATGCCGCATCGAAGTGTTCGCAGGGAATTACCAGGCAGGCCCCGACTGACAGGCACAGCAGATTGGCCAGTACCATCCCGAAGCAGTGGTAGAACGGCACCGGCACGCACAGGCGGTCCTGTTCGGTGAAATGCATGGCACTGGCAGAGAACCAGGCATTGTTGAGGATGTTATGGTGCGTCAGGACCACGGCCTTGGGGAAGCCGGTGGTCCCGGAGGTGTACTGGATATTGATGGCATCATCGCGGTCGAGTGAGGCGCTGATGTCATCCAGGGAAGCCTGTGTGACCGGCGTGGCGGCCGCCATCACCTGCGGCCAGGTCAGGAATCCGGGGTGCGGGCGCCGGGTGTGCTCGGGATCGGCCGGGTCATAGATCACCACCCGTGATAGTGCCGGCAGCTGCGGGTTATTGAGTGGTGTCGCTGCGGCCCGGGTCAGTTCCGGCACCAACTCCACCAGCATGTTGACGTAATCGCTGCTGCGGAAGGCCGGGATAATGAACAGGCCCTGCACCTCAGAGCGTTGCAATGCATAGGCCAGTTCGCGCGATCGGTAGGCCGGGTTGATATTGACCAGCACCGCGCCGATGCGCGCTGTCGCCAGCTGTAACAACAGCCACTCGATATTGTTGGTCGACCAGATGCCGATACGGTCCCCCTTGTTGAAGCCGATCCCCAGCAGGCCGCGCGCGAGCCGGTCGACCTGCCCGGCAAGCTCGCTGTAGCTCAGACGGCGTTGCTGGTGAACACTGACCACCGCATCGCGTCCGGTGAAGCGCGCGGCTACCAATGCAAAGTGCTCGGGGATGGTGGCACCCAGCAGCGGCTCTGTGCTGCCGCGGTGAAAATAGCTTTTTTGGGTGGTGTGTTTCATGGTTTTCTACAAAGTGAATGTCGCTCCGCGGCGCCTCAACCAGGCTGCGTCTCGATTCCATCCCAATAGGCGTCCACCTTCGCCTGCAATTCATGCAGCAGAGTGTCATCGCGTTCGGGTTCGAACAGGTGCGCAAAGCGGCCCTGTTTCTTCAGGTATTCCTCGACCGGCAGGCGGTCACGCGGCACCTTGGTGTGTATGGTCCGGCCGTCGCGGTATTCCTTCAAGGGCCACACTCCTGTCTTGACCGCCAGCTTGCCGATCTCGACGGATTCGCGCGGGTCATAGTCCCAGCCGGTCGGGCAGGGCGCGAGCGCAATGATCATGCGCGGTCCCTTGAGGCCCCTGGCCGTTTCTATCTTGCGTGCCAGATCGAGCGGCTCCGCGCCGATGACCGTGGCCACATAGGCCGGGCGGTGCGCCGCCCAGATGGAAAACAGGTCCTTCTTGTAGCCGGCAAAACCGTGCGCGCCCTTGCTGGTCGCGGTCCGGGCCGCGTGTGGGGTGGCCCCCGAATACTGCTGGCCGGTATTGCCATAGCCCTCGTTGTCGTAACAGATGTAGATGAAATCCAGGTCGCGTTCCATGGCGCCGGAGGTCGCGGAAAGCCCCATACCGTAGGCGGCGCCGTCACCGGTCAGCACCACGACCTCCAGGTCTTCTTCCGTGGGCAGGCCCTTTTTCTCGCGCAGGATATCCAGGGCATCGCGGATGCCCTGGGCACCGGCCGGTGCCGAGGCCATGGCGGTATACAGCCAGGAGCCGCGGAAGGGCGTGAACGGGTACACCGACAGCAACGTCATGCAGCCGGCCGCATTGACGAACACGGTCTTTTCGCCGAGCACATCGTAGATCTCGTGCAAGGCCTCCAGGCCCCCGCAGCCGGCACACATCGGCGTGCCGGTTCCCAGCAGGTGGGTGGAAGGCAGATCCTTCATGCGCCGGAATGTGGTAGCGGTCTCCATCACGGGGTTGCTCCCGCCTGCCTGTGCCCGACTCGAGCTGTTGGTCGCAAGGCCTTGAATGGTGTAGCCGCCCCTGGCGTGGCCTTCCACGGCAAGGCGCGTGTGCTTATAGTGATCATGGGCTTTCTCCGGTTTGCATGAGTCCAGTGCGAGCCGTCGTCGTTAACATGCGGACTGGTAACAACTTATGTTGGGCTGTCAGCCGCGGCGTGTGTAGACCGGGTCCGCTTATCATGGAGCTCCTCCCAGTTCCTTGCGCTCAACATGAGCAATAGCCTGTAACTTTCTGATTTCTTTTAATTCATTTTGGGTGTAAAGCAGGCGCGGCGGGGGCGTGCGTCCCTCGCCCACGGCATTGCGCAGCACCCGGGCGATCTCGAAGAATTCCTCCCCGGTGATGTCGCGGCCACCGAGCCCGCCGACAAAGCTGGCCAGCACCGGGGGCGCATCGGGGTGTCCGTACAAGGCCGCGGCCAGTTCGGTGTGCAGCACGCCGCCCTTGCCCATGGACAGGTTCTGGTCGATGACGGCCACGCCCCGCTTGCCCGCCAGCAACTGCTGCAGCGGCTGCTCCGGGAACGGTCGCAGCAGGCGCGGCTGGACCAGGCCGATCGGCCAGCCGGCATCGCGCAGCTGGTCCACGGCCGCGCGCGCCTTGGTGGCAAACGAACCCAGCATGACAAACACGAACTCCGCATCCCCGGCACGGTAGGCGTCCACGGCGGGATAGTCGCGTCCGAAGGTTTCGCGAAATTCCGCGCGGATGTCGTCGTAGACCGGCAGTGCATTCAATGCGGCCAGGTGGAGTTCGTAACGGAAATAGGAATAGGGTGTGCCGCCGAGCACCGCGACCGCCTGGCTTTCGGGGGAGCTGGCACGGAAGTGGATCGATTGCGGGTTGAACGGGCCGACGAAGGCCGCGGCCTGTGTCGTGTCGGGTATCACCACCGGCTCGCGGGTGAAGGAAAGATAAAAGCCGTCAAGGTTCACAATCACCGGCAACCGCACGCGCTCATCCTCGGCCAGGCGGTGCGCGATCAGGGTAGTGTCCAGCACCTCCTGGCAGGTCGCACAGTGCAACTGCAGGAAGCCGCTGTCCCGCGCCGCCATGACATCGTTGTGATCGGCCTCCAGGGTGATCGGTGCCGCCAGTCCGCGGGAGACATTCACCAGCACGAACGGTGTGCGCCAGCCGGCAACCGTGTAGAGCATCTCCATGGCATACAGCAGCCCCTGGCTGGAGGTCGCGCTGAACACACGCACCCCGGTGGCCGCGGCCCCGCCGGCGGCGGTGATCATGGAATGCTCCGATTCCAGCGTCACCAGGCGGCTGTCCATCTGGTCGGTGTCGATCCACTGGGCCAGGGTCTCGATGATCTCGGTCTGCGGCGTGATAGGGAAGGCGGGGATGTAATCCACCTGCGCCAGTCGTGCAGCCCAGGCGGCCGCGCCGTTACCGGTCAGCAGGGTACGGCTCATGGCGAGTCTCCCGGGGTGCCGGCCAGCTGCGCCTCTTCCGCCTGGGCCTGGTGCTCGGGGATCGCCGCGATGGCGTGCGGGGGACACTGTGCGACGCACACCATGCAGCCCTTGCAGTGGTCGTAGTCAATTTGTGGCTGGCCGTCCTTGCTGACGGCGATGGCGCCGTCCGGGCAGAAGGTGCTGCACACCCACCAGCAACGGTTGCAACGGCTGTAATCGATTACCGGTCGCAGGGTGCGCCACAGACCGGTGCGTACCTCGATGCTGTTGGCGGCGGTATAGATCGTCGGTGCCGAGAGGCGCGCCGTCTCCAAGGGCAGATCGGCCCAGTCGGGGCGTTGGTAATCCTGTACACGGGGGGCGACGCCTTCGCATACCAGGCCCTGGTGCGCTGCCATGAACTCCCAGGCCCCGAGTGCATTCTCCAGGTTCCGCTCGATGACGGCACCGCCCAGCCCGCCGAGTTCCGTTTCAATCGCATGGGCCAGGGCCTGTTGCGTTATTACGCCGACCAGTTGAGCGGCGGCCCCTGCACAGGTCGCGCCGATATAGGGCAGGTCGGCGCGGTCCTCGACCCTCGCCGCAACCGGCAGGGTGAGGATCGGTCCGTCGATATTGAGCCGGTTGCGCCACACATCGGGTGCATCGATGCTGTTGATCAGCAGTACGGTGTGCGCGCTGACACCCGCCAGTACACCGGAGGCCGGTACCGGTACCAGGGTATCATCGGCGACGATTACCAGGTCGGGGTGTTGGATGATGCCGCGTTCATTGATCGGTTCGCGGGCCGCGCGTACATAGGCGAAGATCGGTGCACCGCGTCGTTCCGCCCCGTAGCGCGGGGCGTCCTGTACCTCGAAGCCTGCCTCGAAGAAGGCGTTGCCGAGAATACGGCTGGCCGTCTTCATGCCTTGGCCACCACGCCCATGAAAGCGAATTCGGTACATTCAGGCCTCCTGGTGAGGGTCTACTGACCAGACCGGGCGCACGGCGTACCCTGCAGTCAGTATCAACTGTGCATTGCTATCCATGAGCCGGCCTCAGGTGTAATCCGGTGCGGTGGAAAACAGCGGGTAGCGCCGGAAGCTCATGGCGCGCCGAATGCGCTCCTCGGCCATCTCCATGGCCGCCTGGCGCGGCAGGATATGCCGGTCTTTCGATGCCTCCAGCACCATCTCGGTATTGCGGCGCAGTTTCTCCTCGATGGTCTGCAGCGCTGCTGTCTGGGTGGAGCCGTGATATTCCATCGCCGCACAGATGACTCCACCGGCGTTGGCAATGAAATCCGGTACACACATTACCCCTTTTTCATTCAGAATGCGTTCCGCTCCCTGGGTGAAGGGGATGTTCGCACCCTCGACAACCAGGCGGGTCCTGAGCCGGTGCACATTATCCTCGTTGATCACGTCGGGCCGCGCCGCCGGTATCCAGATATCGCATTCGATATCCACCACTTCATCGCGCTCCAGACACGTGCCATCGGTGTAATCAGAGACACTCTTGCCTGCAGTCTTCAGGGCGAGCAGGGCATTCACTTCCAGCCCCCCGGGATTATGGATGGCGCCGGCGGAATCCGCCACGCCCACCAGGGTCGCCCCCTTGTCGGTGAGAAACCGCGTGACATGCTTGCCGACTGCACCGAAGCCCTGCACCACCAGCCGCGCACCCTCCAGCCTGAAGTCGCAGTAGTTCAAGGCCACATCGACGACGTGGCTGAGTCCCCAGCCGGTGGCGCCGATTTCGTCGAGCGGGATGCCGCCGATTTCGCGCGGCAGTCCCACGACGCGGCTGACCTCATCACGTATCCAGGCCATGCATTCCTCGTCGGTACCCATGTCCGGCGCGAAAATGTATTCCTGCTCGCCGCGCAACAGCTGGGCCAGTGCCCGGATCAATTGCTGCTTGCGCTCCCCGGGCATTTTCGGGTCACCGTAGAGGACGATCTTGCCGCCGCCATGCGGCAGGCCTGCCGCTGCATTCTTGAAGGTCATTGCGCGCGCCAGACGGATACATTCAGCAGTTGAGACATCCTCGGCCATGCGTATCCCGCCGATCGAGGGGCCCTTGGCGACATTGTCGATGACCAGAACTGCCTTCAATCCGACCGAGGGTTCATATGCATGGATGACCTTGGCCGGCCCCAGGTCATCGGCATATGCAAAGATGTCTTCCATCATCCATTCTCCCGGTCGCCCGTTCCGATGA
Organism: uncultured Ectothiorhodospiraceae bacterium; assembly: GCA_947258545.1. Lineage (GTDB taxonomy): Bacteria > Pseudomonadota > Gammaproteobacteria > UBA9214 > UBA9214 > CAMYJZ01. The sequence goes on from CAMYJI010000045.1 coordinate 6,076, forward strand.
CTATTCATGACGGCAGGAATGGCTGGTTGATAAAGCCCTGTCGTCATGCCCTGTCCCTTGATTTAAGTATAGATTCGATTGGCGGGCCACAGGGAGCCGGCCCGCCTGCATTGCACATGGAAAGATCTGTTCCTTGTGCAACTATATGAGTATGAGGGCGCAAAACGAGCCGGGGTTTACGGGCATGCCGGGCAGGCCACAGACAGTGGTGCAGCCGCTGTGGTCGGTCCACAAGGGGGACAGGCCGTTGTTTGCAACGGCCCTGCATTGCGGCCATGAGCTGCGTAGCGAAATCAAAAGGCTGCTGGCCCTGGATGAGACCACTCAACTGCGTGAAGAGGACCCCTACACTGATTACCTTGCGACGGTTGCATCGACCCGGATCCTTCCCCGGCGGTCGCGCTTCGAGGTTGACCTGAACCGGGCCCGTGGCGAGGCGGTCTATCTGCGACCGGAAGACGCCTGGGGGCTGGAGTTGTGGCGGGAGCCGCCCGCCGATGAAGTGATCGAACATTCCCTGGATGAATACGACGCCTTCTACGCCGAGTTAAAGCAACTGCTCGATGAACTGGAATACCACTATGGGCGCTTTGTCATATTCGACCTGCACAGTTACAACTACCGCCGCGGTGGTCCGGATGCCCCGCCCGAGGACCCGGCGACGCACCCCGATGTCAACGTGGGGACGGGCACCCTGGATCGGAAACGCTGGGGCCTCCTGATCGACCGTTTCATCGCCGACCTGTCCCGCTTTGATTTTCTCGGCCATCACCTCGATGTGCGTGAAAACGTCAAATTCAGGGGCCGCCAGTTTGCCGCCTGGGTGCACGGCAACTATCCAGAGACCGGCTGTGTTCTGTCCCTGGAGTTCAAGAAATTTTTCATGGACGAATGGAGCGGCGAGGTGGATGTCGAACAACTGCAGGCACTGCATGACGCGCTGCGGTCGACCCTGCCGGGTATTGCCGAAGAGATGAAGCGGCTATGAACAAGGTACGGCCCATAGAGACAGGTATGATCCCTGCGGACACCATCGATGCCATCGCACAGCGCCTGGGCGCGAGGGCCCCGGTACGCAGCAAGCTGCCGGCCTGGGGACGGGTGCATATCGACCGGCCATTGCCCTTCCTGTGCATCTACCGGCGTCCGGCCGGGCGCGCAGACCCGGGTACGGAAACGCTGCTGTTGGGCGAGGCCGCCTATATCCTGGCGTTGGAGGCCACGGAGCAGAAATCCGGGCTGGAACGTCTGATCGGGCAGATTGCGCAGGCCCGGCTGGCGGACTTCGGTGCCTTCCTGATACTGGAGCTGTGGGCCGCTGCGGAGAACGGCGCAACACCGCCGCCGGTGGAGTCACCCGTCGCGCCGGGCTTTCGCATCGTGGCCAACCGCAAGCATGCACCCGGGAATTATCTCGAGGCACTGGAGAATGCTCTGCTGGGTATCCATCTGAACGGCATGCCGGCGTGCGTGACCCTGGATTACCGCGACCAGGTGGGTCCTCCCGGTCTGGCGCCCTTGCGCCTGCCGGTGGATATCGGGGAGGGTGGCCTGTCGATGGTCGGGCTCGAGGTGCAGCCCGACTACCGGGACCCTGACAACGGTGCCTTACTCCCCTTTCGGCTGCGCCGGCTGCGCTACGCAATGGCGCATGCCCTGAAGCAGAGTTTCTATGCCTTCGCGCACCGCTATACCACTCAGCGACCGGCCCATTACCATGAACTTGGCCGGCATGCCATGACCCGGGCGGTGTGGGAGACGGACGCACAGCTCAACGGCATCAGCAAGCAGTTCGATATCCTGTTGCATGTCACACCGGTCAACGCCCCGGCGGCCTGGGCGGAATTCCAGCACCGCGGCTGCCAGGGCGAGCCGGAGTTCAATTACCGTCCGCGCCCGGTGGAGCCGGACCTGTTGAAGCGCCGGCTGTATCAAATACCCATCGAGCGCATCGAGGATCCGACGCTGGCGCAGATCTTTGCCGAGAAACGCGATGAACTGGACCGGCAGATCGGTCTCATAGCCGATCGCAATACGCCGCGCTTTCTGCACGGTAGCCAGCAGATCTACGGCGCGGTGGAAGACTGGCTGTTGAAGCTCGCCCATCAGCTGGTGGAACAGATTCCGCCGGCGGCATCCCCCGGGGCCGGGGCGCGGACGTTTGATGCCGAAGCCCTGGCCGTGCGTGCGGAGGAAGAACTTGCCTGGTACCGGCAGGCCATGCCGGACCTGCCTGCCCGGGTAGAACTGCGGGGTGATGTGCCGGGCATCATGGTGTCCCGCGGGCACTTCCTCGTGGGACGTGATGCGCGGGTTGCGGTTGACCGGTTGAACGCCACGCTGGCGCATGAAATAGGCACGCACATCGTGACCTATTACAACGGGCGCAGCCAACCGTTCAGGCAACTCTCTGCCGGGCTGGCCAATTACGAGGTGTTGCAGGAAGGCCTGGCGGTGCTGGCGGAATACCTGGTTGGCGAAATGAGTGCCGCACGCCTGCGGTTACTGGCCGGGCGGGTCCTGGCGGTCTCCTATCTGACCGCTGGCGCAGATTTCGTCGATATCTTCAGGGAGCTGACCCGACGCCACGCCTTTGCCCCAGGCGTGGCATTTTCCATCGCCATGCGGGTCTATCGGGGTGGCGGTTACACCAAGGATGTCGTCTATCTGCGAGGTCTTGCACAGCTGCTCGATTACCTCGGCAAGGGTGGCGAAATCGACCTGCTGCTGCTGGGCAAGGTGAACCTGGAGCATGCCCACCTGGTCGAGGAGTTGCGCTGGCGCAAGGTGCTGAAGCCGGGCCCGTTGCGGCCGCGCCACTTGGAATCGCCGGAGGCGATGCGGCGACTCGAACACATCCGGCAGGGGATGACGATCAGCCGGATGGTGGAGGAGTGCGCACCATGAAACTCGGTCTGGTCGTTAACAACATCCGTACGGAACTGGCTGATTACACCACGACCGTACTCGCCCTGGAGGCCACCAATCTCGGGCATGAGGTCTGGTATATCAGCCTGGCCGATTTTGCCTACGACCCCGATGAAAACGTGCATGCCCGGGCACGTTCGGTGCCTAAACGCCGTTACCGTTCCCGCAGCGTCTACCTCGAGGACCTGCAGGGCAAGTCGGCGACGGCCGAGCGTATCGCCGTGGACACCCTGGATGTACTGTTGTTGCGCAATGACCCGGCGCAGGATGTGATCGAACGCCCCTGGGCGCACCTGGCCGGTATCAATTTCGGCCGTCTCGCCAGGCGCCACGGCGTCATCGTCCTGAATGATCCCAATGGCCTGGCCAAGGCGGTAAACAAGATGTACCTGCAGTATTTTCCTGTAGAGGTCCGGCCGCGCACACTGATCAGCCGTCACCCGGATGATATCAGGCACTTCATCAATGAAGAGGGCGGTACCGCGGTCCTGAAGCCCTTGTCCGGCTCGGGTGGCCATAACGTGTTTCTGATTCAGCCGCAGGGAAAGGCGAATATCAATCAGATCATCGAGGCGATCTGCCGGGAGGGCTATGTCCTCGCCCAGGAGTTCCTGCCCGAGGCGCTGCAGGGCGATACCCGCGTGTTTCTGATGAATGGCTATCCCCTGCAGCGCCGGGGGCACTACGCCGTCCTGCACCGCGTCCGGGGGCGGGAAGACGGCGACTTCCGCAGTAATATCACCGCCGGTGCCGTGGCAAGCAAGGGCCGGATAACCGATGGTATGCTGCAGGTCATCGAGACGGTGCGCCCCAAGCTCGTACAGGATGGCATGTTCTTTATCGGTCTGGACATGGTGGGTGACAAGCTGATGGAGATAAATGTGTTCAGCCCCGGCGGGCTGGAGTCCTCGCAACAGCTGGAAGGGCAGAATTTCGCGCGTGAAGTGGTGCAGGCCCTGGAACACAAGGTGGAATCATTGCACCGTTATCATCGTAATCTCAATAATATCGAACTGGCCACCCTGTAAGGCACGCCTGGAGTACGGCTATCTCTCATATCAGTCTCGAAAAAGGTGCTTTTTTCCTGCTGCTGATCCTGTGGCTGGCGGGATGTGCCAGCGTGCCGGTGGCGCCGCCGGTGGAGAACCCGCCGGTCGCCGACGAGTTAAGGCACGTTGTCATAGCGGATCGCCCGGTGATTGCCTTCGTGTTGGGCGGCGGTGCGGCGCGTGGTTTCGCCCATGCCGGGGTGCTGAATGTGCTCGAGCAGAACGGTATCCGGGCTGATATCGTGGTGGGCACCAGTGCCGGCAGTGTGGCCGGCGCACTGTACGCGGGTGGTATCCGTGGCGAAGCGCTGATTGCCGCGGCGAGTGAATTGCAGATGAAGAACCTGGCCGACTGGACCTTGCCGAATCGCGGATTTATCGGTGGCGAGCGGCTGCAGGGCTTGATCAACGACAAGCTCGGCAACCGGCCAATCGAGGCACTCGACACGGTTTTCGTTGCCGTGGCAGCGGACCTGCGGGACGGCCAGGCGGTGGCCTTTACCCGGGGTAATGCAGGCATGGCAGTGCGCGCCTCCAGCAGTATGCCGGGCATCTTTATGCCGGTTACCATCGATGGGCATGACTATGTGGATGGTGGTCTGGTCAGTCAGCTGCCAGTCAGGATCGCACGTCAACTGGGTGCGGATGTGGTGATCGCGGTGGATGTCTCCAAGCGGCCGGTGCACAACACCGTGCTCGAAAGTACATGGGATGTGCTGCACCAGGCCCTGCTGATTATGTCCGAGGCGGTCGTCGCGGCCGAGGCCGGTGAGGCGGATGTGTTGATCCGGCCCGCTATCGGCGGTATTTCATTGCTCGGTTTTGACCAGCAATCGGATGCCATTGCCGCGGGTGAGCAGGCGGTGCGCGCGCTGCTGCCTGAAATCAGGCAACAGCTCGTCGAACATACCCGGCGCAAGGCGAAACGCTGAGCGGATCGCGTGTGGTCATACAGGCGGATAAATTTTCGAACCGGTTGTTGGCCCGGCTGAGCCGCCTGGTCAATGTGCAGCCGGACGAGTTGGCCGCACTGTTCTGGGCCTTCGTTTATTTCTTCTCCCTGCTGTGCAGCTACTACATCGTCCGGCCGATGCGTGACGAGATGGGGATCGCTGGCGGTGTGGAAAACCTGCAGTGGTTGTTTACCGGCACCTTCCTGGTGATGCTGGCAGCGGTACCGTTGTTCGGCTGGGTTTCGTCGCGTTTCGAACGGCGCCGCTTTCTGCCCGCTGTCTATTGGTTCTTCATCGCCAACCTGCTGGTGTTCTTCGCACTGTTTCAGTCGGAACTCACGCATGCCTGGGTGGCGCGGGCCTTCTTCATCTGGGCGAGCGTGTTCAACCTGTTCGTGGTTTCCGTGTTCTGGAGTTTCATGGCCGACATCTTCGACAATGAACAGGCCCGGCGCCTGTTCGGCTTCATCGCCGCCGGGGGCACCAGCGGGGCCATCTGCGGCCCGTTGATTGCGGGTGCCCTGGTACTGCCCGTGGGGCCGACCAATCTGCTGCCGGTATCAGCCATCCTGCTGGGCGTGGCGGTGCTGTGCATCGACCGCCTGTCCGCCTGGCGTTCCCGGCAGGGTAGCGCGGAAACGTCGCAAGCGGCGGCTGAACAGGCCATCGGCGGCAGTGTCTATGCCGGTATCCGCCTGGTGTTGCGTTCGCCCTATCTGCTCGGCATCTGTGTGTTGATGCTGCTGTTCACCACCCTGGCGACGTTTCTCTATTTCCAGCAGGCACAGATCGTACGCGACAGCTTTTCCGATCCCGCGCAGCGCACGGCGGTGTTCGCGGGCATCGACCTGGCGGTGAACAGCCTGACGCTGGTGTTCCAGGTGCTGCTGACCGGCCGCCTGGTGAAATGGCTGGGACTGGGCTGGACCCTGGCACTGGTGCCGCTGCTGCTGGGTGCGGGCTTCCTGGTGCTGGGCCAGGCGCCGGTGCTGGCAGTACTGGTGGTGGTGCAGGTGCTGCGCCGCGCGGGGAACTACGCCATCATGCGCCCGGCGCGCGAGATGCTCTACGTGGTGCTGGGGCGCGAGGAGAAGTACAAGGCCAAGAACTTCATCGATACCGTGGTCTACCGCGGCGGCGATGCCGTGAGCGCCTGGGCCTATGCCGGCTTGCGCGCCATGGGACTGAGCCTGTCCACGATTGCCTTTATCGCCGCACCGCTGGCCATGGTGTGGGCCGGGGTGGCCTATCGCCTGGGGCGGGCGCAGACCCGGCTGGCGCAGACACCGCCAGCTGCTAAAGTCTAGTTTATGGAATCCTCACAGTTTTCGCGGCGCCGTTTTCTCGCCACCCTGGGCGGAGTGGGCGCCGGCCTGCTGGTCCGCCCGGGCTGGCCGGGTGACGTCGAGCAGAAACCGGTCAGGAAACCGATTCCAGCAAGCGGTGAACGGTTGCCGGTTATCGGCATGGGGACCTCGCGTACCTTCGACGTGGCGCCGGGTTCGGAGCAAAGCAGACGGCTGCTGCCGGTCATGCAGGCCTTTTTCGATCACGGCGGCGGCGTGGTCGACACCTCGCCCATGTACGGCCACGCCGAGGCAGTGCTCGGTGAACTGCTGCGCGAGTCACATTTTGAAAAACAGAAGCTGTTCGCGGCCACCAAGGTCTGGACCTGGGGCGAGCAGGAGGGTATCGAGCAGATGCAGCGCTCCATGCAGCGCGTCGGGGTCGGGCGCTTCGACTTGATACAGATCCACAACCTGCGCGACTGGGAGGTGCAGCTTGAAACCCTGAAGGCCTGGAAGGCCGGGGGCAAGCTGCGCTATATCGGCATCACCACGTCGCATGGCCGTTTTCACGATGACCTGGAGGTTATCCTGGATACCCAGCCATTCGATTTCGTGCAATTGAGTTACAACATCAGCGACCGCGATGTCGAACAGCGTCTGTTGCCGCTGGCGCAGGAGCGCGGCATGGCGGTGCTGGTCAACCGGCCGTTCATGCGCGGCGAGCTGTTCAAACGGGTGCGTGGCAAGGCTTTGCCGGCATGGGCAACGGAGTTCGACTGCACCAGCTGGGCGCAGTTCTTCCTGAAGTTCGCGGTCTCCCACCCGGCGGTGACCTGTGCGATCCCCGCCACCTCCAAGGTTCACCACATGAGCGACAACATGGGTGCAGCTTACGGCCGCCTGCCCGATGCGGCATTGCGTGAGCGCATGCTGCGCCACATGAAAAGCGTCTAGGATTCCCTGCAGCGGACAGCCGGAGCGGTTATCGCAACCAGGTGGCCGATACCGAGGCCGACTCTGCCAGTGCCTGGATCCGGGCCTTGCATCCAGGTGTATAGATACACTGTGGGAGCGCCTCGCAGGCACGATTCTATTGAGTGTGTTGCCTTGTAGGTCGGATTAGGCGCGGAGCGTTGTAACCCGACAAGGGCAGTGTCGGATTACACTGTCGCTAGTCCGACCTAGGGGCTGGCGTACATCGTGTTTGCGATGCCATGCAGGAGCGCTTCGCCGGCGCGATTCGACGGGCCGTTGCGCCATAGGCACGGCCACAAACCCGTAGGAGCGCCGGCCTTCGGCGCGATTGCAAAGGCTAGGAATCGCGGTCAGTTACCACTCCCACGGTGATAGGCCATACCCTTGCAGGGGCGCCTTGTTTATGCCCGGCGCTTTATCGGGTACAGCCGCGATTCGACGGGTTGTGCCTCGCTGTCAGTGACCGGCGCGTTGCGGGAAGCGTCGCACCCGCTGTTGCAGTTGCCGAACCGCGTGGGAATCCTGCGAGGATCTGCCGTAACGCAGCCGGATGTAGAGGTCGGTGATCGAACGCACCTGGGCGCCGAGTTCCGGGTGGGCGGCCATCGCGCGCCGGGCCAGGTCCCGTGGTCCTTCGCTGGGTGCGCGCCGCACACCCAGCCGGGCCAGGCGCTGACAAAAGCGTTGCCACGCCTGCAGCACGGGATCGGAGGGCCCGGGTGTCTTTACCAGCATCCACAGGGCGACAGCCAGCAGGCAGGTGCCGGTCAGCAGCAACAGACTCAGCGCCATTTCCCGCCAGGAGGCCTGTTTGAAGCCGAGCGCGGCGAGCAGCTCCAGCTGGCGCTGCGGCCCGTAGGACAGCACCCACTGGTTCCAGTTGTTATTGACCGCATCCACTGCGAATTGCAGCCGGCGCCAGCTGTGTGCCAGCAGCCCGGTCTCCGCCAGACGAAAACGCGCCGGGGCGCCGGATTCCTGCAGGTCCAGATCGAGTGCATGTTCGATGCGTTCGGGTGCCACGGCGGCGGTGGGGTCCACGCGCAACCAGCCGGCATCGGGCAGCCAGACCTCGGCCCAGGCGTGGGCATCCGCCTGGCGGATCAGCCAGTAGTCACCGACGGGGTTGTATTCGCCACCCTGGTAGCCGGTCACCACGCGCGCCGGGATACCCGAGCTGCGCATCAATACCACAAAGGCGGCCGCGTAGTGTTCGCAGAAGCCGCGACGCGTGCCGAACAGGAATTCGTCCACCGGGTCATCTCCCAGTCGCGGTGGCCGCAGGGTGTAGACAAACGGCTGGGTATTGAAATAGTCAAGCGCCTGCTGCACCACGGCGTGGTCGCTGTCCGCGCGGGTGCGCCAGTCCTTCACGAGCGCCTGCACCCGTGGGCTGACGAGTCCGGGTAATTGCAAGGCGGCCTTTCTTAGCTGCGGTTCCAGTGTGCCGGTATGGTAGTGCGGCCAGGACGTGGCCTCGTAGCGGATGCGTTCGCGCACCGGGCCGTAGGACAGCCACTGGAAGTCCACCGTGTACAACGCGCGCATCGAAATCTGCACCGGCAGGTCCAGTGCCAGCAGCCAGGGCTTGTCGTGACCCTCCAGGGTGACGGCGTAACGCACCGCCTCGCCGCGGTTTTGCAGCACCCCGGGCGGCTTGCGCGGGTAGGAGCCGATGCGCCCCGGTGACCAGGTCCGGCCGTCGGTGTGCCACAGCACCGGGCCGCGCCAGTAACGCAGCCCCGGATCGGGTGCCGGCCCGAAGAACTTCACCCGGAAGGCGGTGGCATCGGACTGTGCCAGGGAACTGATGGCACCCGGCGTCATGGTGTCGCTCAATCCGGTCATGCCGGCATAGGCGTCCCTGGGCAGCCCCCAGAGCGGTCCGGCAACGCGCGGGAAAAACACGAACAACACCAGCATGATCGGCACGGCCTGTGCCAGCAACACTGCGGCCAGGCGCAAATGATTGCTGACCGCGCGCTCCCTGCTGCTGTGGGTGAGCACCGACAGGGCGGCGGTGATCACCAGCGTGGCGACAAACATGTAAAGCGCGATCGGGATGGTCTGGGTATACAGGAAATTCGTGATGACCAGGAAATAGCTGAGGTAGATGAGCAGTCGCGCATCGCGGAGTGCGCGCAGTTCCAGCAGTTTCAGGGCCAGCATGACGATCAGCAGGGCGACACCGGCATTCTTGCCGAGCAGTGTGCTGTAGGAGAAAAACACGCCCGCGGTAACGGCCACCGTCATCAGCGCCAGCAGCACACCTGGCAACTGCTGTTGTGGTCGGCGCAGCAGCGACAGCTTGAACAGCCCGACACCGACGGCAAACAGGGTGATCCACCAGGGCATACGCGGGAGGTGCGGCAGGACCACCAACGCCACGGCGGCGAGCAGCCAGGCCTGGCTGCGCGCGCTCAATGCAGTGCCAGTGCCTTGCATGGATCAGGCGAAGCGCGCCAGCGCCTCGAGGCAGCGGCGCTTGTGGCGGTTGCCGCTGCCAATGCCAATCTCGATCCCGGGCAGGCGCAGGCCGTAGGCCTGCTGGTTGCGGTGGGCATCGAGCACCCAGCGGCACAGCTGGCTCAGGCGCGCCTCGGTGTCCCTGCCGGGCAGTGCATCCCAGTCCAGCCAGACCTCATCGGCGCGGTCGCCACCGAACTGCTTGACCAGCAGTGACTGTTCCCGGGCCGCGGCCTTCCAGAACACATGACGCGGGGAGTCGCCCGGCCGATAGGGGCGGAAGCCGGCAAAGTCATCCACCCCGCGGCCCCGGTCACCGGTCTGATGCGGTTTGTAGGCCGGGCTTTGCTGGACCGGTTGGTGATTGGCGGGACGCGGATAGACCAGGCACTCCGCCTGCAGTTCCAGATGCGCCCAGGCACGGAACAGGCCGAGCGGGTAGCGCGTCGACACCGTCCAGCGGCCCAGCGGCAGGACGCCGCGCCGAGGGGCCTCCCGGTACAGCGTTGCCGTGCCGGTGTGTTGTTCCTCAATGTCGATAGGGACCGCAGGCTGTCCGGGGGTGTGCAGCTGGATCCCGTAGCGCGGGAACCGGCTCGGGTTGGTCACCAGGATCCCGAAGCCGGCGCGGCTGCCGGCAAACACCGATGTGGTCTTGCCCACACTGAAGCTGAGTTGCGCCAGGTTGCGGTAGGTATGCAGGATCGAGACCATGGCCATGCTGCCGACCAGGAAGGTGAACAGGTGGGCCATGCTGTTGTTGTAGTTGATGGCGCCGAACAACATTATCAGCAGCATGACGGCAAACAGCAGTCCGCTCGCGGTGGGCAGGATGAAGACCCGGGAACGGTCCAGGCGGACCGGCCCCGATTCGATCCCGAGTCCCCGGGTGAAGCGTTGCAGCCTAAAACGGTCGCGTATTGTCAGGGTCTGCATAACGCCTTGGCGTCTGTTATCCGATGGCAGCTGCAGCGGGCTAGGGCAGGGGGACCGACTCCAGCAGCAGGCGCACCCGTTCACTGCCCGTAAGGGAATCGCTTTGATCCTCCGCGGCCTGCAGGCGATGGCCGATCACCGCCGGCAGCACGGTCTGCAGATCCTCGGGCAGTACCAGGTCGCGCCCAGCCAGCAGGGCCCAGGCCTTGGCGCTGTGCAGGATTGCCAGGCCGGCACGCGGTGACAGGCCGTTTTGGAAGCGGGGTGACTGGCGGCTGAACTCCAGCAGGGCCTGTAGATAGTCGAACAGGGCATCGGACGCGTGAACGCTATCGACCTGATGTTGCAGTTCCAGCAGCTGGCCGGCGGACATCAGTGGTTCGATCCCGGCCAGCAGCGTGCGGCGGTCATCGCCCTTGAGCAGTTCTCGTTCGGCATCGCTATCGGGGTAGCCGAGTTCGATACACATCAGGAAGCGGTCCAGCTGCGATTCCGGCAGCGGGAAGGTGCCGATCTGGTAGAGCGGGTTCTGGGTGGCGATCACGAAGAACGGCTGCGGCAGCTCGCGGGTTTCACCCTCGATGGTGATCTGGTGTTCCTCCATGGCCTCAAGCAGGGCGCTCTGGGTCTTGGGGGTGGCGCGGTTGATTTCATCGGCCAGCACGATATGGGAAAACACCGGCCCGGGGTGAAACTGGAAATCCGCTGTTTCGCGGTTGTAGATAGAGACCCCGAGGATGTCGGCCGGCAGCAGGTCGCTGGTGAACTGGATGCGCTGGTAGTGCAGGCCGAGGACCGCGGCCAGCGAGTGTGCGAGCGTGGTCTTGCCGACGCCGGGCAGGTCTTCGATCAGCAGGTGTCCGCGCGCCAGCAGGCAGGTCAGTGCCAGGCGCAGCTGGTGCTCCTTGCCGAGGATGACAACGCCCATGCGTTCAACCAGCGTATCGAGTAGCGCAGTCAATCGTCCGTTCCGGGTCTGTACGGGTGTTTCACCGGTGCGACGTCAGCACACGGGGATGGTTCGAGAGTGCGGCTGAATTCCGGCCCATTGATGCTGCTGACTAGTCCTATTCCTCGTCGTCATCGTCTGTGACGACGTCGATGACCGCACCGGTCACCTTGAACGGTACCTTGACGGCTTCGACGGCAACGGTGGTTACCACGCCCACCGTGGTCCCGACGACCATTGCCGCGCAGCCCTGCAGCATCAGCAGGATTACGGCCAGTGCAACTGTTTTCATGTATTCGAACTCCTGTGGGTTGTCGGGCGAATGCGTATGGTAAACCTTCACGATAGCCGGGGACAGGCCATGATTTCAGAATTGCGACACAAGCATCATAACAAGTGTCATTATGAAGCCAATGGCGCCGGGGCAGTGATTAATGCTGACCATGGTGTCAGTAGCTTGTTATGTATAATCAGGGAATTCACGTTACCTCTGACGGTCATAGCAATAATGAGAATAAACCTGACTCGGCACCCGCCCTGCCCATGGCTCCATAGCCTGATATTCCTGCTTGCAGTGACGGGCCTGGCGGGCTGCGACCAGCAGAGTCCACCGTCAGGCGCAAGGGGCAAACCGGTCCACCTGGTCGAGACCGCGCCGGTGGTCAGTGACAATCTCAGTGTGGTTCGCACCCGCGCCGGCACCCTGCGGGCGCAGCGCGAGGTCAAGGTCTACACCCAGGAGGAAGGCCGCATTACCGAGCTGCCGGTGTACGAGGGCGACCGCGTCTCGAAAGGCGGCCTGCTGGTCCGGCTGGACAACACCCTCATCAAGGCGCAGCTCGCGCGTACCAGTGCCACGCGCAAGCAGGCGGCTCAGGACGCCAGGCGCCTGAAGGAACTGCGCGGCAGCAAGCTGGTCTCCGAGGACGAATATACCCGCGCGCGCACCGCACTGGAGGTGGCCGAGGCCGATGAGCAGGTGCTGAAGACCCGCCTGGGTTATACCACCATAACCAGCTCCATCAATGGCGTGGTCAGTGCGCGGCTCTCGGAACCCGGCAACATCGCCGAGCGCCACCAGCACCTGCTGACCATCTCCGACCCCTCGTCGCTGGTGACCGAGTTGCCGGTGTCCGAGCTGGTCCTGCCCGACCTGTCACTCGGCGATGTGGCCCGGGTGCGCATCGATGCCCTCGGTGACCAGGTCTTTGATGGCCACATTACCCGCATCTATCCCAGCCTCGATCCGATGACACGCCGCGGCACCATCGAGGTGGAGATCAAGCCCGTGCCCGAGGGCGCCGCACCCGGGCAGTTGTGCCGGGTCGAACTCAACACCCGGGCCGCCCTGCGCCGGGTGATACCGTTCGCGGCGCTGCGGCGGGACGCCGACAGCGAGTACGTCTATGTACTCGACAGCGA